>NZ_JBHYOB010000009.1:0-121372 GCF_042744565.1 Streptomyces sp. NPDC058812
AACGATCCGACGACCGAGGAGCCGTCCGAGTCGCCGACGCAGTCGCCGTCGAACAGCCCGTCCACCGAACCACCGCCGACCGGCGGTGAGTCCACGGAGCCGGAGAACCCGCTCTTCCCGGACGTGGACCGGCAGGAGCGATAACCGACGGCAGGAACGCGCGAAGGGCGCCCGGTGACCACTACCGGGCGCCCTTTCGCGCGTGGATGCCTCACCCCCGGTTCAGCTCGAACCAGACCACCTTCCCGGTGCTCAGCCGCGTCGCCCCCCAGCGCCGGGCCAGCCGGTTCACCAGGTACAGCCCGCGTCCACCCTCGTCGGTCGCCCGTGCCTGCCGCAGCCGCGGCAGCTGCGGCACGTCGTCGCCGACCTCGCAGCGCAGCACGTCCGTGCGCAGCAGCCGCAGGGTGACCGGCTTCGAGGCGTACCGCACGGCGTTGGTCACGACCTCGCTGACCAGCAGCTCCACCGAGTCCGTGAGGTCCTCCATACCCCAGCGGGCGAGGGCGCGCCGGGCCAGGCGCCGGGCCCGGCCGGGGGCGGTGTCATCGGGCTCCAGGAACCAGTACGCCACGTCGCTGGGCGCGATGCCGTCGAAGCGGGCGGCGAGCAGTGCGATGTCATCGTCCCGGTCGCCCGGGCCGAGCATGTCCAGCACCTCGTCGCACAGGGCTTCCAGGGGCGGCGGATGGTCAGGACCGGTGAGCTGCGCGGTCGCCGCGAGGCGCTCCCGCAGCTGCTCTATGCCGGTCCACACGTCGCGCAGCCGGGACTCGACCAGCCCGTCCGTGTAGAGGAGCAGGGTCGCGCCGGCGGGGGCGTCCAGCTCGACGGCCTCGAAGTCCACGCCGCCGACCCCGATGGGGGCGCCCGCGGGCACCCGCAGCACCTCGGCGTGGCCGCCCAGGTGCAGCAGCACGGGCGGCGGGTGTCCGGCGTTGGCGACGGTGATGCGGTGCGATACCGGGTCGTACACGGCGTACAGGCAGGTCGCCATGCGGTCGGTGCCCAGGCGCTGGGCCTGCTCGTCGAGGTGGTGCAGCACCTCCTGCGGGGGCAGGTCGAGCCCGGCCAGGGTCTGCGCCGTGGTCCGCAGTTGGCCCATGATGGCCGCCGACGTCATGGAGTGGCCCATCACGTCCCCGACGACCAGCGCGACCCGGCTGCCGGGCAGCGGGATGGCGTCGTACCAGTCGCCGCCGACCCGCGCCGTCTCGGCGGCCGGGAGGTAGCGGGAGGCGAGCCGTACGCCGGTGCAGCGCGGCAGGTTCTCCGGGAGCATGGTGCGCTGCAACTCGTCGGCGATGTACGCCTCACGCCCGTACAGCACCGCCTTGTCGATGCCGAGCGCGCTGTGCGTGGCGAGCTGGGCGGCGACCAGCAGGTCGTCGGCCTCGAAGGCGACGCGCTCCGGGCCGCGCAGGAACAGCGCGGCCCCGATCACCCGGCGCCGGCCGCGCAACGGCGCGAGGATCGCCCGCCGGCCGTCGGGTACGGCGAAATCCCGGTCGTCGCCGAGCAGTTCCGGCAGCGCGGCGCGGGCGGCGGGCGTGTCCGTGAAGACCGGTCGCACCCCGCGCAGCACCTCGGCGAGCGCGCTGCCCGGCCGCACCTCGCACAGCTCGGAGCCGACCGTGTCCAGCTCGGAGGGCTCGGGCTGGGCCGCGGGCGTGAAGCCGCTCTCGGTGTCCCGTTCGGCCGGTATCCGGTCGGTGCGGCGCAACCGCAGCACCAGGGGGCCCGTGGGCCGCTCGTCGCCGACCGGCAGCGGCTCGCGCAGATAGACCAGGATCGCGTCCGCGAACGTCGGCACGGTGGCCCGGCACAGCCCCATCACGATCTCGTCCAGGTCCATGCCCCGGGCGATCCGCCGGGTCGCGGCTCCCACGAACCGCAGCCGGTCCCCGTCCCGCCGCATGGGCGTGGGCTGTCCCGGCGCGGTGGGCTGTCCGGTACGGCGGTCCGGCTCCAGCGGCGCGCCACGGCGCTCCACCCCCGCCGGTGTCCCGGAACCGGCGACGGCTTCGGGTACGGCTCCGGGGACGGCCCCCGCTCCGGTCTGCGCGCCGCCGGGCTGGGCCGGGACGCCGTCGGACGTGGGCCGCGGGCGGTGCGTGTCGGGCTCGGCGGCCTGCTCGGCGCCCGGCTGGACGTGCTCGAAGGCGCCGGAGGAGTCGCCGCCCGCGGGGGGCGGCGTCTCTCCGGGGCGCCCCTGTGCCGGTAACGCGGACCCGGGGGCGCGCGGCGGCACGGGGGTACGCAGGAGCGCCCCGCGGGGATCCGCGGGGTCGCCGCCCACCGTGGGGCGGTCGAAGGAGGTCGGGTGCTCCGTCACGCGTGTCGAATCCATCCGTCCGGGACTGCGCGCGGCGCGTGCAGTTCGTCCCGCAGAGATCCCGATACCCGGAATACGTGCCCCGGGAACGGGATCGCCGCGTGGTCAGAAGCTGTTCCTGTGTCACCGGCGGGCCGTCTGCGGCCCGTATCCGTGTTGCCCTCGTACCTCTCGCTCACGTCCTGCCGCCCCTCGGTGACGATCGGTCAAGCACAGCGCACGCTCCGCCGGTTGGTGCCGCGCTCCCTTGCGGAGGACGATCCTACGTTTCCTGCCCGGGGGCGTATCAAGGGTCTCATGAGGACACGTGCGCGGGTGTGCGGTCCCAGTCCCCGGGCAGCGACGGTACCGGCCAGGACGGATCCGGTCGCCAGTGTTCCCAGCCGTCCGCGAACGGGGAGCCCCAGGCGCGGATCTCCGCCACCGCGGCACGGCCCGCCTTCCGCACCCGCTCGGCGAGCCGGGCGTCCATCAGCCGGTCCCGCTGGGCCTGGGCGAACTCGTCCTCGTCCCGCCAGTGCCAGGTGCGGTCCGGGTGGACGGAGATGTCCAGGAAGTGGTCCTCGGAGTCCACTCCGCCCTCCCAACGGGCCAGCGGCTCCTCCAGGTTCACGTACCAGTTCTTGAACCGCCAGCCCGGATCCCAGAACAGCCACACCGACCAGGGATCGCCGGGCCGGGCCAGCTTCAGCACCCCCGTGCCGAACCACCGGTCGCGCTGCACGGTGCGCGGTTTGGTGTAGCGCGAGACCAGCGGTTCCAGGTGCACGGGCGTGCCGTCGGCGAGTACCGGCTTCACGCAGTCGGTGCCGGGGGCCAGCCACACGGCGAGCAGGTCGGCGTCGTCCCGTACGACGGTGACGGGGCGCACGATGTGGAGGTGCGGGCCGCCGTTCTCCCGGTAGCGCCACAGGATCCGACTGCCGGGCGCCCAGTACCCCGCCGGGGCCGCCGGACCGCCCCCCTCGGCCCCCGCTTCCGTCGCCGCGCTCACCGCTTCACCGTCTGCCATGGACAGATATTAGGTGCCCTTGCCACCTGGCGCGCCGGTGATCGCGGACGAGCGCCCCACGTCCACGAGCGTTCGCGAGCGCCCTACGACGGTCACCCGGTCACGGGTGGGTCATCCGCAGCACGTCCAGCGCCTCGTCCAGCTGCCCGTTCGTGAGGTCGCCGCGCTCGACGTAGCCGCCCTCCAGCACGACCTGACGGATCGTCTTCCGCTCGGCCAGCGCCTTCTTGGCGACCTTGGCGGCCTCCTCGTACCCGATGTACTTGTTGAGCGGCGTGACCACGGACGGCGAGGACTCGGCGTACTCGCGGGCCCGTTCGCGGTGGGCGACGATGCCGTCGACGGTCCGGTCGGCCAGCAGCCGCGAGACGTTGGCGAGCAGCCGGACCGACTCCAGTACGTTCTTGGCGATGACCGGCAGCATGACGTTCAGCTCGAAGTTGCCGGCCGCTCCCGCCGCGGCGACCGTCGCGTCGTTGCCGGTGACCTGGGCGGCGACCATGAGCACGGCCTCGGGGACCACCGGGTTGACCTTGCCGGGCATGATGGACGACCCCGGCTGGAGGTCGGGCAGGGAGATCTCCGCCAGCCCCGTCCGCGGCCCGGACGCCATCCACCGCAGGTCATTGGCGATCTTCGTCAGGCCGACGGCGATGGTCCGCAGCTGCCCACTCGTCTCGACGATCCCGTCCCGGGCACCCTGCGCCTCGAAGTGGTCGCGCGCCTCGGTCAGCGGCAGCCCCGTCGCGCGGGCCACCTCCTCGATGACGGCGGCGGAGAAGCCGGGCGGGGTGTTGATGCCGGTGCCGACCGCGGTGCCGCCCAGCGGCAGCTCGGCGAGGCGGGGGAGGGACGCCTGAAGCCGCTCGATGCCGTACCGCACCTGCGCCGCGTATCCGCCGAACTCCTGCCCCAGCGTGACCGGTGTGGCGTCCATGAGGTGCGTACGCCCGGACTTCACGACGTCGCCGAACTCCTCGGCCTTGCGCTCCAGGGCGCCGGCGAGGTGGTCGAGGGCCGGGATCAGGTCACGGGTGACGGCGGCGGTCGCGGCGATGTGGATCGACGACGGGAAGACGTCGTTGGACGACTGGGAGGCGTTGACGTGGTCGTTGGGGTGCACGTCCCGGCCGAGCCGCTCGGTGGCGAGGGTGGCGACGACCTCGTTGGTGTTCATGTTGGACGAGGTCCCCGACCCCGTCTGGAACACGTCCACGGGGAAGTGCTCGTCCCACTTCCCCTCGGCGACCTCCCCGGCCGCCGCCTGGATCGCGCCGGCGACGTCCTGGTCCAGGACCCCCAGCTCGGCGTTGACCTTGGCCGCCGCGCCCTTGATCCGGGCGAGTGCCTCGATGTGGGCGCGTTCGATGCGCTGCCCGGACACGGGGAAGTTCTGCACCGCCCGCTGCGTCTGGGCACGCCACTTGGCGTGGGCGGGAACCCGCACCTCACCCATGGAGTCGTGCTCGGTGCGGTACTCGGTCCTGTCCTGCTCGTCGGCCATCGACGATCACCTCCACGTGTCACAGCGTCCTGGATGCGACCACTGTTCCCCGTGGAGGTGAACCGTCACCGGCCGGGCTCAGGCGAGCCCGGGCCCCCGCACCGGAATGCTCGTGAACGTCGGCGCCGGCGCCGGGTCCTGGAAGAAGTCGTTGCCCTTGTCGTCCACCACGATGAACGCCGGGAAGTCCTCCACCTCGATCTTCCAGACCGCCTCCATGCCGAGCTCCTCGTACTCGACGACCTCGACCTTCTTGATGCAGTCCTGGGCGAGGCGCGCCGCCGGTCCGCCGATGGAGCCGAGGTAGAAGCCGCCGTGCGTGTCGCAGGCGTCCGTGACCTGCTTGCTCCGGTTGCCCTTGGCCAGCATCACCTTGGAGCCGCCCGCCGCCTGGAACTGCTCCACGTAGGAGTCCATGCGCCCGGCCGTCGTCGGACCGAAGGACCCGGACGCGTACCCCTCCGGCGTCTTCGCCGGACCGGCGTAGTACACCGGGTGGTCCTTCAGGTACTGCGGCATCTCCTCGCCCGCGTCCAGGCGCTCCTTGATCTTGGCGTGCGCGATGTCACGCGCCACGACCAGCGGGCCGGTCAGCGACAGCCGGGTCTTGACCGGGTGCTTCGTCAGCTCGGCCAGGATGTCGTCCATGGGCTGGTTGAGGTCGACCTTGACACTCTGCCGATCAGCGGCTTCGCCGCGGGCGCCCTCCTCCGCCAGCTGCTCGTCCGTGGTCTCCGGCAGGAACCGCGCGGGGTCGGTCTCCAGCTGCTCCAGGAAGACGCCCTCGGCGGTGATCTTCGCGACCGCCTGCCGGTCCGCCGAGCAGGACACCGCGATGGCGACCGGGCAGGACGCGCCGTGCCGCGGCAGCCGCACCACGCGCACGTCGTGGCAGAAGTACTTGCCGCCGAACTGCGCGCCGATGCCGATCTTCTGCGTCAGCTCGAAGACCTTCTCCTCCAGGTCCTGGTCCCGGAAGCCGTGTCCGAGCTCCGAACCCTCGGCGGGGATCTCGTCCAGGTAGTGCGCGGAGGCGTACTTCGCGGTCTTCAGCGCGTACTCCGCCGACGTGCCGCCGACCACGATCGCCAGGTGGTACGGCGGGCAGGCGGCCGTGCCCAGCGAGCGGATCTTCTCCTCCAGGAACTTCATCATGGAGGCCTCGTTCAGGACGGCCTTCGTCTCCTGGTAGAGGAACGACTTGTTGGCCGAGCCCCCGCCCTTCGCCATGAACAGGAACTTGTAGGCGCCGCCGTCGGTCGCGTACAGCTCGATCTGGGCCGGGAGGTTGGAGCCGGTGTTCTTCTCCTCCCACATGGTGAGCGGAGCCATCTGCGAGTAGCGCAGGTTCAGGTTCTTGTACGCGTCGTAGATGCCCCGGCTCAGGGCCTCCTCGTCGCCGCCCGCCGTCAGGACGTTCTGGCCGCGCTTGCCCATGACGATCGCCGTGCCGGTGTCCTGGCACATCGGCAGCACGCCCGCCGCCGCGATGTTCGCGTTCTTCAGCAGGTCCAGCGCCACGAACTTGTCGTTGCCCGACGCCTCGGGGTCGTCGATGATGCGGCGCAGCTGCGCCAGGTGGGCCGGGCGCAGGTAGTGCTGGATGTCGTGGATGGCCTCCTCGGCCAGCTTGCGCAGCGCCTCGGGCTCCACCTTGAGGAAGGTCCGCCCGTCGGCCTCGAAGGTGGAGACACCCTCGGAGGTCACCAGCCGGTACGGAGTGGTGTCCTCTCCCTGGGGGAGCAGATCGGTGTACGCGAACTCAGGCATCTCGCCCATTCCTCACTCGGCATCACGCGCGGCTGAATTCCTCAGCAACGACGGCTCGCCTCCATTGGCAGCGTCCACCAGCGTAAAACCTGCCGTCGGGGACGAGCTTGTGAGGTAAGGCTCAGTAGGTCGCGCGCAGAGCCGCGCACGGTGTCGGGCGCAGAGCCGCGCACGGTGTCGGGCACAGAGTTGAGACAAGGTTGTCCACAGGGGTAGTCGCGATCTATCGCGTTTCGGTACGCTGCTGCCGTGGACCTTCAGAAGCACGCCCAACCGCAGGACGCGGCACCGCGCGGCACCGCAGCGCCCGTCTCCGAGATGCGCGCCTCGGACGCCGACCGAGACCGCGTCACCGACATGCTGCGCGAGGCCCTCGCCGAGGGACGGCTCACCGCCGAGGAGCACGCCGAGCGCGTCGAGGGCGTGCTGGCCGCCAGGACGGTCGGTGAGCTGGACGTCTTCGTCCAGGACCTGCCCGCCGCGCACGCCGGGCGGGGCACGGGCGCCGCTCCGGCTCCCAACCGCCCCACCGCCGGCGCCATCCCGGCCGAAGCCGACGAGAACCTGGTGGCGGTGTTCAGCAGCGCGGTCCGCAAGGGCCGCTGGCGGGCGAGCCGCCGTATCCACGCGTACGCGGTCTTCGGCAGCGTCGAGATAGACCTCAGCGAGGCGGTCTTCGAGCACCAGCAGGTCGTGATCAAGGCGTTCTCGATCTTCGGCAGCGTCGAGGTGCGCGTCCCGGAGAACGTGTCGCTGCGCGGCGCGGGCGGCGGCGTGCTCGGCAGCTTCGAGGTCCACACACTCGACTCGGCCGAGGCCGAGGCCCCCGTCATCTACGTGGACGGCTGGGCGGTGCTGGGCAGCGTCGAGGCGCGTCCCAAGCGCGGCAGGGTCGTCGCGGACATCCTCGACCGGGTGCACCGCAAGGTCGACAAGGGTTTGCGCAAGCACCTGTAGCGCGGCACCGGCGGCGGTTGGAAACCCAGTGCATAGGCGCGCGTACAACGGGTAAGCCTTGACGCATCGTCTCTCGCTCGCGAAGCCGTCGTCAGGAGTAGACCGTGCTGCAACCGCCGCATTCGTCCCTGCAGGTAGCCGCCGTTCCGGCCCAGCGGGTGCCCGTGCGGGACAGGGACCAAGACGCTCCCTGGCACACCGAGGCGGTGTGCCGGCGCGACGAGGCCGGACTGTTCTTCGCACCCTCCAAGGAACCCACCGCCGCCCGGCTCTCCCGCGAGGAGGCGGCCAAGCGCGTCTGCGCGCGCTGCCCGGTCATGGTCGAGTGCCGCGAGCACGCCCTCCTGCAGCCCGAGCCCTACGGCGTCTGGGGCGGCCTCACCGCCGCCGAACGCCGCGTGGTCCTGGCCCGCCGCCGCCGCCGCGACGTGGAGCTGAAGAACGCCGCCCGTACGACGGGCCGCATAGCGGCGGCCGGATAGAACCCAGGCACGCGAAAGGGCACCCTCACCGCACCGAGGGTGCCCTTTTGACGCCACGGGCGCGGGGCTGTGTCTGATCTGCGGCTCCGCCGCGCGGGCGTGACCAGCCACAGCGCGCCCGCACTCGCCACGAGACAGGAACTCCCCACCTCAGAGGGCGCCCCGCGAAACCGGCGGAGTCACTTCGCCCGGTCGAAATCCACCGCGCTGTACGCCCGCAGCTTGCTCAGCCGGTGCTCGGAGTCGATCCGCCGCACCGTGCCCGACTTGGACCGCATCACGATCGAGTCGGTCGTGGCGATCTCGGACCGGTACCGCACCCCGCGCAGCAGCTCACCGTCGGTGATGCCGGTCGCGACGAAGAAGACGTTGTCCCCGGAGACCAGGTCGTCGGTGGTCAGCACGCGGTCCAGGTCGTGCCCGGCGTCGATCGCGCGCTGCCGTTCCTCGTCGTCCTTGGGCCACAGCTTGCCCTGGATGGTGCCGCCCAGGCACTTCACGGCGCAGGCCGAGATGATGCCCTCCGGCGTGCCGCCGACGCCGAGCAGCAGGTCGATGCCGGTGCCCTCGCGCAGCGCCAGGATCGAGCCGGCCACGTCGCCGTCGGAGATCAGCTTGATGCGGGCGCCGGTCTCCCGGACCTCCTTGATGAGGCCCTGGTGCCGGGGTCGGTCGAGGATGACGACGGTGACGTCCTCGGGGGTGCGTCGCTTGGCCTTGGCGATCCGGCGGATGTTCACGGACACGGGCGCGTTGATGTCGACGAAGTCGGCGGCCTCCGGCCCGGTGACCAGCTTGTCCATGTAGAAGACCGCGGACGGGTCGAACATGGAGCCCCGCTCGGCGGCGGCCAGCACCGCGATGGCGTTGGTCATGCCGTTGGCGGTCAGCGTGGTGCCGTCGATCGGGTCGACGGCGATGTCGACCTCGGCCCCGGTCCCGTCGCCGACCCGCTCCCCGTTGAAGAGCATCGGGGCCTCGTCCTTCTCGCCCTCGCCGATGACGACGACGCCGTTCATCGAGACGGTGTGGACGAGGGTCCGCATGGCGCGCACCGCGGCGCCGTCGGCGCCGTTCTTGTCGCCGCGCCCGACCCAGCGGCCGGCGGCCATCGCCGCGGCTTCGGTGACCCGCACGAGTTCCATGGCGAGGTTGCGGTCGGGGGCCTCTGAGGGGACGTCCAGCTCGGACGGCAGATGATGCTCGGTCATCGGAGCGCACCTTTCTGATACGACGACGGCCGGATGAGGGTGTGAGCCGCACTCTATCGTCAGTCCGACAAAATGAGCAGGGGACCCCACGTATGAGCGGACCAGGCACCTGCGACGATAGGGGGCGTGGCAGGTATGCAAGGCAAGCAGAAGTCGGCCCGGGACATGATCCTCTCCCTCGGGCTCATCGTGCTCGCGGCGGGCGTGATCTGGATCTTCATTCCGCACGACGACGGCGAGCCCCCCGTCAAGCGGGTGGACTACCGGGTCGAGCTGCTCACCGCGCAGCGCGCGGCGTCGTACCCGGTGGCAGCGCCGGAGGGCCTCTCCAAGGACTGGAAGCCGACCTCCGTCCGCTTCCGGGGTGACGAGTTCGAGGCATGGCACCTGGGCTTCCACGCCCCGGACGGCGAGTACGTGGCGATCGAGCAGTCCACGCAGAAGCCGTCCACGTTCATCGACGACGCCAGCCAGGGAGCACGGGAGACCGAGGCGACTCAGGAGATCGGCGGCCGGACGTGGACCCGGTACACGGGCGGCCGGTACGACGCGCTGGTGCTGCACGACGCGGACGGAATGAAGGGCGCGACGACGGTCGTGGCGGGTACGGGCTCGTTCGACCAGCTGAGCAGGATGGCGGCGGCGCTGAAGCTGACGTGAGCCTCCGCCGCAGGCCGATGACGTGACGAAGCCCCCGGCACCTCGCCGGGGGCTTCGTCACGTCATCGGGTCGCGCGGCTCAGACCGTGGTGACGACCTGGTCGTACGCCAGGCGCGGGGAACGCGGGAACCAGGCGTCCGGGCCCGGCCGGCCGATGTTGACGACCATCAGCGGGGTGTGGTCGTCGTCCAGGAACTCCTTGCGGACGCCCTCGAAGTCGAGGCCGGTCATCGGGCCGGCGGCGAGACCCGCGGCGCGGACGCCGACGATGAAGTACGCGGCCTGCAGGGCGGCGTTCAGCGTGGCGGCGCCCTCGCGCACCGGGCGCTCGCTGAAGAAGGCGTCCTTGGCCTGCGGGAAGTGCGGGAAGAGCGCGGGCAGTTCCTCGTGGAACTCGTTGTCCGCCGACAGGATCGCGACCAGCGGGGCGGCGGCCGTCTTGGGCCGGTTGCCCTCGGCCATGTGCTGGACGAGACGCTCGCGGGCCTCGGGGGAGCGGACCAGCGTGATGCGCAGCGGCGACTGGTTGAAGGCGGTAGGGCCGTACTTGACCAGGTCGTAGATCGCCTGCACCTGCTCGTCGGTCACCGGCTCGTCGGTGAAGGTGTTCGCGGTGCGGGCCTCGCGGAACAGCAGATCCTGGGCGGCGGGGTCAAGAACGAGAGACATACGTGATCTTCCTCGGGGTGTGCGTCGGCGCTCCGCGCAGGTCGGCGGGGAGCCGTTGACAAGGGCGACGCTACGACAAAGAAGTTCAAGCTTCAACCAAAAAGGGAGTGTGGTGATCCGCTTCACAGTGACGTGGATCACTTGCGGTTGGCGATCACTTCCGTCGCCGACCGCGGTCCTACAGGGCAGTTCACCGTCACTCGCACCCAGGGAGCGCACCGACATGACCGCCACCGTCAAGGGCCCCGCCTCCTACTTCCCGTCGATCGAGAAGAAGTACGGCCGCCCGGTCGCGGAGTGGAAGGAGCTGATCCGCTCCTCGTCGCTCACCAAGCACATGGAGCTCGTCGCCTGGCTCAAGACCGAGCACGCACTGGGCCACGGACACGCCAACGCGCTCGTCGCGCACACCCTGGCCGAGGACAGCGGGGAGCAGGGCGGCGGGAAGTAGGGCAAGCGGGAAGCAGCCCGTCCTCCCCGCGCGGGCGGCCCTAGCGGTCCTCGTCCTCCGCCCCGGCCTCCTCGGCCAGCGCCGCGTCGAGGCGGGCCCGGGCGCCGTCCAGCCAGCGGCGGCAGACCTTCGCCAGCTCCTCGCCCCGCTCCCACAGGGCGAGGGACTCCTCCAGCGTCGTACCGCCGGCCTCCAGCCGCCGTACGACCTCGATCAGCTCGTCTCTCGCCTGCTCGTACCCGAGCGCCTCGGACACGGCCGTCGGCTGCTCCACCTCGCTGGTCATCCACCCACCCTATGCGTCGACTCGTACGGAGAAATCTCCCTCGGAGACGCGTGCGCGGAGCGTCTCACCCGGCTCCACCTCGCCCGGGTCACGGACGGCGTGGCCGTCGGCCCGCTGCAGCACGGCGTACCCGCGCTTCAGGGTCGCGGCGGGGGAGAGGGCCACCACGCGCGCGTGCGTGTGCGTCAGCTCGGAGTCGGCCCGGTCGAGGTGGTGCCGCAGCGAACGGCGGCCCCGCTCCAGCAGCGCCGTCACCTGCTCGGCCCGCTCGTCGATCATCCGGTGCGGATCCTGTATCGACGGCCGGGCCAGCGCGTGGGCCAGTCCCCGCTCCTCGCGGTCGACGTAGGCCGCCACGCAGCGCCGGGCGCGGTCCCGCAGCTGGCGCACCCGCTCGTACTCCTCGCCGACGTCCGGCACGACCTTCTTGGCGGCGTCGGTCGGCGTGGAGGCGCGCAGGTCGGCGACATGGTCAAGCAGCGGATTGTCCGGCTCGTGGCCGATCGCCGAGACGACCGGCGTACGGCACGCGGCGACCGCCCGCACCAGCTGCTCGTCGGAGAACGGCAGCAGATCCTCCACGCTGCCGCCACCCCGCGCGACGACGATCACGTCCACGTCGTCCATCGCGTCCAGCTCCTTCACCGCCTGCACCACCTGCGGCACGGCGTGCACGCCCTGCACGGGGACATTGCGCACCTCGAAGCGGACGGCGGGCCAGCGGTGCCGGGCGTTCTCCAGGACGTCCCGCTCGGCCGCCGACGCCCGCCCGCACACCAGGCCGATCAGCTGCGGCAGGAACGGCAGCGGCTTCTTCCGCTCCGGCGCGAACAGTCCCTCGCGCGCGAGTGCCTTCTTCAGCTGCTCCAGGCGAGCGAGCAGCTCCCCGACACCCACCGGCTTGATCTCGGCGGCCCGCAGCGACAGCTGGCCACGCGGGGCGTACCACTCCGGCTTGGCGTGTACGACGACGCGCGCGCCCTCGCCCACCACGTCCGCCACCGCGTCGAACACCTGCCGGTAGCAGGTCACGCTCACGGAGATGTCGTACGACGGGTCGCGCAGCGTCAGGAAGACGACACCGGCACCCGGCCGCCGCGACAACTGCGTGATCTGACCCTCGACCCACACCGCGCCGAGCCGGTCGATCCAGCCCCCGATCAGCCGTGACACCTCGCCCACGGGCAGCGGGGCTTCGGGAGTCGAGTTAACAGCCATGCGCCCGAGCGTAACGGCCGGGTGTGACAACCCGCCCCGGCACGCGTCGCCCTTCGCCGGGCCCGGCTCACCCGCCTCACGCCCCCACCGAGCGCCTCCCGCGTGCCTGCACCGCCAGTACCACCAACCCCACCACCAGCCAGATCGCCCCGACCACCTGCGCGGTCCTCGACGCCTCCACGATCACCGCGATGGTGATCGCCGCCCCCAGCACCGGAATCAGCGCGTGGCGCCACCAGCTCACCGTGCCACCGAGGCGCCGGACGACGAACCAGCCCACCACGCTCGCGTGGAGCATCGTGAACGCGGTCAGGGCGCCGACGTCGACCACCGAGACCAGATGGTCGAGACCGTCGTCCCGGCGCGCCGCCCACACCGCCGCCACCATGGTGATCACGGCGGCGACCAGCAGCGCCACGCGCGGCACCCCGGAGTCCGTCCGCGACAGCGCCTTCGGCAGCCGCCGGTCGCGGCCCATCGCGAAGAGCAGCCGCCCGGCCGCCGCCTGCCCGGCCAGCGCCGCGAACGCAGCGCCGATCGCCTTGCTCACCGCCACCAGGTCGTGCAGCCACGTTCCGACCGACGCGTCCACGGCGTCGTAGAACGCCGACCCCTGCCGCTCCGGCTCCGCCGCCAGTTGCGCCGACGACACCGGCTCCAGCAGCGCCACCAGATACGTCTGCGCCACGAACAGCACGCCCGCCAGCGCCAGGCAGAACAGCAGCGCACGCGCGACCTTCGCCGAGCCGCCGGTGACCTCCTCCGCGAAGGTCGCGATCGCGTCGAAACCCAGGTACGACAGCACCGCGACCGACACCGCGCCGACGACCGCCGACAGCGCGAACGCCCCCTGCGTGCCGTCCCCGGACAGCGGCGACAGCCAGCCCCGCTCGGCACCGTCGCGCGCGAGGACCACGATCGCCGCCACCACGAACACCACCAGGACCACGATCTCCATGGCGAGCACCAGGAAGCCCACCCGGGCCGCCGCGCGCACCCCCCACAGGTTCAGCAGCGTCGTGACGACCACCGCGATCGCCGTCCACACCCACCGCGACACCTCCGGAACCAGCGCCTCCATCGCGATGCCGGAGAAGAGGTACGCCACCGCCGGGATGAGGACGTAGTCCAGCATCGCCATCCAGCCGGCGACGAAACCGGCCCCGTTGCCGAGCCCCGCGCGCGCGTACGCGAACACCGACCCCGCCTGGGGGACCACCCGCACCATCTGCGCGTAGCTGAATGCGGTGAACGCCATCGCGATCGTGGCGACGACGTACACCAGAGCCACCGCGCCGTGCGACTTGGCGTCCAGCGTGCCGAACACGCCGACCGGCGCCATGGGCGCGATGAACAGGAGCCCGTAGACGACCAGGTCCCTGAAGCCCAGGCTGCGCTTCAGCTGGTGTTCCTCACCGGCCCCCTGGGCCGCCGTACCGGTCTCGGACATCGTGCCTCCGCCAGCGCATCGGACTGTGCCTCGGAACGCCCCCGTCAGCGTCCCCTTCAACGTCCCCGTCAGTCTCCCGGGCGACGTCGTACCCACGCGATCTTTGACCCGCCGAACGCGGCCTTACGATGGGTGCCATGACTGCTTCGCCTGGCCGCCGTGTCCTGCTCGCCGCCCCCCGTGGCTACTGCGCGGGTGTGGACCGCGCCGTGATCGCCGTCGAGAAAGCCCTGGAGCAGTACGGGGCTCCGGTCTACGTCCGGCACGAGATCGTCCACAACAAGTACGTCGTCCAGACCCTGGAGAAGAAGGGCGCCATCTTCGTCGAGCGGACGGAGGAGGTCCCCGAGGGGAACATCGTCATGTTCTCCGCGCACGGTGTGGCCCCCGTCGTCCACGAGGAGGCCGAGCGCGGCAAGCTCGCCACCATCGACGCCACCTGCCCGCTCGTCACCAAGGTGCACAAGGAAGCCGTCCGTTTCGCGGACGACGACTACGACATCCTCCTGATCGGCCACGAGGGCCACGAGGAGGTCATCGGCACCTCCGGCGAGGCCCCCGACCACATCCAGCTCGTCGACGGCCCCGAGGACGTCGCCAAGGTCGAGGTCCGCGACCCGTCGAAGGTGGTCTGGCTCTCCCAGACCACCCTCTCCGTCGACGAGACCATGGAGACCGTCGACGCGCTCAAGGAAAAGTTCCCGCAGCTCATCTCCCCGCCGAGCGACGACATCTGCTACGCCACGCAGAACCGCCAGCTCGCCGTGAAGCAGATGGGCGCCGAGGCCGAGCTGGTGATCGTGGTCGGCTCGCGCAACTCCTCCAACTCCAAGCGCCTCGTCGAGGTCGCCAAGCAGGCGGGCTCCCGCGCGGCGTACCTGGTGGACTTCGCCGACGAGATCGACGAGTCCTGGCTGGAGGGCGTCACCACGGTCGGCGTCACCTCCGGCGCCTCCGTCCCGGACGTGCTGGTCGAGCAGGTCCTGGAGTGGCTGTCGCAGCGCGGCTTCGAGGACGTGGAGATCGTCAAGGCCGCCGAGGAGTCGATCATCTTCTCGCTGCCCAAGGAACTCCGCCGCGACCTGCGCGAGGAGGCGGCGTCCCTGGTGGCGCAGCGGGGCGGCTCGGGCACGGCCGGGGCGTGACCGTCAGTCGTCCGTCGTAACGTGGTGCCATGCAGATCTTCGGCGTGGACATCGGCGGATCCGGGATCAAGGGCGCCCCTGTGGACCTCGACAGGGGCGCCCTGGCCCAGGAGCGCTGCAAGGTACTGACCCCGCACCCGGCGACCCCCGACGGCGTGGCCGACGGGGTGAAACAGGTCGTCGAGCACTTCGGCTGGACCGGACCGGTCGGACTCACCTTCCCGGGTGTGGTCACGGGCGGCGCCATGGTCCGCACGGCGGCCAACGTCGACAAGAGCTGGGTCGACACGGACGCGCGCGCCCTGTTCAGTGAGCGGCTCGGCGGGCTCGACGTGACGGTCGTCAACGACGCGGACGCGGCGGGCGTCGCCGAGATGCACTTCGGCGCCGGCCGCGACCGGAAGGGCACGGTCGTCCTGCTCACCTTCGGCACCGGCATCGGCAGCGCCGTCTTCACCGACGGCGTCCTCGTCCCGAACAGCGAGCTGGGCCACCTGGAGCTGGACGGCCACGACGCGGAGAAGCGCGCCTCCAGCAAGGTCAAGGAGGACCACGACCTGTCCTGGGAGCACTGGGCCCACCGGGTGCAGCACTACCTCGCCCACGTCGAGATGCTGTTCTCACCCGAGCTGTTCGTCATCGGCGGCGGGGTCAGCCGCAAGGCGCACAAATTCCTGCACTACATCGAGGGCGTCCAGGCCGAGATCGTCCCCGCGCAGCTCCAGAACAACGCCGGGATCGTGGGCGCGGCGATGCGGGCGGCGGAGGGAGCCGGCCGGCGGGCCGCGGGCTGAACCCGCCGTCACGCGGGCGTACGGGCCCGGACGGCGGCCCGGCGGCGCCGCAGCAGCCGGACCCTCCGGACGATCACGGTCGACCCCGCGACCAGTGTCCCGCCGTACAGCCAGCCCGCCTCGGTGGCCAGGGCGGTGACGAGCCCCATCAGCCGCCCCGGCACCCCCTTGCCGCTCTCGGCGACGGTCACCAGGCCCACGGCGAAGGCGATCGGCACGACGACGGGGGCGGTCAGCAGGTCCCCCTTGCGCACCCAGAGCGCGGTGAGCAGGCACACCGGCAGGAACAGCACGCCGTACACCGTCAGGGACGCGCCGAACAGCAACTGGTCGAGGAAACCGAGCACCAGCATCACCGCCGCGCAGAACAGGCCGCTGCCCAGCCCGGTCAGCCGTGGATTGGGCATCCCGCGCAGGGCGCGCACCGCCCGCGCCACCGGAGAACCGGACCGCGCCGCCGGCCGCGGCGTCGCGGGGCGTGCCGCGGCCGGTCTACGCGGACCGCCGCCCCCCGCACCCGCCCCGACCGGGCGCGCGACGGCCCGCCCGACCCCGGCGCCGCCCGCTCCCCGCCCCTGCGGGGGCAGCGGCGCCCGGCCCCGTCGCGGTCCGTACTGCGCAGGTCGCGTCCTGTGTTGCTCCACTGGACCAACTTAGGTCGGTTTATGTGCCGAATAGCCCGACAGACACGCCGTCGGGCACAGCTTGGCCCAGCGTTCGACACCGCGCGGGGCCGGTACCGGCCACCCCGTAGACTGGTGGATCGGCCCCTGCCTGGCCCGCCCCACCCGCTCCACCCCTCCGCATCCTCACGTACGGGAAGTCGCAACGTGTCGCTCACGATCGGAATCGTCGGTCTGCCGAATGTCGGCAAGTCGACCCTGTTCAACGCCCTGACCAAGAACGACGTGCTCGCGGCCAACTACCCGTTCGCCACGATCGAGCCGAACGTCGGCGTCGTGGGCGTCCCGGACCCCCGCCTGGCCAAGCTGGCCGAGATCTTCTCCTCGGACAAGGTCCTCCCGGCGACGGTCGACTTCGTCGACATCGCGGGCATCGTGCGCGGCGCGAGCGAGGGCGAGGGCCTGGGCAACAAGTTCCTCGCCAACATCCGCGAGTCCGACGCGATCTGCCAGGTCATCCGCGCCTTCAAGGACGAGAACGTCGTCCACGTCGACGGCAAGGTCTCACCCAAGGACGACATCGAGACGATCAACACCGAGCTGATCCTCGCCGACCTCCAGACCATCGAGAAGGTCCTCCCGCGCCTCCAGAAGGAGTCCCGGATCAAGAAGGACATCCAGCCCAAGGTCAAGGCGGTCGAGGAGGCCAAGGAGATCCTGGAGAAGGGCGACACGCTCTTCGCGCACGGCATCCTCCAGGGCAGCGAGCGCGCCGAGCTCCTCCACGACCTGCACCTCCTCACCACCAAGCCCTTCCTCTACGTCTTCAACGTCGACGAGGACGAGCTGACCGACGAGGACTTCAAGGACGAGCAGCGCGCCCTGGTCGCCCCCGCCGAGGCGATCTTCCTCAACGCCAAGCTGGAGGCGGACCTCGCGGAGCTGGAGGAGGACGAGGCCCTGGAGCTCCTCCAGTCCGTCGGCCAGGAGGAGCCCGGCCTCGCCACCCTCGCCCACGTCGGCTTCCGCACCCTCGGCCTGCAGACCTACCTGACCGCCGGCCCCAAGGAATCCCGCGCCTGGACCATCAACAAGGGCGCCACCGCCCCCGAGGCCGCCGGTGTCATCCACACCGACTTCCAGAAGGGCTTCATCAAGGCCGAGGTCATCTCCTTCGACGACCTGGTGACCACCGGCTCGGTCGCGGAGGCCCGCGCCAAGGGCAAGGCGCGCATGGAGGGCAAGGACTACGTGATGCAGGACGGGGACGTGGTGGAGTTCCGCTTCAACGTGTAGCGGCTGACCTGTCGCCACGTCGCTGATCTGGCGAACATGCAGGTCGATCAGGGTCTGACTCTCCGGGGTCAGGCCCTTTTCCTCTGTCTCGCTGGATGGGCGCCGTCGACCACGTCGCGCAGCTGCGAGCGGGCGGTGATGCCCAGCTTGGGGAACACCCGGTAGAGGTGGGAGCCGACCGTACGCGGAGAGAGGAACAGCTTCTCCCCGATCTCACGGTTGGTCAGGCCGCGGGCCGCGAGCTGGACGATCTGCTGCTGCTGGGGGCTGAGTTCGGTGATCGCGCTGGGGACGACGCTGGTCGCCTCGATACCGGCGGCTCGCAGTTCCGCCTTCGCGCGTTCGATCCAGGGTCGGGCGCCGAGCCGCTGGAACGTGTCGAGTGCTCCGGTCAGCAGCGGGCGGGCCTCCGCGATACGACGCTGTCGGCGCAGCCACTCCCCGTAGTCCAGCCGGGTCTGTGCCCGCTCGAAGGGCCACTGCTCGCCCGCTCCGTCCGCCAGCGCCGCCTGGAAGTGCCGTTCGGCGTGCTCCGGTTCGGCGAGCAGGGCGCGGCCTCGCTCGACCAGGAGGGAGACACGTGCCGACATGCCGGTGCCCAGGCGCCGCACCGACCGCTCCAGCAGTTCCGCGGCGTGTTCGCGCTGTCCTCGGCGGACGGCCGCCGCGGCGAGTTCGGCCAGGACGGTGCAGGAGACGTGGTAGTGGGCCGGGTCGCCGTCCTCGGTGAAGGCGGAGCGGAACTGCGCGTACGCGGTGTCGTAGTCACCCTCGGCCACCGCCGCCAGCCCCAGCGCACGGCGGGCGCAGACCGCGACGGAGCGGCTTTCCAGCGGATCGACGAGGGCCAGTGCCTGCTCGGCATTGCTGCGTGCGTCGGCCGACTCACCGAGCAACGCCGCTGCTGTCGCCTCGAGCGCTCGGGCGCACGCCTCGGCGTGGTCCAGTCCGGCCTGCGAGGCCACCACCGCGATCTCGGCGGCCACCGAGCGGGCCTCGGCCCAGCGGCCCTGCTCCAGATAGGCCCAGCCGACGGCGCAGCCCAGACCGGCCGGTAGCGGGCCATGGGCCTGCCAGCGGCCGAACGCCTCGTCGAAGGTCCTGGCGGCGAGGGCGGTCTGGTCGAGGAGCCAGGCCACGACGGCGAGCGCGGTCAGAGACCTGGCGTCGTCCCTGACCTCGGCGATCAGCTGTGGCAGCGCCGGGGCGAGGGACGCTCCCGCGCCGGCGGGATCGGAGACGGCCAGTACCCAGGCACGCAGCGCACCACCCGCGGCGGAGTCCGGCACATCGGAGAGCAGGGCCTCGATCCGCTGCCGCTGGGACTCCTCGCCCGAGTAGTAGCGGACCACCGCCGCCGCGGCGAGGGCGTCCAGCAGGCGGGGCGACCGGGCGTCCGCCGCCTCGTCGGCGATGCGCGCCAGCAGCGCGAAGGCGGCCGTGTGGTGCGGGCCCATGGTCATGAGTTGCCCCGTCGCCAGCGCGGCCCGGCTGATCAGCGCCGGGTCGTCGCTGCGCTTTCGGACCTCGCCGGCCAGGTGTGCCACCCAGCCGAGCTGACCGGTGAAGACGGCCATGTCCGCGGCGTCGGCCAGCAGCCGCGCCTGGTCCGCGCGGCGCGGACTGAGTTGCGCGGCGCGCTCCAGAGCGGCGGCAGCGGCCGCGTGGCCGCCCCGGCGCCGGGCCCGGCCGGCTGTCTCCAGGAGGACCGCCGACACCTGCTCGTCGGGCCGCACGGTCGCGGCCGCGAGGTGCCAGGCGCGGCGGTCGGGCTCCTCGCCCAGCAGCTGGGCGAGCGCGAGATGTGCGCGCCTGCGTTCCTCGAACGACGCGGCGTGGTAGACCGCCGAGCGGACGAGCGGGTGGCGGAAGGAGATCCCGGCGCTGTCCTGCCGTACGAGACCGGCCCGTTCGGCGGGCGCCCACATCGTGTCGTCCGCCTCGGGCAGGCCCCGCGCGGCCACCGGCGCGTCCGCCGTGTCAGCGGCGGCGAGCAGCAGCAGGGCGCGGCGGGTGGCTTCCGGCAGGTGGAGCACGTGCCGCGCGAAGATCCCTTCCAGCCGGTCGGTGACGGGCAGCGGGCCCTCCACTCCGCTGCCCTCCACTCCGCTGCCCTCCACTCCGCTGCCCTCCGGCTGTCTGCTCGCGGCGGCGCGGGCGAGCTCGACCAGGGCCAGCGGATTGCCCGCCGCCTCCTGCAGAATCCGAACCCGGGTGCGGCCGGTGGGCCGCGTCGGCTGCTCATCGAGCAACCGGTTCGCCGCGTCACCGCTCAAGGGGCCGATCTCCAGGCGCTCGTACCCCTTCTCGAACCCGGGCAGCACGGCCGCGGCACGCACGCCCATCAGCAGCGTCACGGGCTCGCTGTCCATGCGCCGGGCCATGAAGGAGAGAACGTCCAGCGACGCGCGGTCGATCCACTGGGCGTCGTCGACCACCACGAGCAGCGGTGCCGGTTCCGCCAGATCCGACACCAGGGTCAGCACCGCCAGGCCGACGAGCATGGCATCGGGGGGCTCGGCGTGTTCGGCCAGTCCCAGAGCGACCCGGAGTGAGGAACGCTGCCGTGCCGGCAGGCCGTCCAAGTCGCCGAGCACCGGGCGGAGCATCTGGTGCAGACCGGCGAACGCGAGATGCGCCTCGGACTCGCTGCCGACCGCTCGCAGCACCCGATGGCCGGCCCCGCGCGTACGCTTCACGGCGAGGTCGAGCAGGACGCTCTTGCCGGCACCGGGGTCGCCCTCGACGATCAGCACCGCGCTGTGGGACCGGTCGGCGGCCGTTCGCTTCATGATCTCCGCGGTCTCGGTTTCCCGACCCACCACAGCGCTTCCAGCAGTGCACGGAGGAATGGGCAGCGTCAATTCCGCACGATCCCCCTAGCGAGGTGCCGCGAGCACGTCCCGGAGTACGTTCTCGAGCGTGACGCGGGCCAGCTCGTGTCTCAGGGTCTCCTCGATGCCCTCGTAGATGCCCTGCATCGCCGGCTGGATGCCGTAACCCACCACGCATCCCTGGTCCGGGGTGTTGCGGTGCATCGCGAACAGCGGGCCGGGTTCCACTGCCTCGTACACGTCGAGCAGGGTCATCGACCCCAGCTCGCGCGCCAGCGACCAGCCCGCGCCCACGCCCCGCCGGGACTCCACGAGCCCGGCCTTGCGCAGCTCGCCGAGCAGCCGCCTGATCACCACGGGGTTGGTGTTCGCGCTGGTCGCGATCTGCTCTGAGGTGGCGACCTCATGGCCCTGGCGCTGGTAGAGGCCGATCCAGGCCAGCGCGTGGGCGGCGATGGTCAACCTGCTGTTGGCACTCATGAGCCCCTCCTCTCGCCTCTCGGACGCAACGCTTCATGTTACGACAGCGCAGTCGTAACCGCGAAGGTTGCAACGGGCTGTCGTAACAATTAGCGTTGCGACTGCCGGGAAGGATCCGGGAAGGATCAATCAACGAGGTGAGAAGAATGAGCAAGCCACTCACGGGCAAGGTCGCCCTGGTCACCGGGGGGTCGCGCGGACTGGGAGCCGCGACCGTACGACTGCTGGCCGAGCAGGGCGCCGACGTCGCCTTCACCTACGTCAGCTCCGAGAAGCAGGCGCAGGCCGTCGTCGACGAGGTGCACGGCAAGGGAGCCAAGGCCGTCGCCTTCAAGTCCGACCAGGCGGACACGAGCCGGGCGCCGGCGCTGATCGACGACGTGGTCGCGCGCTTCGGCGGCCTGGACATCCTCGTCAACAACGCGGCGATCTCGGTGGAGCAGGGCCGCACGGTGGACGACCCGGACGCCGACACCGCCGCGCTGGACCGGATGCACGCCACCAACTACCTCGGCGTGATCGCCGTCATACGGGCCGCCTCCCGTGTGCTGCGCGCGGGCGGCCGCATCATCACGGTGAGTTCCGGACTGGGCTCCCGGGTCGGCGTCCCGGGCGTTGCCGACTACTCGGCGACCAAGTCAGGCATCGAGAGGTACACCATGGGGGTCGCACGGGACCTCGGGCCCCGCGACATCACGGCCAACGTCGTGGAAGCCGGGCTGATGGACAGCGGTATGCAACCGCCGGACCCCGACACCCTCAAGGCCCTGCTCAGCTCGCTGTCCCTGCAACGCATGGGGCACCCCGACGAAATCGCCGCGGCGATCGCCTTCCTGGCGAGCCCCGGCGCGTCGTACGTCACGGGCGCGGTGCTGGACGCCCACGGTGGCTACAACGCCTGAACCGGAACTGCTGACGCGCGCCCCGAAGGACACCGCGCCTTCGGGGCGCGCACCGCCGACGACCCACGCGTGCGTGCACGGCTCCCGCGCGCGCGTGCACGGCTTACACGCGCGCGCGAAACCGCACGACGCCTTCGTCCCGTCGGCTTGCGGCCTCACACGACGAGTCGTCGACCGCCGCGTCCAGGTGCAGTCACGTGACGCATACCGCGGCCCCCCACCTGCGACGCACCATTGCGGAACAGGGTCGTTCACGGAACGGACTCGCCCAGCGGACGGCCCTGTTCTCACCGGCGAAGACCAGACGGTCTGCCCCCGGCGAAGGCCAGACGGTCTGCCCCCCGGCATCTGACCTTCTGCTGACCTTCTGCCGCCAGGCCGCGGCACCCGCGGCACCGCCGCCCCCGTCAAGAGTCCGCTCATCCGCGTCTCGCCCGCGTCCGCGGCCCGAGCACGCGGAACCGATCGAACTGGAGAGAACCGTGGACACCATCACCCTGGGCGATGTCACCGTGACCCGAGTCCGGGAGTACTACGGCCCCGTCGACCTGACGCCCGAGGCGTTCGTCCCGGAGAGCCCGGCGGAGGCGTGGGACACGCACCGTTCCTGGCTGGTTCCGGACTTCCTGGACGCCGAGACCCGGATCGTCAACTCGGCGATCCAGACCTGGGTCCTGCGCAGCGAGGGCAGGACCATCCTGGTCGACACCGGCGTCGGCAACCACAAGGACCGGCCGTACGCCCCTGTGTGGAGCCGCCTGGAAACCGACTTCCTGGGCAATCTCGCCCGCGCCGGGGTCCGCCCCGAGGACGTCGACATCGTGATCAACACGCACCTGCACATCGACCACGTCGGCTGGAACACCTACCTCGACGGCCGGACCTGGGTACCGACGTTCCCCAACGCCACCTACCTCATGGCCAAGCCGGACTTCGACTACTGGAACCCCGCCAACGACATCAAGACGCTGCTCGGCCGCGGCAACCAGAACGTCTTCGAGGACAGCGTCGCCCCCGTGCACGAGGCCGGCCTCACCCAGCTGTGGGAGGACAGCCACCGAATCGACCGCAACCTGCGCCTCGACCTCGCCCCCGGCCACACCCCCGGCTCGTCCGTGCTGAGGCTGGAGTCCGGCTCCGACCGGGCCCTGTTCGTCGGCGACCTGATGCACAGCCCGATCCAGATCGTCGAGCCCGACGCCAACAGCTGCTTCTGCGAGGACCCCGCCGAAGCCCGCGCCACCCGCCACAGGCTTCTGGGCTCGGCGGCCGACAGCAACGCACTCGTCTTCCCCGCGCACCTCGGCGGCCACGGCGCCGCCGAAGTCGTCCGCGAGGGAAGCAAGTTCGCCGTCAAGAGCTGGGCGGCCTTCGCCAAGTACACCGAGCCGGCCTAGGCCCGCGGAAGGACAGGAGAGACGAACCACCACCCCGACCCCGTCGTGACCACCGCACAGGGCGCCGTTCGCGGCCTGTGCCAGGGCGACACCCTCACCTTCCTGAACATCCCCTACGCCGCTCCGCCCCGCGGCGCCGGGCGGTTCGCCCCGCCGCAGCCGCACGAGCCGTGGGACGGCGTACGGGTCGCGACCGTGCCAGGACCCAACGCCCCGCAGTCCGGACGCAAGCTCGGCAACGTCGACATGGCCCCCTACTTCGGTACCGGTTGGAGCCGCGGCGAGGACTACCTCACCGTCAACGTCTTCACGCCCGCCGCCGGCGGTGACGAACTGCCGGTCATGGTGTTCGTCCACGGCGGCGGCTTCGTCGCCGGATCGACGCGGTCCACCCTGTACGACGGCTCCGCGTTCGCCCGTGACGGTGTCGTCCTCGTCACCCTCAACTACCGGCTCGGCATCGCCGGGTTCCTCGACATCCCCGGGGCGCCCGCCAACCGCGGCCTGCTCGACGTCGTCGCCGCGCTGCGCTGGGTGCGGGAGAACATCTCCGCCTTCGGTGGTGACCCGCACAACGTCACCCTCTTCGGTCAGTCGGCCGGGGCGACCACCGTCGGCGGCGTCCTCGCCACCCCCGAGGCCGCCGGCCTGTTCCACCGGGCGATCGTGCAGAGCGGCACCGGCCTGGGCGCGTTCACGCCCGAGCAGGCCGCCCGCGTCACCAAGGCCGCGGCCGAGGCCCTGGGCATCGAGCCCCGAGTCGACGCCTTCGCCGACGTCCCCGACGAGCGGCTGGTCGAGACGGCCTCCAAGCTCGCGGGCATCGACCTGCGGACCGAGACCCACCGCGACCCGCTGATCGGCCTCAGCCCCTTCAGCCTGGTACTCGAAACCCAGCCCGCCGCATCCGTCGCCGCCGGTCTCGCCGCCGACGTCGACCTGCTCGTCGGCACCAACACCGAAGAGGGCAACCTCTACCTGGTGCCGGTGGGCAAGTACGCCACCTCGACCGCCGCCGACGTCGACGCGGCCGCCGAACGCTCGCACCCCGATCCGGCGCTGCTCGTCGAGACCTACCGCACGTCCCGCCCCGAGGCGTCCTTCGCGGAACTGCGCTCCGCCATCATGGCCGACGCCCTGTTCGGCGCGGGCAGCCGCGCCTTGGCCGACGCCCATGCCGCCCACCCGCGGTCCGCCACCCACGCCTACGAGTTCGCCTGGCGCTCCCACGCCCTGGACGGAGAACTCGGCGCCACCCACGCGGTCGAACTGCCCTTCGTCTTCGACCTCGCGGACCGGCCCGAACTCAGCGGCCCGGGCGCCCTGCTCGGCCCCGACAAGGCCCCCAAGGGCCTCGCCACCCGCGTCCACGAGACCTGGATCCGGTTCGCCCGGACCGGCGACCCCGGCTGGGACCCGTACGACACCGACCGCCGGGCCACCATGCGCATCGACGCCGAGTGGACCCAGGTCGACGACCCCCGCGGCCAGGAACGACGGGTCTGGAGCTGACCCCCCCTCCACAATCGCCGAACGAAGCGGGCGCGGATCACTCGTGGGTGCGGTGTCCGGACACGCCCAGGCCCTCGATGGCGATCCGCATGAGCCGAGTGGCGTGTTCCGCGGCGCCGGGAGCGTGTTCGGCCGTGAGGGACACCGCGGCTCCCCTAGCCGGCCGGCTCAGTCTGTCGGCGCGTCCTGCCAGGCCGGCAGCTCGACCCGCAGGAAAAGGCCGCCGGTGGCCCTCGCCCGGGCCGTCACGGCGCCGTGGTGGCCGCGCACGATGGTCCGGACGATCGCGAGGCCCAGGCCGTGGCCGCTGCGGTCGCTGGCCACGCGGGGGCGGGCCCGGTAGAAGGGCTCGAAGAGGCGGTCCACCACCTCGAGGGCGATGGGCGGGCCCGTGTTCGCGACCTCCAGGACGATGGCGTCGGCCACGCGGTCGACCCGCACATCGACCGTCCCACCGGGCACGTTGTGCGTACGGGCGTTGTCGAGGAGGTTCACGACGAGCTGCCGCAGCAGCGTCTCGCTGCCCCTGACGTCGCAGGGTTCGAGGGTGTCGATCGTGAAGGTGATCACCACGTCGCCGGCGCCTGCGCCGGTCCGCTGATCGGCGACGGCCTGTTCCGCCAGCTCGGCCATGTCCACCGGTTCGGTGTGGTGGGTCTCCTGCTCCGCCGCCGCGAGCCGCAGCAGCTCCCGCACGACCCGGATGTTGCGCTCGTTGGTCTCGCGCAGCATCGGCACCAGTTCGGCGAACTCCTCCTTCGACGTGCCACCGTCGGCCATCTGAAGAATCGCCCGGGTCGTCGCGAGCGGTGTGAGCAGCTCGTGCGAGGCGTTCGCGGCGAACCGCTGATGCGCCGCGAACGACTCCTCCAGACGCCCCAACGTCGTGTCGAAGGTGTCGGCGAGCTGCCTCAACTCGTCATGTGGGCCCCGGGCGTCGATCCGGTACGACAGGTCGCCCTCGCCGGCCTTGGCCGCCGCCCGACTGATGGTGTGCAGCGGTGCGAGCAGCCGCCGCGACAGGAGCCAGCCCGCGCCCAGGCCGACGCCGAGTACCACGACCACGCCGCCGATGGACAGCGCGAGGACCGTCGCCCACACGTCCTCCTTGTCGCGGATCAGGCCGGACGCGTCGATCGTGTCGCCCCGATCGAGAGGCGCGTCCTGGATGTCCGACTCGTACTTCGGCGCGACGTGCGGCGGGCTCGCCTCGGTCTGCGGCACGACGATCGGCGTCGTGAAGTCGTACGTCGGCAGATAGCGGATCCCGACGTAGATGATCGCCACCATCAGCGCCGAGCAGGCCGTAAGCGCGGCGCCGAAGCCGAAGAAGAGCCGGGCGTGGATGCTCAGCGTGCGCGGCCGGCGCTCGCGGCCCCGGCGGCGCCTCACTTCGTGCCCAGGTAGTAGCCCGCGCTGATCGCGGTGTGCACGAGCTGTGGTTCGCCGAGCTTCTTGCGCAGCGTGTGCACCACGAGCCGGACCGCGTTGGTGAGAGGATCGGCGTGCGCGTCCCATGCCTTGTCGAGCAGGTACTCCGCGCTCAGCACTCCGCCGTCGGCGCGCATCAGCAGTTCCAGGACGGACATTTCCTTCGGCGTGAGTTTGATTTCCGCGCCACGGCGCATCACCCGGCGTCTGTGCGTGTCGAAGGTCAGGTCGGCGAACGTCAGGACCGGGGAATGCGCCATGGGGCTGCGCCGATACAGGGCGCGCAATCGGGCGACCAGTTCGGGAAAGTCGAAGGGCTTCGCGAGATAGTCGTCCGCGCCGAGGCCCAGCCCCTCCACCTTGTCGCCGAGCCGGCCCGCCGCCGTGAGCATCAGCACGCGGCAGGCCAGGCCCATCCCGACGATGCGGCGGCACACCTCGTCGCCGTGCACACCCGGCAGGTCACGGTCCAGGACCACCGCGTCGTAGTCGTACACCGTGACCCGCTCCAAGGCCGTCGCCCCGTCGTGGACGACATCGACGGCGATGGCCTCGCGACGCAGCCCGAGCTCCAGGACGCGCGCCATGTACCGCTCGTCCTCGACCACCAAGACCCGCATCCGTGTCGGCCCTTTCACCGTTGCTGAGAATTCCCTGAGAACGCGCCAGGCGGCCGAAGGGCTTTCGGCCGTTTACCGGCGTTTCCATCACGTCTACCAGATGCCGTCTTTGATTCATGTATGAGGAGGCGTCCGAGCAGCCATTTCGCAAACGTCGCTCAAAGCTCCGGCTTCATAGCGTGCCGTCCATGAACCTCTTCAAACGCGCCTGGTGGCGGCTCACCGGCGCTCCGGGCAAGACCCTCATGCTGGGCGGCCTCTTCTTCGTCATCTGCACCCTGGTGCTGTCCGGATTCCTGATCCAGTCGGCGGCGGCGCGCGCGGCCGACAACGCCAAGAAGAGCGTCGGCGCGGTGGCCACGATGCAGCTCGACGTGAACGGGCTGCTGGCGTCGGGCAAGAACAACGGCAGCGAGGGCAGCGGGCAGAACCCCGGCACCATCGGATCCGCCGGCGACCTGAAGCGCGGTCTGGTCGACAAGATCTGCAAGTCGTCCGTGGTCGCCGACTGCAATTACACGGCGGACGGGGCGGCCTTCCCCACCAAGACCACCAAGCTCTACCAGCCGGTCCCGGCGCCCGCGGGTCAGGACACGACCGGCACCGACCTGTTCAAGGTGGACGGTGTGCGCAAGCTCGACGAGCTGAGCGCCTTCCGCAACGGCGACTCCAAGACGATCGCCGGGAAGGGCGTCGGACCGGACACCAAGAAGGACGAGATCGTCGTCGAGGAGCGTGTGGCCAGGGAGAACAAGCTCGACGTCGGCGACGAGGTCAAGCTCAAGATCGGCTCGCTGATGCCGGGCGTGGACACGTCGGAGCACGAGTTCAAGGTCATCGGCATCTACAAGAACAGCACGGCCGACACGGGACAGTACGTGCCCGCGATGATGGACCCGGCCAACCAGGTCTACGCGAACATCGAGGGCGCCAGCCTCCTCGGCGGCAACACCACCGACGGCGGCGGCACCCTCAAGTCGGCCACCTTCACGCTGGACGACCCCAACGACCTGGACCAGCTCAAGGAAGACGCCAAGAAGGCGGGCGCCGATCTCCAGATCTTCCCGATCACGGTCAACGACAAGCAATACAAGACGCTCGTCGGCCCCATCACCAAGACCGCGAGCTTCGCGACGGTCACCGTGTGGCTCGTCGCCGTCGCCGGCACGATCATCCTCGCCCTCGTCGTCGCCTCCAACCTGCGCGAGCGCCGCGGCGAACTGGGCATCCTGCTCTCCCTCGGCGAGAAGAAGCCCAAGCTGCTCGGCCAGCACCTCGTCGAGGTCGTCGCCTGCGCCGTCATCGCCATCGGACTCGCAGGCGTGGGCAGTCAATTCCTCTCCGAGGCGATCGGCAACAGGCTGCTCGCCGGCGAAGTCGACTCGGCCACCAAGCAAGCCGAGAACGACAGCCTCCAACCGAACTACAGCGACCCCAGCGGCCTGAGCAGGCAGGGAGACGACCAGCCCAAGGCCGACCCCATTGACTCGCTCGACGTGAAACTCGGCCCGACCGACATCGCCAAGGTAGGCGCCACCGGACTCGGCATCGCCGCCCTGGCCACCCTCGTCCCCGGCGCCCGCGTCCTGCGCCTGAACCCGCGCGACATCCTCACGAAGGGCGACTGACGTGACCACCACTCCCACCACCGACACGAACGCTCCCGGCGGCACGACCGCGCCGATCCTCGAACTCACCGACGTGAGCCGCACGTTCAGCACCGGCAGCCGTCGTCGCGTCGTCCTCAAGTCCGTCTCGTACGCCTTCGAGGCCGGCCGCATGTACGCCGTCGTCGGCCCGTCCGGCTCGGGCAAGACGACGCTGCTGTCCCTGGCCAGCGGACTCGACGCGCCCACCTCCGGCAGCGTCCGCTTCAAGGGCCGCGACGTGGCCCAGCTCGGTCTGGGCACGTACCGCAACCGGCACGTGGCCACCGTGTTCCAGTCGCTGAACCTGCTCACCTACATGAACGCCGTCCAGAACGTGACCTCCGCCATGGAGATCACCGGGGTCAAGGGCGGCCGCAGGAAGCAGCGCGCCAACGAACTGCTCGGCCTCCTCGGCATCGAGCCCGGGGACCGCACCCGCCGCACACTCCAGCTCTCCGGCGGACAGCAGCAGCGCGTGGCCATCGCCCGCGCGCTCGCCTGCGAGGTCGACGTCCTCTTCGCCGACGAGCCGACCGGCGCTCTCGACCACGAGACCGCTGCCGGCATCATCGAGGTCTTCCGGAAGCTGGCCCACGACGACGGCAAGTGCGTGATCGTCGTGACGCACTCCAGGGAGGTCGCCGCCGCCTGCGACGAGACGCTGACCCTGAAGCGGGGGAAGCTGACCCCGCAGGGCTGAACCCGGAGACGGCAGGCGAGGCAGGGGGTCGGTGAGCGCCGTATTCCCTCATTGTCCCGGTTCACCGCGCTTTCCGCTGGTGTGGGCGAAGCGGCCCCGGGTGTTATTGAATGAGGTGTGCGGTCAGGAATCTCGGGGTCCCGTCGCACGGCTTCTGGTACGGCCCCGGCGCTGCCGGGGTTGGTGAGCGAGCGGAGAGAGCCGCATGGACTCCACACCCTCCCCCTCGTCCTCGTCGCCGTTCGACCTGGTCAGCAGTGCCTTGGGGAAGTACATCCCGCGCGGCGGAGCGGCAGCGGCCGCCGGTCCGGCCGACTCGCAGGGTGACCGCACCGCCCGCCGACCCGTACCCGCCGGCCAGGCGGCCCGCCGTCAGGAGCAGATCCTCGGCGTGGTCAACCTGGACCGGGACCTCCGGATCACCCGCAGCAATCTGGACGCCCCCGTCTTCGCGGGGCTGGACGTCGTGACCGGGAGCCCGATCGTCGATCTTCTGCCGCCCGGGGACGTACCGACGGTCACGCGGCGGTTGCGGCAGGTGCTCGAGACGGGTGACGCGCACGTCGCCCGGGTCCAGCGCCTGCGGCGCCGCGACGGGTCGGAGCTGGTGGTCTCGATGAGCATCCTGGCCGCCGCGCAACCCCATGAGGGCCTGACCGTCTCCCTGATCGCCATGGCCAGGAGACTGCACCTGTACGCCGCCGAGACCGCGATCGGCACCTCGCTGGACATCGGGGAGACCGCGCAGTCGCTGGCGGAGTCCCTGCTGGCCTGGGGAGACGTGGCCGCCATCGACCTCGACTTCGCCGTGTGGACGGGCGAGGGGGTCACCGATCAGGCGCCGGGGCGCATCCGGCTGCGCCGGGCGGCCCTGGTGCCGGACCGGGCGTGGCCCGAGGGCTATCTGACTCCGGGCGACGATCTTCCCCGCGACGCGAGCCGCCTGCTGTCGCAAGCGATACGGCGCGACGATGCCGCCCAGGCCATCGTCATACCCGACCGGGAGGCGATCGAGCGGGTACTCGGCAGTCCGCGGCTGGTGCGTGCCCTGGTGCCCAGTGAGCGGTCGGCGGGTGTGGCGTGCATACCGCTGGTCCTGGAGGGCACGCCGCCCGTCGTACTGGGGGTGGCGGAGGTCTGGCGGCGGGCGGACCGTCCCTTTTACGACAGCGAGCTGTTCGACCTGCAGGAACTGGTGGCCAGGACCTCCCATCACGTCGACCTGGCCCGCCAGCACCAGCGCGAGCACACGCAGGTGCTGGCGTTGCAGCGCCGCCTGCTGCCGCGGACCGGCGGCGACACCATCGAGACCGCCAGCGTCTACCAGCCCGCCACCCCCGACAGCGCGGGCGTCGGCGGTGACTGGGTGAACAGCTTTCCGCTGCCGGACGGCCGTACCGCGCTGGTGGTCGGCGACGTCGTCGGGCACGGCCTGGGAGCCGCGGCGACCATGGGCCAGCTGAGCATGGAGGCCCGCGCGCTGCTGTCCGCGGGGCTGGCGCCCGACGAGGTGCTGGAGCACCTGGACGAGACCGTGTCGCTGTTGGACGACGCGGAGTCCGGGCTGGCGGCCGGCTACAGCGCCCTCGGGTCGACCTGCTGCATCGCCGTCTACGACCCGGTCAGCCACCACGTGGCGCTGGCCAGCGCCGGCCACCTCCCCCCGGTACTGGTGCCCCCGGACGGGCACCCCGGCCCGCTCGCGGTCCGTCCCCACCCCGGCCTGGGCGCCGAGTTCGCGCTGCGGGAGCCGTTCGACGTGCACACGTTCGCCGTACCCCCGGGTTCCCTGCTCGCCCTCTACACCGACGGCCTGGTGGAGGATCCCGCCCTGTCGATCGACGAGGGCATCGGCAGGCTGGCGGACGCCGTGGCCGCGGTGCACCCCTGGGACGGCCTGCCGGCGGCCGCTCGGCACGTGGTCTCCGCGCTGGCGCCCGGGCGCCGGCGTGATGACGTGACCCTACTGCTCGCACGCATGATCGGATACCGCAAGGGCGACACCGCGACCTGGCGGCTGCCCGCCCGCGACGACGCGGCCGCCCGGGCCCGCACGCTGGTCTCCGCGTCGCTGCGGCAGTGGCGCAGCAGGGACGACACCCGGGACAGCGTGCTGCTGCTGGTCAGTGAGCTGGTCACCAACGCGGTCCGGTTCGCCGGCGGACCCATCACGGTGCGGCTGATCAGGGCCGGTCACGGCCTGCTGTGCGAGGTGGGAGACACCGGCAACGGCAGGCCGAGGCTGGGCCCGTGCGGGCTCCTCGACGACGCTGGTCGTGGCCTGCACGTGGTGCACCGGCTCACCACCGGGTGGGGGGTGCGCTGGACGGACGACGGCAAGGTGGTCTGGGCGAAGGTCGCGAGGTGACGCGGCCGGGGCGCGCTACAGCCACTCCCCTTCCAGGGCGGTGGCCGTGAGGCCCGGGGCCGCCGCGTACAGGACGGCACGATCACCCGGCTTCCGCCCGGCGTCGTGCGCCCTGCGCATGATGTCGAACACGGCGGCGCCGCCGCGGTTGCCGCTGGTGTAGCTGTCCCGGCTGTAGTCCAGCAGCCCCGACGGCCACGCGTCGGGCATCGTCTGCTCCATGTACTCCAGCACCCGGGTCCCGCCGGGGTGCGCGAGCAGGACGTCGGGGTGCCAGGAGTCGGGGTGGTCCCGGTAGCGCAGGCGCAGCCACTCCCACATGGCGGTGACCGTCTCCTGTACGGCGCGCGGCCCGCGCCGGTCCATCACGAAGTGGGTGCCGTCCGACCGGGTGTCCAGGCGGTGCAGGTCCTGGGTGCCCGGCAGGGTGTGGTGCCAGGCGGTGTCCAGCCGCAGCACCGACTCGGGCCGCGGGCGGCCCGTGACCACCGCGGCGACCGCGGTGTCCGCGAACAGCAGCCGGACGATCAGGGACTCCAGAGTGTCGTCCGCGGGCTGGTAGGTCGTGCTGAGCGCCTCCGCGATCACGACCAGGACCACCCGGTCGGGGTCCGCGGCCACGAGTTCGGCCGCCAGCGCCAGGGAGCGGGTCCCGGCCACGCAGGCCCACTGCGTGGCCGGCAGCAGCATCACGTCGTTGCGGAGCGGAAGCCTGTTGGCCAGTGCGACGTCCAGACCCGGCAGCGCCGGGGTGGTGGAGTGACTGGTTATCAGACAGTCGACGTCCGAGGCGTCCAGCCCGGCGATCTGCAGGGCCCCGCGTGCCGCGCGCTCCCCGTAGGCCCGCACGGCCTCCCAGGCCGGCGCGGTGCGCTCCTGGACGGTCTGCGGCGCGGGTATCGACTCCAGGGCGGCGACCGCGCGGTCCACGTCCTGCTCGGTGAACCCGTCGCGGGCCAGCGCCTCTCGGGCCGCCCCGATGCCGCCGGCCACCGGGCCGCTCCCGTCACCGGGTGCGACGGCGGTCTCCAGCGGCAGCATCCACCCGCGGGTCTCGATGCCCGTACTGGCCGCGATGCCGTCGATCCGGGGCGCCCACGGCGCGTGCGGGTGCCGGCCGCGTACTTCCGCCACGATCTGGTCGGTCTCCACGGTGTGCTCGCCGTGTATCACGGCGGGAGGGCACAGGTATGCGGCCACGGTTCGCGCCTTTCTGCGGGGAACGGGGGAGGACGTCAGGAGTGCCTGGGAACGGGGTACTTGGCACTTCACACCCGGGAAGATCCGGGAACGTCCGGGAAAACGCCGCTGCGCTCTGCTTCGGGCGTCGGCATCCGTTCCGAGCATGGACGCCAAAGGGACATTTCCGCTGTGATGCAGGCAACTTGGGCGACCTTTGGGGGCGTGACACGGCACACACCCGCGGGGTGGAGGTTCCGGCGTGCTTCCACCGACCCGCTCTGACGCGCCGTCAACCAGGGGACCGGGCGGGGTCAGCGCCCTGTCGTGCCGTCGATCAGCTCACGGAGGATGTCCGCGTGACCGGCGTGGCGGCCGGTCTCCTCGATCATGTGGGTGAGCGCCCAGCGGACGCTGGGCGCGGGACGGCCCGGCCGCGGCCGGGGGACCGGCTCGCCGAGGTCCGTGCACCCGTCGAGGACGGCGTTCGCACGCTCGACGGCCTCCCGGTAGCGGGCGACGACGTCGGCGACGCCGTCCTCCGGTGCGGCGTGGAAGGTCCCCTGCCAGTCGGTGACCTGCTCGCCCAGGAAGAGCGCGCGCTCGACGAGGGCCAGGTGGTTGAGCAGGCCGAGCAGGTTCGTGCCCGAGGGGACTTGGGCCGTGCGGACCAGCGGCTCGGGGGCGCCGTCGACCTTCGCGGTCATCGAGGTCCGGAGGTAGTCGAGGAATCCGCGCAGCACCTCGGCCTCGCTGCTTCCGGTCCGGGGCGGAGGGGTGTCCCTGCGGCGGGCTGCGGTGGGCATGGTGGCCTCCTTCAGGGGGGCGGGTCTCGGGCCGGCCGGTCAGGCGGTGCGGCGGACGAGCAGGACGTGGTCGACGACCTCGGCGGTGCGCCCGCCCGGGCCGGTCGCGATCCGGCGGGGCGCCTCGGCCCGCTCGACCGTCCACGTCGCCGGGTCCAGGCCGATGCCCGCCGCGACCTCCCGCGGGGTCGGGTACCGGACGTCGGGATCCTGGTTCCACGACCACGGCGCGGTGGAGCCGTGGTCGACGACCAGCAGCCGCCCGCCCGGGCGCAGCGCGTGCGCGGCCGTGCGCAGGACCGCCGCCCGGTCCAGGTCGAAGGGGGTGTGGAGGTAGTGGGCGGAGACCAGGTCGAACCGGCCCTCGGGGAAGGACGCGCGCAGATCGTGCTGCTCGGCGGTGACCAGGTCGCCGAGGCCGAGTGAGCGGGCGTGGTCGGCGAGCCGCTCGGCCGCCACGGCCGAGATGTCGACGGCGGTGACCCGCCATCCCCGGCGGGCGAGCCACAGCGAGTCGCCGCCGTCGCCGCATCCGAGGTCCAGCGCGTCGCCGGGCGGCAGGTCGGTGACCGTCTCGACGAGACGGCCGTTCGGCCGCGGGTCGGTGGCCGACGGCCGGCCGGCGTAGACGCCGTCCCAGAACGTGACCGCATCGGTGGCGCTCATCGAAGCTCCTTCGTCTGTCGGGATCGCCCGCCGGGACCGCCTGTCGGGATTCCCTGTCGGGCTTGCCTGTCGTGATGCGGTCAGTCTCATCGGACGCCTCGCGAACCGGCACGGAATCTTGCCGTTGTGGCAAGGTGGCCCGGTGGACGGCGGAACGGAAGACGTACTCGGCGCGGTGGGTCCGCGGCTGCGTGCGCTGCGGCGCGACCGCGGCATCACCCTCGCCGACCTCTCGGCGGCCACCGGGGTGTCGGAGAGCACGCTGTCCCGGCTGGAGAGCGGGCGGCGCCGGGCGACCCTGGAGCTGCTGCTGCCGCTCGCCCGGATCTACGACGTTCCGCTGGACGACCTCGTCGGTGCCCCGCGCACGGGCGACCCCCGCATTCACCTGAAGCCGATCCGGCGGTTCGGGATGGTCTTCGTGCCGCTGTCCCGGCGGCCGGGCGGGACGCAGGCCTTCAAAATGATCATCCCGAGCCGGCCCCGGCCGCTCGAACCGACCCCGCAGACGCACGAGGGCTTCGAATGGCTCTACGTGCTGGCCGGCCGGCTGCGGTTGGTGGTCGGCGAGCGCGACCTGACGCTGGCGCCCGGTGAGGCCGCCGAGTTCGACACGTCCCTGCCGCACTGGCTGGGCAGCGCCGACGGTGGCGCGGTCGAGCTTCTCGTCCTGTTCGGCCTGCAAGGGGTGCGTGCGCACGTACGCACCGGCTCCCCGCCGGTCGCGTAGCGCACGCGCGGGGTCCGGCCTCCTGGGCGGACGGCTGAACGACGGTTCAGGAAGCGACTCGGGAAGCAGTTCGCTCAAACGGCCTGGGGGCCCGCACATCCGTGCACGGCTCTTGTGTTATTCCTCTGGAAGCCTCAATCTTTCGGCTGACGCACCAAAGTCGCCCCGGATTGGCATGACCATGACCCAATGGTCGCCACCGGGAGCGGCCTGCTCGGCGTGCACGAACCCCACCACGCACCACCGACTGAGGAGGACCCCTCACATGGCAGTGCTGCGTCAGCACCCCCACCGCACCACCCGGCGAAGACTGGCCGCCGTCAGCGCCGCGGCCACCGCGGCCCTCGCCGCGAGCCTCGTCTCCGCGCTCCCCGCCACCGCGGCGGAGGGCCGCATCCAGTACGAGGACGCGGCGAACGCGGTCGCCGGCAGCTACATAGTGACCCTGAAGGCGGAGGAGGCGAAGGCCGGTTCGGCCGAGGGCCGCGCCGTCGCGAAGCGCCACGGCGCCGACATCGAGCGCACGTACACCAAGGCCCTCAACGGCTACGCGGTCGAGGCGTCCGAGACCGAGGCGAAACGTCTCGCCGCCGACCCGGCCGTCGCCTCCGTCGTCCAGAACCGCACCTTCCACGTCACCGGCACCCAGCCCAACCCGCCGTCCTGGGGCCTGGACCGCATCGACCAGCAGAACCGCCCGCTGGACAGCTCGTACACCTATTCGGACAGCGCCGGACAGGGCGTGACCGCGTACGTCATCGACACCGGCGTCCGCATCACCCACAACGACTTCGGCGGCCGCGCCTCCTACGGCTACGACGCCATCGACAACGACAACACCGCCCAGGACGGCCACGGCCACGGCACCCACGTCGCCGGCACCGTCGGCGGCAGCGCCTACGGCGTCGCCAAGCAGGCGAAGATCGTCGGCGTCCGGGTGCTGAACAACTCCGGCTCCGGCACCACCGCGCAGGTCGTCGCGGGCATTGACTGGGTCGCCCGCAACGCGGTCAAGCCGGCCGTCGCCAACATGTCCCTCGGCGGCGGCGCCGACAGCGCCCTGGACACGGCCGTGCGCAACGCCATCGCCTCCGGCATCACCTTCGCCGTCGCGGCCGGCAACGAGTCCACCAACGCCTCCACCAAGTCCCCGGCCCGGGTGACGGAGGCGATCACGGTCGGCGCCACCACATCGAGCGACGCCCGCGCGAGCTACTCCAACTACGGATCGGTCCTGGACCTGTTCGCGCCCGGTTCGTCGATCACCTCGGCCTGGAACAGCGGCGACTCGGCCACCAACACCATCTCCGGTACGTCCATGGCGAGCCCGCACGTCGCCGGGGCGGCCGCGCTGTACCTGGCCGACAACCCCACGGCCACCCCCTCCCAGGTCGCCTCCGCGCTGACGACCACCGCCACCAGCGGCGTCGTCTCGAACCCGGGCAGCGGCTCGCCCAACCGCCTGCTGTACGTCGGCGACGGCGACACCACGCCCCCGCCGACCGGCGACCGCTTCGAGAACACCGGCGACTACACCATCCGGGACAATGCCACCGTCGAGTCCCCGGTGACCGTCTCCGGCGTCCCGGGCAACGCGCCCTCGGCCCTGGCCGTCGAGGTGAACATCGTCCACAGCTACATCGGTGACCTCCAGGTCCAGTTGGTCGCCCCGGACGGCACGGCGTACACGCTGAAGTCGTACGGCACCGGCGGCAGCGCGAACGACATCAACACCACGTACACCGTGAACGCCTCCTCGGAGACCGCGAACGGCACGTGGAAGCTGCGGGTCAGCGACAACGCGTCCTGGGACACCGGGCGGATCGACGCCTGGGCCCTGCAGTTCTGACACTCCCGAGAGCCTGACGGCACCTCAGTGAAGGACCTCGCCCTCGCGGTGCGGCTCCGGGTCGGCGACCCGGCCCGCCGCGAGGGCGAGACGCGTGTGCCGGTGCCCTCGTCGCCCGCGAGCACTCGCGCACCCGATGGGCAGTCCGCGGGGACCACGCACCCACCTCGGAGAACACCGTGCCGCCGCGCGCGCCTACCATGCGCTCAGTGATCGGTCGGCCGGGCCCGCTGTCGGGCCCGGCCGCCCCCAGCCCCGCGGCGCCTTCTGCGTCACCGCCCGAAACAGGAGCACGGTACCCGTGTCCATACCGCCGCCGCCCGGCCCTCAAGGGCCCTACGACCAGGGGCAGCACCTACCGGGGCCGCACTCGCAGGGCCCCTACCCGCCGGGGCCCTACCCGCCGCGGCAGCCGTATCCCGGCGGCTGGGGCCAGCCCTACGGGGCGTACCCCCGGCAGCCGCCCGTCAACGGCGTGGCCATCGCCGCGTTCGTGCTCGGCGTCCTGTGCTTCGTGCCGGCGGTCGGGCTAGTGCTGGGGCTGATCGCGCTGGCCCAGATCAGGCGGAGGGGCGAGCGGGGCAAGGGGTTCGCCGTGGCCGGTTCCGTGCTGTCGTCCGTGGGGTTGGCGCTGTGGGTGGTGTCGCTCTCCACGGGCGCCGCCGCCGACTTCTGGGACGGCTTCCGGGACGCCGCGCGCGGCGAGGGCACCGCCTACTCGCTGGAGAAGGGCCAGTGCTTCACCACCCCCAGCGGATCTCTGCGGGGGGTGACGTACGACGTCGACGAGGTGCCCTGCGAGGAGGAGCACGACGGCGAGGTGTTCGCCGCCTTCGAGCTGCCGGGCGGCACCTTCCCGGGCGACGGGGAGGTCACCCGGGCCGCCGACGAGAGGTGCTACGCCCTCCAGGACACGTACGCCATGGACCGGTGGGCCCTGCCGGCCGACGTCGACGTGTACTACCTGACCCCGACCTCGCAGAGCTGGCGCACGGGCGACCGCGAGATCACCTGCCTGTTCGGGAACACGGACGAGCGGGGCACGCTGACCGGCTCGCTGCGCAAGGACGGCACCAGGCTCGACTCCGGCCAGCACACCTACCTGGTGGCGGAGGGCTTCCTCAACCGGGCCATGGACGAGATGCCGGTGGCGGAGACCGTCGAGGAGGACCTCGCCGGGTACCAGGTCTGGGCGGGGCGGATGTCGCACGCGCTCGTCCGGGAGACCGGGATGCTGCGCGGACACAGCTGGTCCTCCGACGCCCAGCGGCCGGTCGCCGACCTGGTCGAGGATCTGGAGACGGCCCGGAAGGAATGGGGCCTGGCGGCCGAGGCCACCGATGTCGACACGTACTACGAGCACCTCGACAAGGGCTTCGCGCTCATCGAGGCCGACTCGACGGTCACGGCCCGCAAGGCTCTGGGGCTGGATACCACGCCGCCGGTGTATGAGGAGGGCGGTGACGGCGGGGGAGAGAGTCCCGGCAAGGAGGTGTGACGGCGGCTATAGCGGGGAGAAAGTGCCTGCGTAAAGCCCTTCGACGCCACAAGTCATCACATCGAGTGATTCTTTGGCCTTTGCTTGCCTGGCACAACCTACGGTTGCCACGCTGTTGCTGTCTGTACAACCTGATGGGAGCGGCCAGTGACTTTCGGTGAGCAGCCGGCGTATCTGCGTGTCGCGGGTGATCTCCGCAAGAAGATCGCCGACGGCCTGCTGCCGCCCCACACCCGCCTCCCGTCCCAGGCGCGGATCCGCGAGGAGTACGGCGTCTCGGACACCGTCGCCCTCGAGGCGCGCAAGGTGCTGATGGCCGAGGGACTGGTCGAGGGCCGCTCCGGTTCCGGGACGTATGTGCGCGAGCGGCCCGTGCCCCGGCGCATCGCCCGCTCCGGGTACCGGCCGGCCGGCGGTGCCACACCCTTCCGGCAGGAGCAGGCCGACGCCGGGGCGCGCGGCACCTGGGAGTCGCGCAGCGAGCAGGCCGAGGCGAGCGGCGCCGTCGCCGAACGGCTCGGGATCAAACCCGGGGACCGGGTGATGTGCACGCGGTACGTCTTCCGGGAGGGCGGCGAGGCCATGATGCTCTCCACCTCCTGGGAGCCGCTGGACCTCATCGGCCGGACGCCGGTGATGCTGCCCGAGGAGGGCCCGCTCGGCGGCATGGGTGTCGTGGAGCGGATGGCCGCCATCGACGTGGTCGTCGACAACGTCACCGAGGAGGTCGGCGCCCGCCCCGGCCTCGCCGAGGAACTGCTCGCCCTCGGGGGTGTTCCGGGACACGTGGTCCTGGTCGTCCAGCGCACGTTCTACGCCTCGGGCCGGGCGGTGGAGACGGCCGACGTGGTCGTCCCGGCCGACCGCTACCGGGTGGCGTACCACCTGCCCGTCAAGTAGCGGCGGCGCCGGGGGAGTTCACGCTCCTGCCGGTGGTGTGAGATGGCGCACGCCTCTCGTGCGCCTCCCGCGCCCCTTTTCTCTGCTCGCACTGGTGTCCGCACTCCGTGGCGCCGTCCGCGCGGTGTCGGAAACCGGTCGTTCGCGCAGGTCGTCCGCGAGGTTCCCGGTATGCCTCCGACCGGAGGCGTTGGTGCGCGGGCGGCGCGTTTCGTATCGTGCGCCCCTTGCGGTCTGACTGGTTGCGTACCTCTTTGTGTAAAGCCGTATTCGCTGCGTGAAGGTTAGGCGTAGGCTCGGGCATATGCGGATTGCGGTTTCCTTAGCGGGCGGGGCGCGGCGCGGGCCGTGGGCGGGAAGTGGAGGGGCGCGATGAACGACGGCACGGTCACTCTTCCCTGGCTGGTCTTCCGGCAGGACGACAACGGCAACCGCTACCGCGTGGGCAGGTACGCGACCCGGGCCGAGGCCCAGAGGATCGCGGACACCCTCGACGGTCGCGGCCACAAGCAGCTCTACTGGGTCGAGAAGCTCGGCCCGAACGGAACGGGCACGGCGGGCTGACCGCACCGGCGGGACAGGCCGTAGGCTCCGGCGCATGACGGAACGGATCGTGGTGGGCGCCGCCCTCGTCGACGGCGGGCGACTGCTCGCCGCACGCCGCAGCGCACCGGCCGAGCTGGCCGGACGGTGGGAGCTGCCCGGCGGCAAGGTCGAGGCGGGCGAGACGCCCGAGGCGGCGCTCGTGCGCGAACTGCGCGAGGAACTGGGCGTGACGGCCGAGCCCGGTGAGCGGGTCCCGGGGCAGTGGCCCCTGCGAACGCCCTTCGTCCTGCACGTGTGGACCGCGCGGCTGCTCCCCGGCTCCGCCTCCCCCGAACCCCTTGAAGACCACGACGCGCTGCGCTGGCTGGCCCCCGCCGAGATCTGGGACGTGCCCTGGCTCGACCAGGACGTGCCGGCCGTCGAGCGGGCGCTCGCCCACCTGGGTATGGCGGCGACGGACGCGCGGGGCGTGTGAGCGTACGAGCGTGAGCGTCCCGTGCGCCGTTGGTGCCACAGTGCGCCCTCTCGGGCGGTACCGGTGCCGGGATATCGGGTATGTACCCATTAACCCCACGAATCCGGACATGGGTGGGGGGTGTCGGCCGGGGAAGTGATCGGCGTGATCGACAGCGAAGGCGGCTGTGCCGAATGGGTCTTTCCCGCGGCACCGGACGCCGTGCGGACCGCCCGCTCCCTCGTCCGCCGCACCCTGCACGGATGGGACCTCGACAGCGTCGGCGACATCGCCGCCCTGCTGGTCAGCGAGCTGGTCACCAACGCCCTGCGGCACGCCACCGGCCCCATCGGCGTCCGCCTGGTACGCCACCCCGCCGGACCGGACGGCGTGCTGCTGGTGGAGGTCTCCGACCCGCTTCCGGACCCGCCCCGCGAGCGCGTCGCCCGCCCCGGGGACGAGGACGGCCGGGGCCTGCAACTGGTGGCCTTCTCCGCCCGCCGCTGGGGAACCCGGCCAGGAGAGGTGGGCAAGACGGTGTGGTTCGAACTCGCGGTGCCGGAATGACCGGGTGACGCACCGTTTCACGGCGCCCCGCACCGCGCACCCCGCGCCCCGCACCGCGGCCATCGCGGCGTCCCGCACGGTGCCGAAGCCCCCGCGCCGGGCCCGGTCGGGCCGGCCAACTGGTTCAGGCCAGTGGCAGTTGTGGAACTACGTGATTCGATGCCGTGTCCGCTGGTTAGAAGACTGGAAGTGTTGTCACGGTCCGGACCGAAAACCATCGGGACCGTGCTGTGATCGTGAACACCGTGTCGTGCGGCGCCGTAGTGCTGGATACTGCGGGCAGCCGCCCCCGGTGACCGGTGCCGGACGCGGTGAGCTGGAGGGGACGGTTCGCGTGAGCGAGATACCAGCGAGGGGCACGGAGTCCGAGGGCCCGTCGGACGGCGCGCCGTTCGGTGACGCGGTGTGGCTGAGCAGCCCGCCCGGCTCCATCTACGACTACATCAAGGTCGCGTCCTTCTCCATCGGCCCCGACGGACTCGTCGACCAGTGGAGCCTGCGCGCGGAGCAACTGCTCGGCATTCCGGCCGAGCACGCCGTGGGCACCGACCCCATCGAGGCCTTCATCGATCCCGACCTGCGGGAACGCGGCCAGCGCAAGATGGCCGAGATCCTCGACGGACGGGAGTGGACCGGTGTGGTCCCCTTCCGGGTGCCGGACGCCGCGGCAGGCGGCGCACAGCGCGGACGCGGACAGCGCGGGCTCGCCGAGGTGTACGTCATGCCGACGCGCACTCAGGACGGGGAGAAGGCCGCCGTCTGCATCGTCGTCGACGTCCGCGTCCTGCGCAGCATCGAGACCGACCTCGCCGCCTCGCAGGCCATATTCGGCCAGTCTCCGTTCGGCTTCCTGCTGATCGACCCCGACCTCCGGGTACGCCGCGCCAACCAGCGGTTCGCCTCCGTCTTCGGCGGCACGCCCGACGACCACCGCGGCAAGGGCGTCCACGACTACCTGCCGCGCGCCGAGGGCGACCGCGTCTGCGCGACCCTGCGCCGGGTGCTGGAGACCGGCGACTCCATCACCGACATGCACGTCACGGGCTTCGTGCCGGGCACCGAGGAACGCCGCCACTGGTCCGTCAACCTCTACCGCGTGCACAGCGGTTCCGGCCGGCCCATCGGCGTGGCCTGGCTGGGAACCGACATCACCGCTCGCCGCGAGGCCGCCCGCGAGGCCGCCGCCGCCCGCCGCAACCTCGCCCTGCTCAACGAGGCGGGTGCCCGCATCGGCAACTCCCTCGACCTGGAGACCACCGCCCGCGAACTCCTCGGCGTCGTCGTCCCCGGCTTCTGCGACCTGGCCACCGTCGACCTCTACCAGGGCCTGCTGGTGGGCGACGAGACCCCACCCGGCCTCGCCGACGGCAGCGCGGAGCTGCGCCGCGTCGCCTTCTCCAGCGCCGTCTCCGACGCGCCGTTCCACGGCACCGGCGAGCAGGTCGAGCTCGGCGCCGTCCACCACTACGGGTTCAACTCACCCTGTGCCGACGCCCTGCGCACCGCCCGACCGCGCCTCGTCCCCGCCGAGGACGGCGGCCTCGTGCAGTCCACGCTCGCCGTGCCGATGGTCGCCCACGACACGGTCGTAGGACTCGCGCGGTTCGCCCGGACGAAGGGCAGCGAGCCGTTCGGGGACCGCGACCGCGACCTCGCCGTGGAACTGGCCGCACGGGCCGCCGTCTGCATCGACAACGCCCGCCTCTACCGGCGCGAACACGAACGCGCGCTGATACTGCAACGCTCCCTGCTCCCGCCCGGCGACCCCGAGGCGTCCGGCCTCGACATCGCCTGCCGCTACCTGCCCGGCAACGCGGCCACCGGCCGGCCCAGCGAGGTCGGGGGCGACTGGTTCGACGTGATCGAACTCCCCGGCCACCGCACCGCGTTGGTGGTCGGCGACGTCATGGGGCGCGGTCTGCGCGCCGCCGTCGCGATGGGCGAACTCCGCACGGCCGTACGGACGCTGGCGCAGCTCGACATCGAACCGGCCGAGGTGCTCTCCCAGCTGGACGAGATCGCGCGCGGCCTCGGCGCCCCCGGGGGCGTCCAGCAGGCGACCCGGGCCGCCCGCCGGCCCCGCGAGGCCGACCTCTCCGAGGTCTACCTGGCGACCTGCGTCTACGCCGTCTACGACTCGGTGACCAGGCGCTGCACCTTCGCCAACGCGGGTCACCTGCCGCCCGTCCTGGTCGAGCCCGGCGAGTCCGCGCTGATGCTGGACGTGCCGCCGGGACTACCGCTCGGCGTCGGCGGGGAGCCCTTCGAGGAGGTGGAGGTCGAACTGCCCGAAGGTTCCCTGCTCGCGCTCTACACGGATGGACTGGTCGAAAGCCGCGATCACCCCCTCGACGAGGGGCTCCAGGCCTTCGTGGGCGCGCTCACGGACCCCACGCGCCCCTTGGAGGACGTCTGCGACCAGGTCCTCAACACCCTCGACAGCCACCACGGCGAGGACGACATCGCCCTGCTGATGGCCCGCGTCCAGGGCCTGCCCAGCGAGTCCGTCGGCGACTGGACCCTGCCGCGCGAGCCGCGCAGCGTGGGCCGGGCCCGCGAGCTGGCCCGTGCCAAGCTGCTCGACTGGGACATGGAACCGCTGGTCGACACGACGGAGCTGCTCGTCAGCGAGCTGGTCACCAACGCCCTGCGGTACGGCGAGGGCGAGATCAGACTCCGCCTCCTCCTCGACCGCACCCTGGTCTGCGAGGTCTGGGACACCGGCCTGGTCCAGCCCCGCCGGCGCCGCGCCCGCGACACCGACGAGGGCGGCCGCGGCCTGCAACTGGTCGGCCTGCTCAGCGCGGCCTGGGGTTCGCGCCGTACACCGCGCGGCAAGACGGTGTGGTTCGAACTGCCCCTCCCGGGCGCCGACACCCAGCTCACGGACCCGGCGGAGGCTCTGCTGAGCCTGTTCTGACCCGGCCCGGTGTCGTACGGGTCCGGGCGCGCCGGGTGCGGCGCACGTGGCCGTATCCGGCCAGCAGCAGCGCCGCCCCGGCCGTGACCAGGGGCGGCACCAGGTCGGCGGAGATCATCGCGCCGCGCCCCCGGCCGCAACCGGAACACCGGTTCGAGTCGTCCACGCTGGCAACACGTTCGGAGCGTATGCGCGTGTACCGGCCACCGCGACCGGGGACGGGCCACAGGGAGGGGAACGCCGTGGAGCACACGGAACCGAAAGCCGCCGGCGGCGAGGAAACCCCACAGGGACCCCCCGAACCCGGCGACGAGAGCCGCCCGGCCGGTGCGGACGGGAACACGAACAGAAAAAGGCGGCTCCGCCGCCTGCGCCGCGTCACCCTCGCCGTCCTGCTCGTCCTGCTCGTGCCCCTCCTCACCGCCGGGGCGGCCCTCCGCGTCAACTACATGGGCGACCCCGCCGACGGCACCCACACCAGGAACCGCGACGCGATGTGGCTCGGCCACGCCTGGGTCGACGGCCGCAAGGACGATGCGGACCTCGCCGCCTTCGCCCGCCGCGTCGAGACCACCGGCATCCGCGACCTGTACGTCCACACCGGCCCGCTGGAACACGACGGCACCCTGCCCGAGGCCCGCTACCCCAAGGCCCGCTGGCTGATCGACGCCGTCCACCGCGAGCTGCCCGGCGTCCGCGTCCAGGCCTTCCTCGGCGACGTCCTGGTCACCGAGGGCACCGAGGGCATGCGGCTGGCGAAGGCCGACACCCGCGCCGCCGTCGTCGACTCCGCCCGCCAGGTCCTGGACGCGGGCTACGACGGCGTCCACCTCGACCTGGAGCCCCTGCGCTCCGGCGACCGGAACTACCTCTCCCTCCTGGACGACCTGCGCGCCGTCACCCGTGCCCAGGACGCGCGGCTCTCGGTGGCCGCCCACCAAATCGACCCGCTCCCGGCCCTCCACTCCGTCTTCGGCGTCTTCACCGAGAACCCCAAGTGGTGGTCGCAGGAGTTCTTCGGCCAGGTCGCCCGCCGCGTCGACCAGATCGCCGTGATGACCTACGACACCGCGCAGCCGCTGGAGGGCACCTACGGCGGCTACGTGGCCCAGCAGACCTCTCTCGCCCTGGAGGTCACCCCACCCACCACCCATCTGCTGATGGGCCTGCCCTTCTACTACGAGAGCAACTTCGACCACTGGGGCCACGCCGAGACCGTCGAAGCCGCCGTCCGGGGCGTCCGCCTCGGTCTGTCCCGGACGGACGCCGACCGGAAGCTCTTCGGTGTCGCCCCGTACATCGACTTCGCGGCGACGGAGACGAACTGGGACGAGTACCGAGAGGGCTGGGTCCGCTGAGCAACGCCGAGGCCGTACGGGCCTAGGACCGGCGCCTGATCTTCGACCCCAGCCACACCAACGGGTCGTACTTGCGGTCCACGGCCCGTTCCTTCAGCGGGATCAGCGCGTTGTCCGTGATCTTGATGCCCTCGGGGCAGACCTCCGTGCAGCACTTGGTGATGTTGCAGTAGCCGAGGCCGTGCTCGTCCTGGGCCGTGCGTCCACGGTCCAGGCCGGTGTCTCCGGCCGCGTCCAGCGGGTGCATGTCCAGTTCGGCGACGCGCATGAGGAAGCGCGGGCCCGCGAAGGCGGGCTTGTTCTCCTCGTGGTCACGGACGACATGGCAGGTGTCCTGGCACAGGAAGCACTCGATGCACTTGCGGAACTCCTGCGAGCGGTCCACGTCCTCCTGCGTCATTCGGTACTCGCCCGGCCCGAGGTCGGCGGGCGGGACGAAGGACGGGACCTCGCGGGCCTTGGTGTAGTTGAAGCCGACGTCCGTCACCAGGTCGCGGACGACCGGGAAGGCCCGCAGGGGCGTGACGGTGATCGTCTCCTCGCGGGTGAAGACGGACATGCGGGTCATGCACAGCAGCCGCGGCCGCCCGTTGATCTCCGCCGAGCACGAACCGCACTTGCCCGCCTTGCAGTTCCAGCGCACGGCGAGGTCGGGGGCCTGGGTGGCCTGGAGGCGGTGGATGATGTCCAGGACCACCTCGCCCTCGTTCACCTCGACCTCGAAGTCCTCCAGGCCGCCGCCCTCGACGTCGCCCCGCCAGACCTTGAAGCGGGCCTCGTAGCCGCTCATTCGGAAAGCTCCTCCTCGGCGAGGTACTTGGCCAGCTCGTCCTTCTCGAAGAGGGCGAGCAGGTCGGGTCGGACGGGCTCGGTGGTCCGCCGCTCCAGAGTGATCTGGCCGCGCTCGGGATCCGTCGCCGCCGGGCCGCCGCTCGGGTCGGCCAGGGAGCACAGCAGGTTGGCCGGGCGCCACCGGCGGTCCATCGACGGATGGTCCTCGCGGGTGTGCCCGCCGCGCGACTCGGTGCGTTCCAGCGCGGCCCGCGCCACGCACTCGCTGACCAGCAGCATGTTGCGCAGGTCCAGCGCGAGGTGCCAGCCCGGGTTGAACTGCCGGTGCCCCTCGACGCCGGCGCGGCGGGCCCGTACCCGCAGCTCCGCCAGCTTCTCCAGGGCCTGTTTCATCTCCGGCTCGCGGCGGATGATGCCGACCAGGTCGTTCATCGTCTGCTGGAGCTCCTGGTGGAGGGTGTACGGGTTCTCCGGCGGGCCGTCGGACGGTTCGGGCGCCCCGGCCTCGGCGGAGAACGGCCGCAGCGCCTCCGCGGCGGCGGCGTCGACCTGGGCGTCGTCCACCCGGGGCCGCGCTCCGGCCTCCCGTCCCGCCGCGTACTCGGCGGCGTGCCAGCCCGCCCGGCGTCCGAACACCAGCAGGTCGGACAGCGAGTTGCCGCCGAGCCGGTTGGAGCCGTGCATGCCGCCGGCCACCTCACCGGCCGCGAACAGGCCCGGCACCCCGCGCGCGGCGGCCGTGTCGGAGTCGACGGCGATGCCGCCCATCACGTAGTGGCAGGTGGGCCCGACCTCCATCGGCTCGGCCGTGATGTCGACGTCGGCCAGCTCCTTGAACTGGTGGTACATCGAGGGCAGCCGCCGCTTGATCACCTCGGCCGGCATCCGCGTCGAGACGTCGAGGAAGACACCGCCGTGCGGGGAGCCCCGGCCCTCCTTCACCTCGGAGTTGATCGCGCGCGCGACCTCGTCCCGGGGGAGCAGCTCCGGGGGCCGCCGGTTGTGGTCCGGGTCGTCGTACCAGCGGTCGCCCTCCTCCTCCGTCACCGCGTACTTGTCCTTGAAGACGTCGGGGACGTAGTCGAACATGAACCGCTTGCCCTCGGAGTTCCTGAGCACCCCGCCGTCGCCGCGCACCGACTCCGTGACGAGGATGCCCTTCACCGACGGCGGCCAGACCATGCCCGTCGGGTGGAACTGCACGAACTCCATGTTCAGCAGCGGCGCCCCGGCCAGCAGCGCCAGCGCGTGGCCGTCGCCCGTGTACTCCCACGAGTTCGACGTCACCTTGAAGGACTTGCCGATGCCGCCCGTGGCGATCACCACCGAGGGCGCCTCCAGGACGAAGAACCGGCCGGTCTCGCGCTCGTAGCCGAAGACGCCCGAGACCTGGCCGCCCTCCTTGAGCACACGGGTGACCGTGCACTCCTGGAGGACCTTCAGACGGGACTCGTAGTCGCCGGTCTCCCTGAAGTCCTCCTGCTGGAGCGAGACGATCTTCTGCTGGAGGGTGCGGATCAGCTCCAGGCCCGTACGGTCGCCGACGTGGGCGAGGCGCGGGTACTCGTGGCCGCCGAAGTTGCGCTGCGAGATCCGGCCGTCCTTCGTACGGTCGAACAGCGCGCCCCAGGTCTCCAGCTCCCACACCCGCTGCGGGGCCTCCTGGGCGTGCAGTTCGGCCATCCGCCACTGGTTGAGGAACTTGCCGCCACGCATGGTGTCGCGGAAGTGGACCTGCCAGTTGTCGCCGGAGTTCGCGTTGCCCATGGCGGCGGCGATGCCGCCCTCGGCCATCACGGTGTGCGCCTTGCCGAACAGCGACTTGCAGATCACGGCCGTACGGGCGCCCCGCTCGCGGGCCTCGATGGCGGCGCGCAGCCCGGCGCCGCCCGCGCCCACCACGACGACGTCCCATTCCTGCCGGTCGACCACGGACATCAGAACAACCTCGGATCGTCGAAGGCACCGGACGCGACGAGATACACGTAGAAGTCGGCGAGCGCCACGCTCACCAGTGACGCCCAGGCAAGCTGCATGTGGCGGGCGTTGAGCTTCCCGACCCACTGCCACATCCGGTAGCGCACGGGATGCCGAGAGAAGTGCTTGAGCTTGCCGCCGACGATGTGCCGGCAGGAGTGGCAGGAGAGGGTGTACGCCCAGATCAGCACGATGTTGGCCAGGAACACCAGGGTGCCCAGACCCATGTGGCCCCAGTCGTAGTGCTCGTCGCGGAAGGCGAGCACGGTGTCGTAGGTGAGGATGAGCGCGACCAGGAGCGCGGCGTAGAAGAAGTACCGGTGGATGTTCTGCAGGATGAGCGGGAAGCGGGTCTCGCCGGTGTACTTCTTGTGCGGCTCGGCCACCGCGCAGGCCGGCGGGGACGCCCAGAAGCCCCGGTAGTAGGCCTTGCGGTAGTAGTAGCAGGTGAGGCGGAAGCCGAGCGGGAAGATCAGGATGATGATCGCGGGGGAGATGCCCCACCAGCTGCCGAAGATCTCCCAGTTGGGCCCGGAGCGCATCGGCTCGCAGTTCTCCGCCAGACAGGGGGAGTAGAAGGGCGAGACGTACGGGGCCGCGTAGTAGTCCGCGTTGGCGAAGGCCCGCCAGGTCGAGTAGACGACGAAGGCGAGCAGGCCCGCGGCGGTGGCGGCGGGTGCCAGCCACCAGCGGTCGGTGCGCAGGTGCGGGGCGCGGATGGCGGCGCGCGTCGGGGTGTGGACGCCGCCGCCTCGGGGATGGGGTTCGGTGGCTGGAGGTTCCGTGCCAGTGGCCACTGGGCGACTCCGGTCGGGTCGGGTCGGGTTCAGGGGGCGCGGCGGTCGCGGGCGCCGAGGCCCTCGTCGTCCGAGTCCGTCCACAGCGAGCCGTCGTACGGCGTGTCGGGGATCGGGACGAGGTCCGGACGCTTGGGCGCGTCCGGTGCGGCTGCCGCCGCCCGCAGCAGCGCGAAGCTCTCGCGCAGGTGGTCGGCGTCGGTGCGGACGCGGCGTATCTCGAGGCCGCCGCCGCCCAGCTGCTGCTCCAGCCGGGCCACCGACCGGGACAGGTCGTCGAGACTGCGTTGGACAGATGACAGGTCGTCGTGCACGGACATGACGTGACCTCACTTCCGTAGGACACGGCGCGGGGCCGGCCCTGGGTGGCGACGTTCATGCGCCTGCGAGTGTCGCGCGTCACACCTGCCGCTGGGAAGGGACGTGCAGCGATTGGCCGGGGCGTGTCGGTGCATCACGGGTGGTGTTGCGCCGCACGGGTGAGGTTACGCACCGTCGTCGACGTGTCTCCCAGCGTCGCCGAACCGTTTCCTCTTCAGTGGCGGCATCCCTGCCCGGGATACAAATGATCAATTCCAATACCGCATATAACGCATTCAATACACGCGTACAGCGCATATGCCGCCACAAGTGATCACCATGCCCGCGGCCCACCGGAGGTAGCAGAGATGTCCCACGTCGGCGTCGGACCGCGCGCGGTGACGCGCTCGGTCGCCTTCCTCACCGCGGGCGTGCTCGCGGTCCCCGCGCTGGCCGGCTGCAGCTCCGAGGACCCGTCGGGCAAGCCGCTCGCCGACCAGGACATCGCCTCGGCGAGCCGCGCCCGGATCTCCGACGGCGGCACCCTGCGCTGGGCCGTGGACTCCGTACCGGACACGCTGAACACCTTCCAGTCGGACGCCGACGCCACCGCGACCCGCATCGCGCAGGCCGTGCTGCCCTCGATGTACCGGATGGACGAGACCGGCCGCCCGGTGCGCAATCCCGACTACCTGGAATCGGCCGAGGTCGTCGAGACCGAGCCCAAGCAGGTCGTCGTCTACAAGCTCAACCAGCAGGCCGTCTGGAGCGACGGCCGGGAGGTCGGCGCCGCCGACTTCGCCGCCCAGTGGCGCGCCCTGTCCGGCAAGGACAGCGCCTACTGGACCGCCCGCAACGCCGGCTACGACCGCATCGAGAAGATCCAGCGCGGCGCCGGCGACCTGGAGGTGAAGGTCACCTTCAGCCGACCCTACGCCGACTGGAAGTCGCTGTTCACGCCGCTGTACCCGAAGGACGTCATGGGCACCCCGGACGCCTTCAACGACGGCGCGCGGCGCAAGCTCAAGGTCACCGCCGGCCCCTTCGCCGTCAAGGAGGTCGACACCGAGGACGACGAGGTCGTCCTCACCGGCAACCCGCGCTGGTGGGGGGAGCCGGCCAAGCTGGACAAGATCGTGCTGCGCGCCGTACCCCGCGACAAGCGGGTCTCCGAGCTGGTCGCGGGCAAGCTCGACCTGGCCGAGATCGACCCGGACACCGCCGAGCAGGTCAGCCTGGCCGCCGCCCCCCGGGACGCCGCCACCGGCACCCCCCTCATGGGCCCGGACGGCACCCCGGCCGCCGGTTCGGGCGGCTCACCGCTCCCCGGCCCGCAGGGCAGGTCCGCCGCTCAGGCACTGCGTTCGTGGGCGGTCGCCAACGGCTCCGACGAGGAGGCCGCCGAGGAGGAGATCCTGGCCCGCGAGGAGCGGCGCGAGGCCCGGGCGAAGCTCGAACGCCGACGGCAGGCCCTGAGCGGCTTCGAGGTCCGCAAGTCGCTGGAGCCCGCCTACACCCAGCTCGCCCTGAACGGCGCCGACGGCCCCCTCGCCGACGAACGCGTCCGGCGGGCCGTGGCCCGCGCCCTGGACCGCGGGAAGCTGGCCAAGGCGGTGCTGGGTCCGCTGGGCCTGCCCGCCGAGCCCGTGGGCAGCCACCTCGCGCTGTCCGGCCAGGCCGCCTACGCCGACGGCAGCGGCGCCCTCGGCGACCAGAACGCCAAGGAGGCCCGGGCCCTGCTCGCGGACGCCGGGTGGGTGCCCGGCGGGCCCGTGAAGGAGTCCGAGGACGGCGAGAAGGCGGCCGGCGCCAAGGGTGAGAAGGACGAGGACGGCAAGGACGAGGAGAAGTCCGAGGGCGGCGACGACGGGACGTACATCGTCGGCGAGGAAGACAAGGACACCGACGACAAGAACACGGACGACCAGAACACGGACGACCAGAACACGGACGACCAGAACACGGACGACCAGAACACGGACGACCAGAACACGGACGACCAGAACACGGACGACCGCACGGACGACAAGGAGAGGGGAGAGAAGGAGGAGAAGGAGGAGGACAGCAGCGGCAAGAACACCGCGCAGGGCGGCGCCCCCGGCGCCTACGCCCCCAAGGGCACCGCCGCCCCGGCCGGCTCCGCGACGGCCCCGCTCGCCAAGGACGGCAAGGCGCTCACCCTGCGCTTCGTCCTCCCCTCCGGCCCCGGCTCCGAGGCACTGCGCACCGTGGCCGACCGCGTCTCGGACATGCTGGAGAAGATCGGCATCGGCACCGACATCACCAAGGTCCCGGACGAGAGCTACTTCAAGGACCACGTCGCTTCCGGCGAGTACGACCTGGCGCTCTACTCCTGGCCCGCGTCCGCCTTCCCCGCCACCGACGCCCGCCCCATCTACGCCAAGCCCGTCCCGGCCGCCGACGGCTCCCTGAACGTCGCGCAGAACTACACCCGGGTCGGCACCGACCAGGTCGACCAGCTCTTCGACCAGGCCATGGCGACGCTGGACCAGAAGGAGGCCCGGGACCTGCTCCGCAAGGCCGACTCGCGGATCTGGGCGGCGGCCGGCTCCATCCCCCTCTACCAGCGCCCCCAGCTCATCGCGGCCCGGAAGAACCTCGCCAACGCGGGCGCCTTCGGCTTCGAGACCCCGGTCTACGAGGACATGGGCTTCCTCGAGAAGGGCGCCCACGGCTCCCGGCCGTCGGCCACTCCCTCGTCCTGACCGGGTGCCCGGCCCGCGCGTACAGCACCCGGGAAGCCCCAGCTCCCCGGGCCCCGTACCATTGGGTGAGGCCGTGGCATGTACCGCCCGGCAGGCCCGCGTGACACGGACGTACGCGAGGGCCGTCCTCACACCCTCCGGGAGTACGCCTCATATGGCCACGCGCCACGACATCCGCAACGTCGCCATCGTCGCCCACGTCGACCACGGCAAGACCACCATCGTCGACGGCATGCTGAAGCAGGCCGGCGCCTTCGCCGCGCACCAGCTCGAAGGCGTCGACGACCGCATGATGGACTCGAACGACCTGGAGCGTGAGAAGGGCATCACGATCCTCGCCAAGAACACGGCGGTGAAGTACCACCCGAAGGATGGCGGCGACGTCATCACGATCAACATCATCGACACCCCCGGCCACGCCGACTTCGGCGGCGAGGTCGAGCGCGGTCTGTCGATGGTCGACGGCGTCGTCCTGCTCGTGGACGCCTCCGAGGGCCCGCTGCCGCAGACCCGCTTCGTGCTGCGCAAGGCGCTCAGCCAGCGGCTGCCGATCATCCTTTGCATCAACAAGACGGACCGCCCGGACGCCCGGATCGACGAGGTCGTCAACGAGACGTACGACCTCTTCCTCGACCTGGACGCCGACGAGGAGCAGATCGAGTTCCCGATCGTCTACGCGTGTGGCCGGGACGGCGTCGCCTCCCTCACCAAGCCCGACGACGGCACGGTCCCGTCCGACTCCACCAGCCTGGAGCCGTTCTTCTCCACGATCCTGGACTACATCCCGGCGCCGACCTACGACGAGGACGCCCCGCTCCAGGCGCACGTGACCAACCTGGACGCCGACAACTTCCTCGGCCGTATCGCCCTGCTGCGCGTCCACCAGGGCGAGCTGAAGAAGGGCCAGACGGTCGCCTGGATGAAGCGCGACGGGTCCGTGCAGAACGTGCGGATCTCCGAGCTGATGATGACCGAGGCGCTCACCCGCAAGCCCGCCGAGAAGGCCGGCCCCGGTGACATCTGCGCCGTCGCCGGTATCCCGGACATCATGATCGGCGAGACCCTGGCCGACCAGGAGAACCCGGTTCCGCTGCCGCTGATCACGGTGGACGAGCCCGCGATCTCCATGACCATCGGCACCAACACGTCGCCGCTGGTCGGCCGCGGCGCCACCGGCAAGGGCGCGGACAACAAGGCGGCCGTCAAGGACCGCAAGGTCACCGCCCGCCAGGTCAAGGACCGCCTGGACCGCGAGCTGATCGGCAACGTCTCGCTCCGCGTCCTGGACACCGGCCGCCCGGACGCCTGGGAGGTGCAGGGCCGCGGTGAGCTGGCGCTGGCCATCCTGGTCGAGCAGATGCGCCGTGAGGGCTTCGAGCTGACCATCGGCAAGCCGCAGGTCGTCACCAAGGACGTCGAGGGCAAGACGTACGAGCCCGTCGAGCGCATGACGATCGACGTGCCCGAGGAGCACATGGGCGCGGTCACGCAGCTCATGGGCGTGCGCAAGGGCCGGATGGACAACATGTCGAACCACGGCTCCGGCTGGGTCCGCATGGAGTTCGTGGTCCCCTCCCGCGGTCTGATCGGCTTCCGCACGGAGTTCCTGACCCAGACCCGCGGCACCGGCATCGCGCACTCCATCCACGAGGGCCACGAGCCCTGGTTCGGCACCCTCACGACCCGTAACAACGGCTCGCTGGTCGCCGACCGCTCCGGTGCCGTCACCGCGTTCGCGATGACGAACCTCCAGGAGCGCGGCGTGCTCTTCACGGAGCCCGGCACCGAGGTGTACGAGGGCATGATCGTCGGCGAGAACTCCCGTGCCGACGACATGGACGTGAACATCACCAAGGAGAAGAAGCTCACCAACATGCGGTCGTCCTCGGCCGACTCGTTCGAGGCGATCGTCCCGCCGCGCAAGCTCTCGCTGGAGCAGTCGCTGGAGTTCTGCCGCGACGACGAGTGCGTCGAGGTGACCCCGGAGGCCGTTCGCATCCGCAAGGTGAACCTGGACGCCCGCGAGCGCGCCCGCGCCGCGAGCCGCGCCAAGCACAACTGATCCACCCGCCGCCGCCGGCACGCGGCCGGCGTCCAGCGGAGCCCGGGTGCCCCCATCATGGGGGCACCCGGGCTTTTTTCAACCGGTTTTCCGTGGCCCCGGCACCCTTCCGGAACCCCTCCGGCGGCCCTCGGTGTCCGAAACACGGAGATCGACGCCCGATAGCCAGGTAACACGTCCGTTTCGCGGCCTTCTCGTCCCGAACAGTTTGTCCAGATTTTGGAAGATCTCCCTGTCAGCTGTGACTGAATTGAGATTTAAAGACGGTGGTCGGTCCTTCTGGTCATGGCAGATAGTTAGCCGCGTAGCGCTCGGGTCAATGGGTCTCGCGCTGTGGGGACAGCGCCGACTCACGAGCACCAGGGGGTGTCTGTCCTTCCGTCAGGGGTGTCGGAAGGCAGATATGCGCCCCCTCCTGTCGGTGAACACGTGGAGTCATGAGGAGGAGCCCCATGCGCGGTGTCACGAACACCAGGTGGGTCACACGGTCCGTCGCCCCCAACTTCGCCCCGTCGGACGGCGATCGACTCTGAGGAGCGAGCCGGCCGCTGACGTCCGGGCATCCGGCTACGCGCGTCCGGCTGCGGGTTTCCCGCATCCCACGGGACCACTCGACGCTTCTTCATGATCCGTTCCGCGATCGCGCACACCCTGCGCCGGTCGTCGGTTCGGCACACCCACACCTGTGAAATGGGCGAACTGTGACAAGTCCAATCGACATCGAGGGCGGCGGAACGTCGGCCGCCGTCGACGACGCGCCGGATCGCGTCAAGGCCGTGGAGACGAAGAGCCACGAAGGCCGGTCTCCCGGGCAGCTGATGTGGCTGCGCTTCAAGCGCGACCGGACCGGCGTCGTCTCCGCGTGCGTGGTGATTCTCTACTTCCTCGTTTCGGCGCTGGCACCGCTCATCGCCAAGCTGTACGGGAAGGATCCGTACACCCTGTACGCCCAGGAGCCGGAGTACCCCTTCCTGCTGGACGACTTCGCCATGCCGACCGGTTCCTTCGGGGGCATGTCCGGGGACTTCTGGTTCGGTGTCGAGCCCAAGCTCGGGCGCGACGTGTTCACCATGCTGCTGTACGGCATGCGAACCTCGCTGTACATGGCCGTGGTCGTCACGCTGCTCTGTGTCCTCACGGGCGTGATCATCGGGATGGTCAGCGGCTTCTTCGGTGGCCGGGTGGACTACTGGCTGGGCCGGATCACCGACTTCTTCCTGGCCTTCCCGCAACAGCTGTTCTTCATCGCCTTCATGCCCGTCGTGACCGCGATGTTCGTCTCCCCCCAGGACGAGACCCCCACCTATCTGCGGGCCGTGGCCATCACCCTGGTGATGTGGTTCCTCGGCTGGATGGGATTGGCTCGTCTGGTGCGCAGCTCCGTACTGACGCTCCGCGAGCGTGAGTTCGTGGAGGCGGCCAAGGTGTCCGGTGCCTCTCCATGGCGGATCGTGCGCAAGGAGATCCTGCCCAACATCGTCACACCGATCCTGGTGCAGGCCACGTACATCCTTCCGAGCACGATCCTGTCCATCGCCTTCCTCTCGTACATCGGTGTCGGCTTCGTCGAACCGACCCCCGACTGGGGCCGCATGTTCGCCATCGGTGCCGACGTGTACGAGCAGGACCCGATGTTCATGTTCTTCCCGGGCGTGGCACTGGTCGTTTTCGTTCTCTCCTTCAACCTTCTCGGAGACTCCGTCCGGGACGCGTTCGACCCCAAGACCGGACGGTAATCGTCCATTGGTGGGTGGGGGAGCTGCCGCCCCCGTGCCGGGCTTCCGGACCGTCAGGCAGCACTCGTGGACAACTATCGACAGGCAGGTGGATCGGCATCATGAAGCCCATCAGAAAGCGCACCACGAGCACCACACGCGCCATAGCCGTGGCCATCATGGCCGGCACGCTGGTGCTGACCGGCTGCTCCGGCGACAGTGACGGCGGCAGCAAGGGCAAGAGCGACGCCAAGGGCCAGAAGGACGCCGCCGAGCAGCAGGACCCGGTCGCCTACGGTGACGCCGCGGCGTCCAACGGCCCGGCCGAAGAGGTCCCCGGCGCCAAGCCCGGCGGCTTCATCAACGTCTACATGCAGTCGGACCTGACCCACATGGACCCGGGGCAGATCTACGTCAGCGACGCCGGTCAGTTCGCCAACCTGGTGCACCGCGGCCTGACGAACTTCCAGGAGGACGAGGAGGGCAACCTCACCGTCGTCGGTGACATCGCCACCGACTCGGGCCAGTCCTCGGACGGCGGCAAGACCTGGACGTTCAAGCTCAAGGACGGCGTCAAGGACGACCAGGGCAACCCCATCACCTCGAAGGACGTCCGCCACACCATCGAGCGCCTGTACTCGAAGGTGATCTTCGACGGTCCGACCTTCGTCCAGTCCTGGCTCTCCGGCAACGACTACCGCAAGGCACTGCCGGACGGGCCGTACAAGGGCAAGCACCTGCCGGACTCGGTGCTGGAGACACCGGACGACAAGACGGTCGTCTTCCACTTCTCCCAGCCGCGCCAGGACCTTCCGCAGGCCCTCGCCATGGCCGGGTACGCCATCGTGCCCGAGAAGCGGGACACGAAGGAGAAGTACGACGACGCCCCGGCGGCCCTCGGTCCCTACAAGATCGCCGAGTACAAGCCCGGCAAGTCGATGAAGCTGGTCAAGAACGACCAGTGGGACCCGAAGACCGACTCGGTGCGCCACCAGTACGTCGACGGTTACAACTTCACCAGCACCATCGACCAGGCCAGCCAGACCAAGCGTCTGATGGCCGACCAGGGCGAGGCCAAGAACGCGATCCAGTTCACGGACTCGGTCGACCCGGCCCAGATGTCGGCCGTCATCGGCGACGCCTCGGCGAAGAAGCGGACCATCCAGGGCTACCAGCCCTACGTCTGGCAGCTGACCTTCAACCTCGACCGCATGAAGGACAAGAAGGTCCGCGACGCGATCACCTACGCGATCCCGAACCAGTCCATGGTCCAGGCGGACGGCGGTCGCTACGGCGGTGAGGTCGCCGGCGGTCTGCTCGCCCCGACCCTGCCGAACTTCGACCCGAAGTACGACCCGTTCGGCAAGCTCAAGAAGCCGAACGGCGACCCGGAGATGGCCAAGAAGCTCCTGAAGGAGGCGGGAGTCGCGGAGGGCACCAAGCTCACCTACGCCTACTCCAACACCCCGCGCGGCCAGGCCCAGATGGTCATCATCAAGGACGCGCTCAACAAGATCGGCTTCGACGTCCAGGCCAAGGAGATCGACCGGGCCAGCTTCTACGAGCAGGTCGGCAAGCTGAAGAACCCGTACGACCTCTACATGACCGGCTGGGGTCAGGACTGGCCGTCCGCGTCCACGGTCATCACGCCGGTCTACGACGGTGAACTCGTCGCCGACGGTGGGTCCAACTACTCGCACATCGACGACCCGCAGGTCAACGAGATGATCAAGAAGGCCCTGACGCAGCAGCCGGAGGAGGCCGCCAAGACCTGGGAGCAGGCCCACCACCGCATCGTGGAGGAGATCAACCCGGCCGCCCCGGTCTACTACTCGAAGCAGATCCAGCTCTACGGATCGAACATCGGTGGCGCCAGGTACAGCAACGAGTCGAGCTACATCGACATCAACGACCTGTTCCTGAAGCAGCCGTAGCCCTCCAGCCCGGCTGACCGCCGGGGTGCGCGCCAGGCGGAGCGCACCCCGGCGGACGGCAACCCCTCCCTGCCGCCGTGTCCGAAGAGAGCATCCACCTGCCATGCTTCAGTTCCTCGTTCGCAGGTTGATCGGCGCCATCGTGATCATGTTCCTGATCGGCGCGTTCACCTTCTTCCTGTTCTATACGATCCCTCAGGACTTCGCCGAGCTGTCCTGCGGCAAGAACTGCTCACCCGAGAACATCGCGGTGATCCGCGAGAACCTCGGTCTCGACAAGCCCATCACCGCCCAGTTCTGGGAGTTCATGACGGGCATCGTCGCCGGGCGGGACTTCGCCCAGGGGCACTGCTCCGCGCCGTGTCTGGGCGTGTCGTTCGACTCCGGTGAGTTCGTCTGGGACTCGATCATGGACCGGTTCCCGCTGACGCTCTCGCTCACGGTCGGCGGTCTGGTCATCTTCCTGATCCTGGGCCTCGGCTCGGGCCTGCTCGCCGCCTGGAAGCGCGGCACGGCCGCCGACAAGCTCGTCAGCGGTGCCTCGATCGTCCTCAGCTCGTTCCAGATCTACTTCCTCGGCCCGATCGTGCTCGGCATTCTCGTCTACCAGTCCGGGATCATGGACAACCCGAGCTACAAGCCGTTCACCGAGAACCCGGTCACGTGGGCGATCGGTCTGCTCATCCCCTGGCTGGTGATGGCCACCATCTTCACCGCCCAGTACACCCGTATGTCCCGCTCGACCATGATCGAGCAGCTCCAGGAAGAGCACGTCCGCACCGCACGGGCCAAGGGCATGAAGCAGCGGTACGTCTTCTTCCGCTACGCCTGGCGTGGTTCGCTCATCCCGATCGTCACCATCCTCGGCATGGACCTCAGCGCGTTGCTGTCCGGCGCGGTGGTCACGGAGTTCACGTTCGACCTGGCCGGCATCGGTCGCCTCGCGGTCGACTCGTCCCTGACCAAGGACCTGCCGGTGACGATGGGCGTCATGCTGTTCGGAGCCTTCTTCATCCTGCTCCTGAACATCCTCGTGGACCTCGCCTACGCCTACATCGATCCGCGCGTGCGGCTCAGCTAGGAGAAACACCGTGAGCACTCTGACCAAGACCGAAGGCGAGACGGCCCCGACCGGGCCGGAGTCCTTCCTCTCGGTAAGCGACCTCCGGGTGCGGTTCTCCACCGAGGACGGCATCGTCAAGGCGGTCGACGGCCTGTCCTTCGACGTCGCGCGCGGCCGGACTCTCGGCATCGTGGGAGAGTCGGGTTCCGGCAAGTCCGTCACCAACCTCACCGTCCTCGGCCTGCACAACCCCAAGAACACCACCGTGGAGGGCGAGATCGTCCTCGACGGGAAGGAACTCGTCACCGCGACCGAGAAGGAGATGGAGAAGCTCCGCGGCAACAAGGTCGCCATGATCTTCCAGGACCCGCTGACCGCACTTTCGCCGTACTACACGGTGGGTCGGCAGATCGCCGAGCCCTTCATGAAACACACCGGCGCGTCCAAGAAGGAGGCGCGGGCGCGGGCGATCGAGATGCTGACCAAGGTCGGCATCCCGCAGCCCAAGTCCCGGGTGGACGACTACCCCCACCAGTTCTCCGGCGGTATGCGCCAGCGCGCGATGATCGCCATGGCGCTGGTCTGCGACCCCGACCTGCTGATCGCCGACGAGCCGACCACCGCCCTGGACGTGACCGTGCAGGCCCAGATCCTCGATCTGCTCAAGGACCTCCAGCAGGAGTTCGGTTCGGCCATCGTCTTCATCACGCACGACCTCGGAGTCATCTCCGAGATGGCCGACGACCTGCTGGTGATGTACGCGGGCCGGGCCGTGGAGCGCGGCAGCACCGCCGAGGTGCTGCGCAGGCCACGGCATCCGTACACGTGGGGACTGCTCAGCTCGATGCCGCGGCTCGGCGGCAGCATCGACCAGGCGCTCACCCCGATCCCCGGCACACCGCCCAGCCTGCTGAACCCGCCGTCCGGATGCCCCTTCCACCCGCGATGCGCGTTCACGGGCGAGGTGCCGGGTGACCGGTGCAGCACCGAGCGTCCGCCGCTCGGCGAGGGACGGGCCGCCGCCTGCCACCTGACGGCGGAGCAGAAGCAGACCTTCTTCATCGACAAGATCCAGCCCCGGCTGCGCTAGGGAGCCCGAGACATGAGCGACAAACTCACCCTTCCCGCACAGCAGGGCTCCTCCACGGCGTCGGCCGAGACGCTGCTGAAGGTCGAGGGTCTGACCAAGCACTTCCCGATCTACGGCGGGTTCCCGATCAAACGAAGGGTCGGCGCCGTCCAGGCCGTGGACGACGTCGATCTGACCGTCGGCGCCGGTGAGAGCGTCGGCCTGGTGGGCGAGTCCGGTTGCGGCAAGTCCACCACGGGCCGTCTCATCACCCGGCTCCTGGAACCGACGGCCGGGAAGATCGAGTACGTGGGTCAGGACATCAGCCATGCCTCACGGAGGCAACTGGCGTCCGTCCGCTCCGAGATCCAGATGATCTTTCAGGATCCGTACTCCTCGTTGAACCCCCGGCAGACCGTCGGCACGATCATCAAGTCGCCGATGGAGGTCAACGGAATCAACCCGGCGGGCGGCCGGGACAAGAGGGTCCGCGAGCTGCTCGAACTCGTGGGCCTCAACCCGGAGCACTTCAACCGCTTCCCGCACGAGTTCTCCGGCGGCCAGCGTCAGCGGATCGGCGTGGCCCGCGCCCTCGCACTCAACCCGAAGCTCATCGTCGCGGACGAGCCGGTCTCCGCGCTGGACGTGTCGATCCAGGCGCAGGTCGTGAATCTCCTGCAGAAGGTGCAGCAGGAGCTGGGCATCGCCTTCCTGTTCATCGCCCACGACCTGGCCGTGGTCCGGCACTTCTCGAAGCGTGTCGCCGTCATGTACCTCGGCAGGGTGGTCGAGGTCGGCGACCGGGACTCCATCTACAGCAGGCCGCGGCACCCCTACACCCATGCTCTGTTGTCGGCGGTTCCCGAGGTGTCGATGGTCGACGAGCCGGAGGAGCGTGAGCGGATCCGCCTCGCCGGCGACGTGCCCTCGCCGATCATGCCGCCCTCCGGCTGCCGCTTCCGCACCCGCTGCTGGAAGGCGCAGGACAAGTGCGCGAGCGAGGTGCCTCCACTGGTCCGGATCGACGGCAACCGCGACGGTCATCTGACGGCCTGCCACTTCCCGGAGGAGCCGACGATCGCGGCCCGCGAGGAGGACATCGTGCTCGACCCGGCGCTGGCCGCGCTGGAGGAGCCGGACAAGGACTGACCCGGCCCCGCCGCGAACAGACCGAGGGCCCGCGCCTGGGGAGGCGCGGGCCCTCGGTTTCCCTGGAGCGGACGTTTCCGGGCTCGGGTCAATGGGCCGTGGAAGGTCCGTTCCGCAGGCGGTGCCGACAGAAAGGGGTGTTGTCAGGCAGCCGCCTGGGGGCTCTTGGTGAGACGGGGCGAGGGTACGTCATCCGTCTCGGGGTAGTGGCACGCGGTCAGGTGTCCGGCCTTGTCGCCCTCCACCTGCACCAGCGGCGGCGCCTCCGACGCGCACTTGTCCGTCGCCTTCCAGCACCGGGTGCGGAAGCGGCAGCCCGAGGGCGGGTTGATCGGCGAGGGCACGTCGCCGACGAGCCGGATGCGCTCGCGGGGCGTGTCCTCCACCGTGGCCTCGGGCACGGCGGACAGCAGGGCGCGCGTGTAGGGATGACGCGGGTTGTTGTACAGGTCGTCGCGGTCGGCGATCTCCATGATCTTACCGAGGTACATGACCGCCACGCGCTGCGAGAAGTGCCGTACGACGGCGAGGTCGTGCGCGATGAAGACGAACGCGATGCCCAGTTCCCTCTGCACCTTCTGGAGCAGGTTCACCACCTGGGCCTGGATGGACACGTCGAGCGCGGAGACCGGCTCGTCGGCCACGATCAGCTTGGGTTCGAGGGCCAGGGCGCGGGCGACCCCGATGCGCTGGCGCTGGCCGCCGGAGAACTCGTGCGGGAAGCGGTTGAAGTGCTCGGGGTTGAGACCCACGATCTCCAGCAGCTCGCGCACCCGGGTCTCGCGCCCACCGGCCGGGTTGATGCCGTTGATCTCCATCGGGCCGGCGATGATCTTGCCGACCGTCTGGCGCGGGTTGAGGGACGCGTACGGGTCCTGGAAGATCATCTGGATCTCGGACCGGATCGGCGCGAGCGCCTTGCGCCCCGCGTGCGTGATGTCCTGGCCCCGGTACACGACCTTGCCGCCCGTGGGTTCCAGCAGGCGGGTGATCAGCCGGCCGGTCGTCGACTTGCCGCACCCCGACTCGCCGACCAGGCCCAGGCTCTCGCCCTCGCGCACCTGGAAGTCCAGGCCGTCCACCGCCCGCACGGCTCCGACCGTACGCGAGATCGGGAAGCCGCCCTTGATCGGGAAGTGCTTGGTCAGGCCGCTGACGTCCAGGAGCGTTTCCGCGTTGCTCATGATGGTGAAGTCCTGTCTCTTTACGTCAGTTGTGCCGGGAACCGGCGAAGTCGGCGAACAGCTCCGAGCGCTGCTCCGGGGGCAGGTGGCAGGCGGAGCCCCGGCCCTTGACCACCTCGAGCACGGGCTGCGCCGAGGAGCACAGCCCTCCTTCGACCTTCTCGACGAAGGCGCACCGCGGGTGGAACCGGCAGCCGGTGGGCGGGTTGAGCAGCGAGGGCGGCGAGCCCGGGATCGGCTCCAGCGGCACGTCGACCGGTCCGGCCAGGCTGGGCATGGAGCTCATCAGGCCCAGCGTGTACGGGTGCTGCGGGTCGCGCAGCACCTCCTCCTTGGTACCGCGCTCCACGCACCGGCCGCCGTACATCACCAGGACGTCGTCCGCGATGTCCGCGATGACACCGAGGTCGTGGGTGATGAAGACGATGGCCGTGCCGAACTCCTGCTGGAGATCCTTGAGCAGGTCCATGATCTGCGCCTGGACCGTCACGTCGAGGGCCGTGGTCGGCTCGTCCGCGATGAGCAGCTCGGGGTCGCAGACCAGCGCCATGGCGATCATCGCGCGCTGGCGCATACCGCCGGAGAACTGGTGCGGGTAGTCGTCCACCCGGACGTCCGGCTGCGGGATGCCCACCCGACGCAGCATCTCGATCGCCCGGTCCCGGGCCTCCTTCTTGGAGGCGCCGGTGTGCTTGCGGTACGTCTCGCTGATCTGCTTGCCGATGGTGTGGTACGGCGACAGCGAGGCCAGCGCGTCCTGGAAGATCATGGCCATCTTGTTGCCGCGCAGCCGCTCCAGCTCCCGCTCGGTGGCGGTGAGCAGGTCCTTGTCGTCAAGGATGATCTCGCCGTCGATCGCGGTGCGGTCCCGGTCGTGCAGGCCCAGGATCGTCAGGTTGGTGACCGACTTGCCCGAGCCCGACTCGCCCACGATGCCGAGCGTCTTGCCCTTGGCGAGGTCGAAGGAGAGCCCGTCGACGGCCTTGACGATGCCGTCCTCGGTGGAGAAGTGGACCTTCAGGTCCCTGACGGAGAGGAAGGGCTGCTGTTCGGTGCTCGTCACGGGGACGCTCCAGGAGGTGATGCGGGGTAGGGGGCTACGGGCGGAGGTCAGGCGAGCCGGATCCGCGGGTCGATGAGGGCGTAGACCGCGTCGACGACGATGTTGAAGAGCACGATCGCGCCGGCCGCCAGCACGGTGACACCGAGCTGCATGGGCAGGTCGCTCTGGTTCACGGCCTGCACCGCGAGCCGGCCGACACCCTGGAGGGAGAACACCGACTCGGTGATGATGGCGCCGCCGATCAGGGTGCCGAGGTCGATGCCGAACAGGGTGACGATTGGGCCCATCGCGCCGCGCCAGGCGAACCGGAAGAAGACGTTGCGCTGGGACAGGCCCTTCGCGCGGGCGGTGCGGACGTAGTCCTCGCTGAGCTGCTCCACCATCTGGGAACGCGTCATACGGGTGTAGTTGGCGGTGAAGATGATCGACAGTACGAGCCAGGGAAGCAACAGACCGGACACCCAGGCGGCCGGGTTCTCCGTGAACGGGGTGTACGAGGGCTGGCTGAGGATGCCGAGCTGCGATACCAGGAAGAACATGGCGACGTAGCCGACGAAGTAGATCTGCAGCGAGGAGCCGAGCAGCGACACCGAGCTGGCGAACTTGTCCAGGAACTTGCCCTGCTTGAGCGCAGCGAGCATGCCCGCGCCGACACCGATGATCAGGAAGAAGAACGCCGAGCCGAAGGCGAGCGAGAGGGTCAGCGGCAGCCGGTCCATGATCGTGCCGAAGACGGGCTCGTTGTTGGCGAACGAGTAGCCGAGGCAGGGCGCGTCGCAGTAGCCGTACCCGCCGTAGTCGCGTCCGGCGAAGACGCCCACGAGCCAGTGCCAGAACTGCATGACGATCGACTCGTCGATGCCCAGGTTCTGCCTGATCTGCTCCAGGTTCTCCTCCGTGCAGTTCTTGCCGCAGGACATCATCGCGGGGTCACGCGGGATCGCGTAGAAGAGCCAGAAGGTGACGGCGCTGATGATCAGCAGGATGACCATCGCGCCGATGACTCGGCGGACTAGGAAGCGGAGCATGGGGCGTGACTTTCCGGACGGGGCGCCGTCGCCGGGGGCCTGGAGGGGGGTGGGCCCCGGGGGGCGGTCGCGCGGATGGCGGCCGCCCCCCGGGGTTCGTGCGCGCTTACTTCTTGGCGTAGAGCTTGCAGAGCGCGATGCAGTTGTTGCCGCCGTCGTAGACGACGTTGCCGACCTTGGAGCCGTACATCCAGTTACGGATCTTGTGGTAGTCCGGGACGACCGGCGCCAACTCCATGATCTGGCGGTCGATGGCGCCCCAGGCCTTGTTGGCCTCGTCCGGGTCGGTGATCTTCGCGGCGGCGTCGATCGCCTTGTTCACACCGGTGTCGTTCAGCTGGGCGTAGTTGTTACGGCCGTTGCCGATGTTCTCGCCGTGCCAGCAGGGGTAGAAGACCGAGTAACCGTTCGGCCAGTCGGGGCTCCAGCCGGCGCCGAACAGGTCGTACTCGTTGTCGATCTTGCCGATCTGGGTGTAGAACGTCGACTTGTCGACCTGCTTGTTGACGACCTTGAAGCCGGCCTTCTCCAGGGCGTTCTTGACCGCGACGGCGACCTTCACCTGGGTGTCCGACTGCTGGTAGGCGATGACCAGCTTCTGACCGACCTTGCCGGCCTCCTTCAGCAGCTCCTTGGCCTTGGCCGGGTCGCCGCCGGGCTTCTTGGTCGTGCCGTAGAGGTCGAACTTCTCGTAGCCGGGGGTGACCGGGCTGAGGATGGTGGTGGCGATCTCGGTGCTGTAGGCACCACCGCTGATCGTCTGGAGCTGCTGGTGCGGCCACGCCCAGTTGATCGCCTGGCGGACCTTGACGTCCGTGATGCGGGTGGTGTTGATCGGCCAGTAGTAGGTGACCGTGTCGACCCGGGTGAGGACCCGCTTCTTGTGCTCGGCGTTGGTGAGCACCTGCGCGATGCGCTCGGGAGCGATCTCGTTGAAGATCGACATCGTGTACTGGTCGTTGCCCCTGTCCGCGATGTAGCGGTCGGTGGAGGCGACCAGCTCGAAGCCGAACTGGAAGTGGTAGCTGTCCGGGTAGGCGTTGCGGATCGGGTCCGTCTTCGGGTCCCAGTGCTCATTGCGCACGAAGGTCATCGACTTGCCGACGTTGCGGTTCTTGATCTTGTACGGGCCGCAGGAGACCGGCTTCTTGTCGTACTTCTCCTTGGTGTCCAGCTTCTTCGGCACCAGGGAGTAACCACGCATGGCCACCGTGAAGTTGAAGTCGCTGCGCGCCTCGTTCAGGCGGAAGGTGATGGTCTTGCCGTCGACCTCGATGGAGTCGAGGTGCTTGCCTTCGTAAGGGCCCTTGTACTTGTCGCCGCCTTCGAGCCAGCTCTGCACGAAGATCGGCCCCTCGGTGATGAACGGGGCGAAGATGCGCTCGAAGGTGTGGCGGACGTCGTCGGCGGTGACGTCCGAGCCGTCCTCCCACTTCAAGCCGTCCTTCAGGGTGAAGGACCAGGTCTTGCCGCCGTCCTTCATAGTGCCGGCGTCGGTGGCGGCGTCGCCGACCAGGGTGGTGACGCCCTTGTCATCGATCTTGTAGCCGGTCAGACCGCGCATGATCGGCACGGTGATGGCGGCCTCGGTCGAGACGTAGATCTGCGCCGGGTCCATGTGGTCCATGTCGAACTGGTCCAGCGAGTAGATCGTCCCGCCCTTGACCGCGTCCTTGACATCAGGGGCCGGGCCGGCCGAGTCGGCCTTGGAGCCGACCTTGATGTCGATGGTCTCGCTGCCACTGACCTTGGGGCCGTCGTGCTTGGCGGACGATCCACCGTCCCCGCCGCCGCACGCGGTCAGCACCGAGGACGAAGCCGCGACCACACCGGTGGCTATGAGGAAGTTTCTACGGGAGAAAGACATGAGGCACCTGCCAGAGAAGGACAAACGGGACGGGACGGGCGGCCGGCCGGACGGCGTTGGACGAGCCGGATGGAACGCAAGGGTCAGCGCTTGGTCTTCGGGTCCAGGGCGTCGCGCACCGAGTCACCGAGGAGGTTGAAGGCGAGGACGAAGATCACCATCGACACACCCGGGAAGAGCATGAAGGTGAGGTCCTCGGTGTAGAACTGGGCGCCGCGCTGGATCATGACGCCCCAGTCCGGGGTCGGGTCGATGATGCCGACGCCGAGAAAGGCCAGCCCCGCCTCGGCGGTGACAAACGCCGGGAGCATCAGGGTGGACTGGATGATGATCGGCGTCCACAGGTTGGGCAGCAGTTCCTTGAAGACGATCCGGAACGGGGACGCCCCCGTGACCTTGGCCGCCTCGACGAACTCCCGCTCGCGCAGACCGAGCACCTGACCGCGCAGCAGCCGGGCGAGGGACGCCCAGCCGAAGGCCGACAGCACCAGGATGAGCGAGACGGCACGCAGCGAGGTCGGGATGTTCTCGTCGCTCGCGACGAACAGGCCGTAGACGACCGGCATGAAAGCGATGAAGAAGAGCGTGGACGGGAACGAGAGCAGGATGTCGATGACCCGGCTGACGAAGTAGTCGGTCTTACCGCCGAGGTAGCCCGCCGTGATGCCCACGACGACGCCGACGATCGCCGTCAGCAGGGTGGCGGCCACCGCGAGACCCAGCGACGTGCGGATGCCGTAGAGCAGGAACGTGAAGACGTCCCGGCCGAGCTGCGGCTCGATGCCGAACCAGAACTCACTGCTCATACCGCCGTTGGGGCCGGCCGGGTAGGAGAAGGCGTTCAGCAGTTCCGGGCGCTCACTGGCGTACGTGGTGTACGGGTTCTTGCCGTAGAGCTTGGCTATGAGGGGGGCCGCGAGCGCGATGACGAAGAAGAAGATCACGATGCACGCGGATATGACGCCCGTCTTGTCCCGCTTGAAGCGGGTCCAGGCCAGGCGCCCGGGTGAACGGCTCTCGCTGCCCTGATTGGTGGTGGGCGTGGGCGACTTGACGACGCTCTCGTCGGTCACCTCGAGCGGGGCAGCCGCTGATGGAGTTGGGGGGGTCATGGTGCTCCTGGCCCAAGGGAGGGTCTGATGACTCCGCAGGGCGTCCCCCTACGGGCTACGCCGGACTTTTTCAACGCAATTCGTTCAAGGTCAATAAAATCCGCTCCGGCTTGGCTTGCTCTTTACCTTCTTTACCTGTTCTTGGGTGAACCGTAGTTACGCGTGTAGCGTGCCGTGATCAATCTGTGCCTTATAACGGGCCAACTGGACCAATCAGGCAAGGCGTTCGTTATGCGGACGCGGAGTCGTCGAAATGTGTACACCGAGGGTTCGGAATCCAACGGTTCTGCATCGGATGGTGAAGATCCGTTGCGCAGAGTTTCAAGATCCTTTGCTGCGGGTTGGAGGGGTTCGCCCCTGCGGGCCCGTCAGGTGCCGCCGATGGGCTGTCGGGTTCCTCCAAAGGGAGGTATGCGTGTGCGAGGTGCACCTTTTGCCCTGATGCTGGCCGGTAATGGATCAGCGGACGAGTCAGCGAACGAGTCGGACGAGTCGGACGAGTCAGGGCACGAGGAGGCACTCCATGCGCGGAGCCAGGCACACCAAATGGGCCGCATGCGCGGCGGCGGTGGCCCTCGCGGCGACCGCCTGCGGAGGCGGGGGCGGCAGCGGCGGAGACACGAGCGCGGTCCTCAGCTCCTCCTGGGGCGACCCGCAGAACCCGCTGGAGCCGGCCAACACCAATGAGGTGCAGGGCGGCAAGGTCCTCGACATGATCTTCCGAGGGCTGAAGAAGTACGACCCCGAGACCGGCGAGGCGCAGAACATGCTCGCCGAGAAGATCGAGACCTCCGACTCGCAGAACTTCACCGTCACCGTCAAGGACGGCTGGACCTTCAGCAACGGCGAGAAGGTCACCGCCCAGTCCTTCGTGGACGCCTGGAACTACGGCGCGAGCCTGAAGAACAACCAGCGCAACGCCTACTTCTTCGCGTACATCGACGGCTACGACAAGACGCACCCGGAGAGCGGCGAACAGAGCGCCGACACACTCTCCGGGCTGAAGGTGACCGGCCCCCGCACCTTCACCGTCAAGCTGAGCCAGAAGTTCTCGACCTTCCCCGACACCCTCGGCTACCCGGCCTTCGCGCCCCTGCCCCGCGCCTTCTTCGACGACCACGACGCCTGGCTGAAGAAGCCCGTCGGCAACGGCCCGTACATGGTGGACAACTACGCCCGCGGCTCCCAGATGTCCCTGCGCAAGTGGGAGGAGTACCCGGGCCCCGACAAGGCGCAGAACGGCGGCGTCGACCTCAAGGTCTACACCGACAACAACACGGCTTACACCGACCTGATGGCCGGCAATCTCGACCTCGTCGACGACGTCCCCGCCGCCCAGCTCAAGAACGTGAAGAACGACCTCGGCGACCGGTACATCAGCACCCCGGCCGGCATCATCCAGACCCTCGCCTTCCCGTTCTACGACAACGACTGGAGCAAGCCCGGCTCCGAGAAGGTCCGCAAGGGCCTGTCCATGGCGATCGACCGCAAGCAGATCACGGACACGATCTTCCAGCAGACCCGCACCCCGGCCACCGACTGGACCTCACCCGTCCTCGGCGAGGACGGCGGCTACAAGGCCGGCCTGTGCGGCGAGGCCTGCGAGTACAAGCCCGACGAGGCCAAGAAGCTGATCAGCGAGGGCGGCGGACTGCCCGGCGGCCAGGTCAGGATCACGTACAACGCCGACACCGGCTCCCACGGGCAGTGGGTCGACGCGGTCTGCAACTCCATCAACAACGCCCTGGACAACGACCGCGCCTGCGCGGGCAACCCGGTCGGCACCTTCGCCGACTTCCGCAACCAGATCACCGACCGGAAGATGAGCGGTCCCTTCCGCGCCGGCTGGCAGATGGACTACCCCCTCATCCAGAACTTCCTCCAGCCGCTCTACTACACCAACGCCTCCTCCAACGACGGCAAGTGGTCCAACGAGAAGTTCGACGATCTCGTCGACCGGGCCAACGCCGAGACGGACACCAGCAAGGCGATCGGCCTCTTCCAGCAGGCCGAGGAGGTGCTGAGGGACGAGATGGGGGCCATCCCGCTCTGGTACCAGAACGGCAGCGCGGGCTACTCGGACCGGCTCTCCAACGTGAAGCTGAACCCGTTCAGCGTCCCGGTCTACGACGAGATCAAGGTCGGCTGAGGAGGCGCCATGGGACGCTACGTCGTCCGGCGGCTGCTCCAGATGATCCCGGTCTTCATCGGGGCCACGCTGCTGATCTTCCTGATGGTCAACGTGATGGGCGACCCCATCGCGGGCCTGTGCGGCGACCGGAAGTGCGACCCGGCGACGGCCGCGCAGCTGCGCCACGAGTTCGGTCTCGACCAACCCGTGTGGCAGCAGTACCTGACCTACATGGGCAACGTCTTCACCGGCGACTTCGGCACCGCCTTCAACGGCCGGCCGGTCACCGAGCTGATGGGCACGGCGTTCCCGGTCACCATCCGCCTCACCCTCATCGCCATCCTCTTCGAGATCGTCGTCGGCATCGTCCTCGGCGTCGTCACCGGCCTGCGCCGCGGGCGGCCCATCGACACCGGCGTCCTGCTCCTCACCCTCGTCGTCATCTCCGTCCCGACCTTCGTCACCGGCCTCCTCCTCCAGCTCCTGCTCGGCGTCAAGTGGGGCTGGATCGACCCGGCCGTCTCCTCCGAGGCCCCCTTCGGCGAGCTGATCGTCCCCGGCCTGGTCCTCGCCTCGGTCTCCCTGGCGTACGTCACCCGGCTGACCCGTACCTCCATCGCGGAGAACCGGCGCTCCGACTACGTCCGCACCGCCATCGCCAAGGGCCTGCCCCGCCACCGGGTCATCACCCGGCACCTGCTGCGCAACTCCCTGATCCCCGTCGTCACCTTCATCGGCACCGACATCGGCGCCCTGATGGGCGGCGCCATCGTCACCGAGCGGATCTTCAACATCCACGGTGTCGGCTACCAGCTCTACCAGGGCATCCTCCGGCAGAACACGCAGACCGTCGTCGGCTTCGTCACCGTCCTGGTCCTGGTCTTCCTCGTCGCCAACCTCGTCGTCGACCTCCTGTACGCCGTACTCGACCCGAGGATCCGCTATGCCTGAGCAGCAGCCGTACGAACCGGAGCGCGCGATCGCCGGAACCGGCATGGGCGGGCAGATGGACCTCGGCGCGAGCGAGGCGGTGACCCTGGAGAAGACCCCGGGCCCGGACGGTCCGGAGGGCAGCGGCCCCCAGGACAAACCCCGCAGCCTCTGGTCCGACGCCTGGCACGACCTGCGCCGCAACCCGGTCTTCATCGTCTCGGCCCTGGTGATCCTCTTCCTGATCGTCATCTCCATCTGGCCGTCCCTGATCACCTCCGGCAGTCCCCTCAAGTGCGACCTGGCCAAGGCCCAGGAGGGCTCCCAGTCCGGCCACCCCTTCGGCTTCAACGGCCAGGGCTGCGACGTCTACACCCGCACCGTCTACGGCGCCCGTACGTCGGTGGCGGTGGGCGTCCTCGCCACGCTGGGGGTCGCGGTCCTCGGCAGCGTGCTGGGCGGGCTCGCCGGGTTCTTCGGCGGGGCGGGGGACGCGGTCCTCTCCCGGATCACCGACGTCTTCTTCGCGATCCCGGTCGTCCTCGGCGGCCTGGTCCTGCTCTCCGTCATCACCAGCAACACCGTCTGGCCGGTCATCGGCTTCATCGTGCTGCTCGGCTGGCCGCAGATCTCCCGTATCGCCCGCGGCTCCGTCATCACCGCCAAGCAGAACGACTACGTCCAGGCCGCCCGCGCCCTCGGCGCCTCGAACTCCCGACTCCTGCTGCGCCACATCGCGCCCAACGCCGTCGCCCCCGTCATCGTCGTGGCGACCATCGCGCTGGGCACCTACATCTCCCTGGAGGCGACCCTGTCCTTCCTCGGCGTCGGTCTCAAGCCACCCAGCGTCTCCTGGGGCATCGACATCTCCGCCGCCGCCCCCTACGTCCGCAACGCCCCGCACGCCCTGCTGTGGCCCTCCGGAGCCCTCGCCGTCACCGTCCTCGCGTTCATCATGCTCGGCGACGCGGTGCGCGACGCCCTCGACCCGAAGCTGAGGTGAGCCGCCGCATGCTGCTGGAAGTGCGCGACCTGCACGTGGAGTTCCACACCCGGGACGGCGTCGCCAAGGCCGTCAACGGCGTCAGCTACGGCGTCGACGCGGGCGAGACCCTGGCCGTCCTCGGCGAGTCCGGCTCCGGCAAGTCCGTCACCGCCCAGACGGTCATGGGCATCCTCGACATGCCCCCGGGCCGGATCACCGCGGGCGAGGTGCTCTTCGAGGGCCGGGACCTGCTGAAGCTGAAGGAGGAGGAACGCCGGAAGGTCCGCGGCGCCGAGATGGCGATGATCTTCCAGGACGCGCTGTCGTCGTTGAACCCCGTCCTCACCGTCGGCGCCCAGCTCGCCGAGATGTTCACCGTGCACCGCGGCATGTCGCGCAAGGACGCCCACGCCAAGGCCGTCGAGTTGATGGACCGCGTACGCATCCCGGCCGCCAAGGAGCGGGTGCGGCAGTACCCGCACCAGTTCTCCGGCGGCATGCGCCAGCGCATCATGATCGCCATGGCGATGGCCCTGGAGCCGAAGCTGATCATCGCCGACGAGCCGACCACCGCCCTCGACGTCACCGTCCAGGCCCAGGTCATGGACCTGCTCGCGGAACTCCAGCGCGAGCTGCACATGGGTCTGATCCTCATCACCCACGACCTGGGCGTGGTCGCCGACGTGGCCGACAAGATCGCCGTCATGTACGCGGGCCGGATCGTGGAGACGGCGCCGGTGCACGACATCTACAAGGCACCCGCCCACCCGTACACGCGCGGCCTGCTGGATTCGATCCCGCGCCTGGACCAGAAGGGCCAGGAGCTCTACGCCATCAAGGGTCTGCCGCCCAACCTCACCCGCATCCCGCCCGGCTGCGCCTTCCACCCCCGCTGCCCGATGGCCCAGGACGTCTGCCGCACCGACGTACCGCCGCTGTACGACGTGACGGAGTCCGACGCGGAGCGGGGCAGCGCCTGCCACTTCTGGAGGGAGTGCCTGCATGACTGAGCCGATCCTCGAAGTCCGCGGTCTCGTCAAGCACTACCCGCTCACCACCGGCATCCTCTTCAAGAAGCAGGTCGGCGCGGTCAAGGCGGTCGACGGCGTCGACTTCCACCTCGACCGCGGCGAGACACTGGGCATCGTCGGCGAGTCCGGCTGCGGCAAGTCCACGGTCGCCAAGATGCTGGTCAACCTGGAGAAGCCGACGGCCGGCGAGATCCGCTACAAGGGCGAGGACATCACCAAGCTGTCGGGCAAGGCCCTCAAGTCCGTACGCCGCAACATCCAGATGGTCTTCCAGGACCCCTACACCTCCCTCAACCCCCGCATGACCGTGGGAGACATCATCGGGGAGGCGTACGACATCCACCCGGAGGTGGCGCCGAAGGGCGACCGGCGGGGGCGGGTGCAGGAACTGCTGGACGTCGTCGGTCTCAACCCGGAGTACATCAACCGCTACCCCCACCAGTTCTCCGGCGGCCAGCGCCAGCGCATCGGCATCGCGCGGGGGCTGGCGCTGCGCCCGGAGATCATCGTCGCGGACGAGCCGGTCTCGGCCCTCGACGTGTCCGTGCAGGCGCAGGTGATCAACCTGATGGGCCGGCTCCAGGACGAGTTCGACCTGTCCTACATCTTCATCGCCCACGACCTGTCCATCGTCCGGCACATCTCGGACCGGGTCGGCGTGATGTACCTCGGCCGGATCGTGGAGACCGGCCGCGACGCCGAGATCTACGACCATCCCACGCACCCCTACACGCAGGCGCTGCTGTCCGCCGTGCCGGTGCCCGACCCGGAGGCCCGGGAGCACCGCGAGCGCATCATCCTGGCCGGCGACGTGCCGTCCCCGACCAACATCCCGTCCGGCTGCCGCTTCCGCACCCGCTGCTGGAAGGCGCGGGAGCGCTGCGCCCTGGAGGTGCCGGCGCTCGCCGTCCCCGCCGAATTCCGGCATGCCACCGGTCCCGCGGCCCACGACTCGGCCTGCCACTTCGCGGAGGAGAAGCAGGTGGTGCCGCCGGAGGGGGAGACGCAGGACGGCGGGGGAGGCGGGCCGGGGTGACATGGCGCTCCCCGGCCCGCTTACGGCACCCGCACGGCCGTACGCTGATCAGCGTCGCGCGTCCGTATATCGGTGCCGCTTCGGTGAAGTTGCCTGCGTGTTAAAGCGGTTGGTGCCTCCGTGTGACGCTATGCCAGTGACCGCTTGAGGAAGTCGACCTGGAGCAGCAGCAGGTTCTCGGCGACCGACTCCTGCGGAGTCATGTGCGTGACGCCGGACAGCGGGAGCACCTCGTGCGGGCGGCCCGCGGCCAGCAGGGCCGAGGACAGTCGCAGGGAGTGGGCTACCGCCACGTTGTCGTCCACGAGCCCGTGGATGATCATCATGGGGCGCCGCGGCTCGGCGGCGTCGACCAGGCCCGCGTCGTCGATCACCGAGTTGCGGCGGTAGACGTCCGGTTGCTCGCCCGGGTGGCCGATGTAGCGCTCCTCGTAGTGGGTGTCGTACAGCCGCAGGTCGGTGACCGGGGCGCCCACGACGGCGGCATGGAAGACGTCCGGGCGGCGCAGGGCCGCCAGGGCGGCCAGGTAGCCCCCGAAGGACCAGCCACGGATGGCGACCCGGTTCAGGTCGAGCGGGAAGTCCGCGGCGAGGGCCTGGAGCGCGTCCACCTGGTCCTGGAGCGCGACCGCGGCCACGTCGTCCTTGATGGCCTTCTCCCAGGCGGGGGACCGCCCCGGGGTGCCCCGCCCGTCGGCGACGACGACCGCGAAGCCCTGGTCGGCGAACCACTGCGACGTGAGGTGGGCGTTGTGCGCGGCCACCACGCGCTGACCGTGCGGTCCACCGTACGGGTCCAGGAGTACGGGGAGGGAGGTGTCACCGTGGTAGTCCCTTGGCATAAGCACGGCGCACGGGACGCGGCGTGCGCCCCCCTGGGTGAGTGTCACGCGCGGGGACAAACCAGGGTCTTCGGCGTAAGAGGCGACGGTCGCCAGCGGCTTCCCGTCCCGCAGAACCTGTACCCGGGCCCCCGGGCGGTCGAGCGTCGCGGAGACGAGAACGGTCACGCCGCCGGCACGTACCGCCGAGTGCACGCCGGGCTCCTGCGAGACGCGCTCCACGCCGAGTTCGTTCACCCGGTACACGTGTACTTCGCCCGTCTCCGGCTCTGCCGCCTCCTCGCCGGCCGACGCGGAGACCAGCACGTCGTCGCCGGAGACGTCCAGCACCGCCCGCAGATGCAACTGGGCACCGGTGAGCGGGCGTTCACCGACCGCCAGCACGCGCGCGCCGCCCTCGTCGGCGATCCGCACGAGCTGCCCGGAGGGGCTCCAGCAGGGCACGCCGGGGAAGAGTTCCAGCCAAACTGGATCTTCGTCGGCGTGCACCATCCGGGTCGCCCCGGACTCGGTGTCCACGGCCAGGAACAACTGACTGCGCTGGTCGCGCGCCTGTACGAGGATGAGTGGCGCACCCGCCGCTGACCAGTGCACTCGCGCCAGATACGGATACCGCGCCCGGTCCCAGAGGACCTCCGTGCGCCCCCCGTCCAGCCCGATCACGAACAGCCGTACGTCCGCGTTGGCGGTGCCCGCCGCCGGGTACCGCACGTGGTGTGGCTCACGCTCGGGATGGGCCGGGTCGGAGATCCACCACCGGCTGACCGGCGTGTCGTCCACGCGTGCCACCAGCAGCCGGTCCGACTCGGGTCCCCACCAGAAGCCCCGGCTGCGCCCCATCTCCTCGGCGGCGATGAACTCGGCGAGCCCGTGGGTGACGCCCTCCGCGTCCGCCTCGGCCAGTGCCCTGTCCCCGTCCCCCTCGGCACCCACGACCCGCAGGGCGCCCTGGGCGGCGTAGGCGATGTGCCTGCCGTCGGGGGAGGGGCGCGGGTCGATCACCGGTCCGGGGGTGGGCAGTTCGCGCGCCGTCCCGGCCCGCAGCTCGGCCGCGAAGAGCCGCCCTGACAAGGCGAAAGAGGCCAGCTCGACGGCCGCGTCGGTGGCGTAGCCGACGATACCGGCGCCGCCCTCGCGGCTGCGCTCACGCCGCGCCCGCTCCTCGGGCGACAGATGCTCCTCGGCGCCTCCCAGGAGGGCGCGCGGATCGGCGGCGACGCGCTCGCCGCCCTCCTCGGTATCGAGGATCCACAGTGAATTGGCCCGGTCCGTGCCGGCACCGGAGCGCAGGAAGGCGACCCGGGAACCGTCGGGTGCCACGGTGAACGAACGCGGCGCGCCGAGCGTGAACCGCTGGGTGCGGGCGTGCCGTTTGGGGAAGGAGTCGGACTCGGTCGTCATGCCTCGACCATATTGGCCATGCGCCCCCTTGTGCGGCCGTGCGCCGAGAGATGCGCGCGCACGGATAGTTATGATCACTAGCGCATAGTGGGTATCAACCAGATGCCCGCTGCGTGGATTTATCTGCCCCAAGGTAGGACCGCGTCCGACCGCGTCCGACCCTCCCCATGTCCCTGGGCTTATTGGAGGTGAGCCGCCGTGGCACTCTCGATTTCGGCGGTTGTGCTGCTGGCGATCATCGTCTTCCTGCTGGTCAAGAAGTCAGGGTTGAAGGCGGGGCACGCGGTCGTGTGCATGCTCCTCGGCTTCTACCTGGCTTCGTCGACCGTCGCGCCCACGATCAGTGAGCTGACGACGAACCTCGCGGGGATGATCGGGAGCATCAACTTCTGACGGCCGGCCACGTGAAAGTGCCGGACAGGAACGAGGCCCACGCCTCCGGCGCCAGAGCGAGTCGCGGTCCGGCATCGGTGTGCTTGGAGTCGCGGACGTGGACGGTGCCGGGCTCGGTGGCGATCTCGACGCAGGAGTCACCCTCGCTGCTGCTGCTGTAGCTGCTCTTGAACCACGCCAGGTCGGTTTCGCGGATCATGTCTCCCCCAGCAGTCGCTCGATGAACGCGGCCGACTCACGCGGGGTGAAGGCCTGCGCCCGGATGATGCCATACCGGAGTTCAAGGATACGTAGCTGCTTGGGCTCCGACACCGGTCGGCCGTAGGCCACCACCGGCGAACGTCCCACCATCGAGCCGTCCTGGAACTTCAGCACCTCGATGCCGCCCGCCAGGCCGGCGTGCTCCTCGCGGTCCATCGGCATCACTTGCAACTCGACGGTCCTCAACTGCCCGACTTCCAGCAGATGCTCCAACTGGCGGCGCAGGTTCGCCCTTCCGCCCAGAGGGCGCCTGAGTGTCCACTCTTCCAGGACGAAGCTGAGTTCGGGCGCCGGGTCCCGCTCGAAGACGGCCTTGCGGGCCACGCGCGCCGCGATGAACCGCTCGACCTCGTCCTTCGAGTAGGCGGGGCGCCGCATCATGAGCAGCCCACGCGCGTACTCGGGCGTCTGCAGCAGCCCATGGACGTTCAGCGGGTCGTACAGCTGAAGCTCCACCGCACGCGCCTCCATCTGCGCCAGATCCCGCACCTTCTTCGGGTACCGGACCTTCTTCACGTCCTCCTTCATCGCCGCGATGAGGCCGCCCGCGTCCAGCAGCCGGTCCGCCGCGTCGAGATAGTCGAGCCGGGGGATCCGCTTCCCGCCCTCGACCTTGTAGACCAGGTCCTCGCCGTACCCGACCGCCGTCGCGAACTCGGCGGCCCGCATTCCCGCCGCCTCGCGCCGTAGCTTCAGCTGCCTCCCCACCGTGGCGACCACGGCGAGCGCCCAGTCGTCGTTCGGGTCCACCTCCCACCCGGGCTCGTCCGCCTGCTCCGTCCCGTCCCCGAGCCGTACCGTCGCCTCGTCGTCCACCGACATGTCGCGCCCCTCCGTACTCCCGTGCCGCACAGCCTCGCCTTACCCAGGGCAACGCCGCCGACAGCCCGGACGGCACTGGACAAGCCCCGGACAGTCATAGGGTGGAGCCCATGACGGAACTCCCCGCCCGGCGTCTGCTGCTGGTGCACGCGCACCCGGACGACGAGTCGATCAACAACGGCGTCACCATGGCCAGGTACGCCGCCGAAGGCGCCCACGTGACGCTGGTGACCTGCACCCTCGGCGAACGGGGCGAGGTCATCCCGCCCGAGCTGGGGCACCTGACCGGAGCCGCCCTGGGCGGGCACCGCAGGGGCGAGCTGGCGGCGGCGATGCGCGCACTCGGCGTCGACGACTTCCGGCTGCTCGGCGGGCCGGGACGGTTCGCCGACTCCGGGATGATGGGTCTGCCCGACAACGACGACCCCGGCTGCCTGTGGCAGGCGGACGTCGACCGGGCCGCCGAACTCCTCGTCGAGGTGATCCGCGAGGTGCGTCCCCAGGTGCTCGTCACCTACGACCCCGACGGCGGCTACGGCCACCCCGACCACATCCAGGCCCACCGCATCGCCATGCGTGCCGCCGAGCTGGCGGCCGAGGCGGGCTGCCCCGTCGACAAGGTCTACTGGAACCGCGTCCCGCGCACCGTCGCCGAGGACGCCTTCGCCCGCCTCCGCGACGACCTGCCCGGCCTGCCCTTCGAGAAGGCGGCCGGCGTCGAGGACGTACCGGGCGTCGTCGACGACGAGCGGATCACCACCGAGATCCGCGGCGACGGCGGCGCGAACGCCGCCAAGACCGCGGCCATGCGCGCGCACGTCACGCAGATCACCGTCGCCGAGCCGTACTTCGTCCTCTCCAACGAACTGGCCCAGCCGGTCTTCACCACCGAGTACTACGAGCTGGTGCGCGGCGAGCGGTCCGGTGACGGCGACGGACGCGAGAGCGACCTCTTCGCCGGGATCGAGGGGATCGCCGGGATCGAGGTGGCGTCATGAGCGGGCGTACCGAGCCGACGACCTCCGCCCTGGCTCAGCCACTGCGCGCGCCCTCGCTCGGGCGGGCCGCCCTCTACCTGGGGCTCTTCGTGCTCGGTGCCCTGGTCGGGGTGGCGGGCGCGCTGGTGCAGCCGGGGTGGTTCCCGGGCGGGCTGCTGCTCGCGCTGGCCGCCGAGGCGGGACTCTGCGTCGGAGCGGGCCGGGCCGTGGGCCGCAGGGGCGGGGCCGTCGCGCCCGCCGCGGGCTGGGCGCTCGCCGTGGTCCTGCTCACGACCAGCCGTCCCGAGGGCGACTTCCTCTTCGCGGCCGGCAGCGGCTCGTACCTCTTCCTGCTCGGCGGGATCGCCGTCGCTGTGATGTGCGCCACCCTCGTACCGGTGCGGCAACCGGACGGCGGCGCCGTCCGACTTGGCAAGTGACGTACTACTTCGCCGTGGCGCGGGCGTGCGAGTCCGGTGTGGGTTTCCCCAGCGGTCCCGGGATACGCGCGAGAGGTGGCCAGTATGGTGGTGCGCGCCGCCGAGCCGCCCGCTTTCTGGTGTGCCGGGCGGCGGAGCCAACCGGGAGAACCTGCCTTGAGTCGTGAAACTGACAGTTCGTCCTCCGGGCCCCACGGGCGCGGCGGAGCCGCATACCCGTCGGGCACCCCGCCCTACGGGACACCCACGGCTTCCGACGCCGGTGCGGACGCGGGCCGTTCGGCCTCGCGGCCGGAGGAGCGCAAGACCGAGACGACGCTGACGACCCGAATCCGGATCAACATCCCCGGATCGCGGCCCATCCCGCCGGTCGTCGTGCGCAAGCCCGTCGCGGACGCCGAGGGCGCCGCCGGTGACACGGAGGCGACGGCCGAGCGGCCCGCACCGGCACCGAGCGCCGCAGAGCCCACGGGCGCCGTCGAGGCCCCCGCCGAGCCGGGGCAGCCCGCCCGGCCGACCGAGGACAAGCCGACCAGCGACTGGTTCGCGCCGCGCAGGTCCGGCCCGGGCAAGGGTGCTCAGGGCGGCGGCTCCACCAACGGTGCCGGTGTGCCCGGAGGTGCTGGTGGTTCCGGCGCGGCGGCCGGTACGCCGGGCGCGCCCTCCGCGGGCCCCGCGGGTGCGGGACCGGGTGCCGGTGCCGGTGCGCGACCGGGCGGCGGGAGTGGCCGTCCCGGTGGCGTCGTCGGCTCCATGAACGTGCCGGGCGGCTCCCGGCCCGGCGCCACGGGCGGCACCGGTCTCTCCGGGGCGACGGGCGGACCCGTGGCGCCCGGCCACGGTGGCGGCACCGGCTCCTTCGACGTGACCGAGGCGCTGGCGGCCGGACCGCTGGGCAACGGCAACGGCAAGGGCACCCGCCCGGGCTCCGACGGCGGCGCCGAACCGCGCCGCGACGACCTGCCGTACTTCCCGGAGAACGGCCAGGGCAGCCAGGGCCCCGGCCCCCGCGGCGGGCAGAGCGGCCCGAACGGGCAGTCCCCGTACGGCGACACCCGGGGCCCCGCGGGCGCGACGAGCGGCCCGGTCACCGGGGACAGCCGACTGACACCGCCCCCGGTCGGCGATCTCGGCGACCTGGGCCGGCCCAGGACGCCCGGTGGCCCCGGCGCGCCCAACGGACAGCGCGGGCCCGCACCGAACGGCGTGCGCGGCCCGGGAGGCCCCGGGGGACCCGGTGGTCCGGGTGGTCCGGGCGGTCCCGGCGTTCCCGGTGGCCCGGGCAGGCCGCAGGGGCCCGGCACCGGCGCCGACGCCGCCCGTCTCGGCCCCGGTGGCGGGCTCAGCGACGACACCGCGATCCTCACCCCGCAGAAGCCGGCCCCCGAGCCGGGCACTCCCGGCTACGGCAACCCGGACAACGTCTCCGGGAACACCGTCACCAGCGGCATCCCCGTCGTGCCGACCGACCGGAACGCGCCGCCATTCCAGGGCGCGCCCGGTGACGGACCGCTGCCGCACACGCCCCCGAAGCTGCCCGAGCCGGTCTCCGCGCCCCCGGCGAGCTCCGCCAAGCCGGCCAAGAAGAAGGGCCGCAGGAAGCTTCCGCTGCTCGTCGGCGGCCTGGTCTTCGTCGCCGGTGTCACCTACGGCGCCGGCCTGCTCATGAACCGCTCCGACGTGCCCAAGGGCACCACCGTGCTCGGCGTCGACATCGGCGGCGGCACGCGCGACGACGCCGTCGAGAAGCTGGACGACGTCCTCTCCGCCCGCGCGAGCAAGCCGCTCAAGCTCACGGTGGGCGGCGAGACGGTCTCCCTGAAGCCGGACCAGGCGGGGCTCCAGCTCGACACGCAGGCCACGGCCAGCGCGGCGGCGAAGAGCGACTACAACCCGATGTCCGTCTTCGGCTCCCTCCTCGGCCGGCAGCGTGTCGTCGACCCGGTCATGCCCGTCGACGAGGAGAAGCTGCACGCGGCCCTGGAGGACGCCGCCGGCGGGGCCGGATCGGTGACCGAGGGCACCGTCAGGTTCGAGTCCGGCAAGGCCGTCCCCGTGTACGGCAAGGCCGGCAAGGGCATCGACGTCGCCAAGTCGACCGAGGCCGTGCAGGAGGCGTACCGCGCCCAGGTGGAGACGGGCACCGCCACCCCGGTGAACGTGCCGACGACCACCCAGCAGCCCACGGTCTCCAAGGCCGAGGTCGACCGGATCATGAAGGAGTTCGCCGAGCCGGCGATGTCGGCGAAGGTGACCGTGCGGACCGACGCCGCGCACTCCATCCTGATGAGCCCGGAGAAGTCGCTGTGGAAGTTCCTCCGGGTCACGGCCGTCAACGGCAAACTCGTCGACAAGCCCGACCTCAACGCCCTCAAGGAACTGTACGGCGGGACGTTCGACGGCGTGCTCATCACCCGCGCCAACGGTGAGAAGACGCCCGTCACCCCCGAGGACGTCTACGGCGCCCTGCGCCAGGCCCTCAAGAGCAAGACCGACCGCGTGGCGGTCATCGAGACCAACCCCAGCTGACGACACCACTCCGCGAGGGGGCGCCCGGCACTCGCCGGGCGGCCCCCTAGGGCCTGTATTGAGTTCCCCGTCTGCGCAGCGGCGCCCGGCACGCACGCTCGCTGCACGGCGGTCCAGGACAGGTGGCTCCGCCACATGACCTGGACCGCCGCACACCGATCGCACGCACCGACCGCCGCTGCGCCCGCCCTTCGGGCGGACGACGGGGAACTCAATACAGGCCCTCGCGTACTCAGTTGAGCATGGCGCGAGCCGCCCGCGCCTCCCCCCGGACCTGCTCCGCGACCGCCTCGTCCACCGCCCCCACAACCTCCGCGTACGCCTCCAACTCCCCGGCCCCCGCCGAGAACTCCCCCCGCTGCACCAGCAACCGGGCCCGCTCGTACCGCAGCCGCGCCGGGTGCGCGGGCAGCAGCAACGCCAGCTCGATCGCCCACAGCCCGACATCCGACCGCTCGGGCCGGGCCGCCGCCCACGCCCGGATGTTGTTCAGGATGCGCGACACCACCTCCAACGGCGCCGCGGGCTCCAGCATCGACGGATGCAGGGCGGCCCCCGCCACCCCCGCCACCAGCACCTCCGCGTCGTTCCCGCTGAGCACCCGGCCCCCGTCGAACGGATCGGCGAGCACCCGCCCCTCCTCCGGCCCGGACTCCGCCCCGAACCCGACCACGAAGTGCCCCGGCAGCGCGACCCCGTACACCGGCGCCCCCGCCCGCCGGGCCACCTCCAGCCACACCACGGACAGCATGATCGGCAGCCCGCGCCGGCGCCGCAGCACCTCGTGCAGCAACGACGACTCCAGCCGCTGGTAGTCCGCGGCGACCCCGTGGAAGCCGTACCGCTCGCCGAGCAGGTCCCGCAGTGCCGCCGCCCATGCCGACGGCGAACCCGGCCGGAACGGCAGCTGCCCGGCCAGCCGGTCGAGCTCCATCTGCGCGGCGTCCAGCCCCGCCTCGTCCAGCGCCCCGTCCGCCTCCGCGCCCACCAGCAGGCACAGCGTGGCCAGGTCGGGCCGCTCGGAGCGTGCCTCCTCGGCGAACCGCCGCCGCACCTCGGCGGAGCGTTCCGGCGACGGCGGATGCGGAGAACGTGGGTGACGCATAGCTGGCTCGTGCCCTTCCACGGCGATCGGTTACCGGTCCGCCCCGGCGCTCGCGGGCTCCCGGTAGTGGTGGTACGCGTGATGCGCCGCGAAGCCCATCCCGGCGTACAGCGCCCGCGCCCCCGCGTTGTCCGTCTCGACCTGGAGCCACGCCGCCGACGCGCCCTCGTCGAGCGCCCGCCGGGCCAGCGCGGCCATCACGGCGGTCGCGAGCCCCCGGCGCCGCTGCGCGGGGTCGACCTCGACGGCCGCGAAGGAGGCCCACCGCCCGTCCACGACACACCGCCCGATCGCCGCCGGGGCGGCCGCGTCCGCACCGGGCACCGTCGCGAACCACACCGACGGCCCTCCGGCCAGTACCCGCAGGGCCACCTCGCTCACGCCCTTGCGCTGGTACCGCGCCAGCCACGCCTCGTCCGCCTCCCGGGAGAGAACCACACCGGTCCCCTCCGCCAGGTCGGCGACCGGCGCCAGCCCGCCGGTCCACACCTCGGCCGTCACCTCCCGCACCCAGCCCCGCCGCTCCAGCTCCGCGCACAGCGGCTCCTGGGTGCCCTCGGCCCCGGTGGCGGTCTGGACGTACGCGGGCAGACCCCGTTCGGCGTACCAGCGTCGTACGGCGGTCAGCGCCTCGTCGAGCGGCAGCCCCGGATCGCCGAGCGGGAGCACGGAGTTGGCCCGCCGCGTGAACCCGGCGGCCGCCCGCAGCTCCCACTCACCGAGCCGCTCGCTCTCCACCGGCCGCCACGCCCGCGAGGCGACCCGCGCCAGCTCCTCGTACGAGGCGGCGGGACCGCGCCGCCGCGCTGGCGCCGACGGCACGACCTTGCCCGCGACCAGCGCGGACTCCGGGACACGGACCGACTCGCCACTCTTCCGTATGATCTGCAACACACCGTCGTCCCATGATGTGAGAACACCCACCGTGTCGGTGAACTTCTCACCCGCGACACCCGGTTCGCTCAAGCGCCGTACGGAGACTCGTTTGCCCACGTCAGCAACGGTGATACGGACCTCAAGGCGCCCTGCGGCAGAGATTTCCACGGGTCGGTTCACCCCTCCTGTTCGGATCATGCCCAAGAACGGAGATACTAGGGGCGGGCATCGACGACGCCGCGCTCCCGCGCGCCAGGCGGCGGAGCCTGAGGAGGCCCGCCAGCGCCCTATCGAGGAGGAACGACAGCGTGACCTACGTCATCGCGCAGCCTTGTGTCGACGTGAAGGACAAGGCGTGCATCGAGGAGTGCCCGGTCGACTGCATCTACGAGGGCCAGCGGTCCTTGTACATCCACCCGGACGAATGCGTCGACTGTGGTGCCTGTGAGCCGGTCTGCCCGGTCGAGGCGATCTTCTACGAGGACGACACTCCGGAGGAGTGGAAGGACTACTACAAGGCGAACGTCGAGTTCTTCGACGAGCTCGGCTCGCCCGGCGGCGCCAGCAAGCTGGGACTGATCGAGCGCGACCACTCCTTCATCGCCGCGCTGCCGCCGCAGAACCAGTAGGAGCGGCTCGCACCGCGCCGCCTCGGTCCCGCACGGCTGATCGCCCCCGATCGGTGCAGTGCGGGACCGAGGCGTTTCGCCCTGCAGCAGCACAGGCGGCACCGGCCGCACCGAAGAAAGTGAGCCAGTAACCGTGTCCGCAGTCTCCGACCGCCTTCCCGCCTTCCCCTGGGACAAGCTGGAGCCGTACAAGAAGACGGCCGCCGCGCATCCGGACGGCATCGTCGACCTCTCCGTCGGCACCCCGGTCGACCCGGTCCCCGAGCTGATCCAGAAGGCCCTGATCGACGCGGCGGACTCCCCGGGCTACCCGACCGTCTGGGGCACCCCGGCACTGCGCGACGCGATCACCGGCTGGGTCGAGCGCCGCCTCGGCGCCCGCGACGTCACCCACCGCCACGTCCTGCCCATCGTCGGTTCCAAGGAACTCGTCGCCTGGCTCCCGACCCAGCTGGGCCTCGGCCCCGGCGACCGGGTGGCGTTCCCGCGCCTGGCCTACCCGACGTACGAGGTCGGCGCGCGGCTGGCCCGTGCGGAGTACGAGGCGTACGACGACCCGACCGAGCTGGACCCGACGGGCCTGAAGCTGCTGTGGCTCAACTCCCCGTCGAACCCGACCGGCAAGGTGCTGGCCAAGGCCGAGCTGACCCGGATCGTGGCCTGGGCCCGTGAGCACGGCGTCCTCGTCGTCTCCGACGAGTGCTACCTGGAGCTGGGCTGGGAGGCCGACCCGGTCTCCGTCCTGCACCCGGACGTCAACGGCGGCTCGTACGACGGCCTGGTGGCCGTCCACTCGCTCTCCAAGCGCTCCAACCTCGCGGGCTACCGCGCGGCCTTCCTGGCGGGCGACCCGGCCGTCCTGGGGCCCCTCCTGGAGATCCGCAAGCACGGCGGCATGATGACGTCCGCGCCGACCCAGGCGGCCGTGGTGGCGGCCCTCGGCGACGACGAGCACGTCCGGGTCCAGCGCGAGCGCTACGCGGCCCGCCGCACGGCCCTGCGCGAGGCGCTCCTCGGCCACGGCTTCCGCATCGAGCACAGCGAGGCCAGCCTCTACCTCTGGGCCACCCGCGGCGAGTCCTGCTGGGACACGGTGGCCCACCTGGCCGAGCGCGGCATCCTGGTGGCTCCCGGCGACTTCTACGGCCCGGCCGGCGAGGACTTCGTCCGCGTCGCCCTCACGGCCACGGACGAGCGCGTACGCGCGGCGGTGTCGCGTCTGACGGCCTGACGGCCCGGTCGACGCAGGCACGCAGAACGCCGGGGCCCAGGAGAAGAATCCTGGGCCCCGGCGCCAGTACGAGCCGGGCGCGGCCGCCGTCAGCCGAGCGGCAGCCCCTGCACCGGCAGCGAACCGGTGGCCGGCAGCCCGCCCTTGCCCAGCGCGTCCGTCGGCAGCCCGCCCTCGGTGGCGGTCCCCGCGGTGTCACCGACGATCTCCCCGGCGGAGCCCGCCGCGTCCCCGGCGGCCTTCTGCGCCACGGGGGTGGTCTTCTTGACGACCGAGCCACCGGTCTTGCCCGCGGCCGGCACGGTCTTCTTGACGGCCTTGCTGCCGGTGTCGCCCGCGGTCTCGGTGACGCTCTGGGCCGCGGCGTCGACGGTGTTGCCGACGTTCGCCCCGTCCAGGGCGGTCAGTCCCCCGAGGTTCGGGGTGGCCGGCAGTTCGGGAGCCGCGCTGGCGGAGCCGGCCGCACCGACCCCGGCAGCCGCTCCCGCAGCGACGAGCAGCGCGGCACGGGCGATCCGGCGGGTCAGGGGGAGGGACATGATGCTCCTTAGACGGAAGTCAGTGATGAGGAATCCGACCGTGCCCGGCGAGTGATCGACCGGGCTCGGACGCAGTGACTACCGCTCGAAGGCCACGAAGGTTGCGGCGGCACGAAGTAAAGAGTTGGCAATGTGTCGCATTATCAGGTGCACAGAAAAACGGGCAAAAGGGCTCCGGTCGGAAAGTCTGCCGAACCCTTACAGCCCTTGTTTTTCCTGGGCTCCGGCGGATTCGCGGGTGATGACCGGAAAACCCGTGCACCGCGTCGACCCGACGCCGGTGCGGGTAACTCCCAGGAGTGACGAACCGTACGGGCGAGCGCTACCGCGCGGAGGTGATGCGGACGGCGCCCGCGGCCCGCTCGGCGCCGCCGGTGCTGCCCGCACCCGTCGGACGCCACTTGCTGTCGGTGCTTCCCGCGGTCCACTCCCGGCCCGCGTAGGAGACCCGCTCGATGCGCAGCGAGGAGGCGTTGGCCACCGCCCAGTGCGCCAGCTGCCAGCCGCGCTGTTCGAGGCGCTCCTCCGCACCCGAGCCGGCCACGGGCAGCGTCACGGTCCGGCCGTCGGAGCCGCCCGCGCGGCCCGTGGTGCCCGCGGCGCCCCTGCTCGGTGACGGCGAGGCCGTGGCCGCCGAGGCGTCGTCCGCGGCCGCGCCGGCCGACTGGAGCACGTCCTGCCCGAAGTCCCGTACGAGCGCCGCGCGGACCGCGTCCGGCCCCTGGGCCCGGGCCGCGCCGGGGCGCCCCTCGCAGGTCAGCGTCGCCGCGGACCGCCCGGTCAGCGCGGCGGCGAGCAGCCTGGCGTCCGTTTCGTGCTTGGCGTAGGCATCCGGGAAGCCGCTGCGCTGCACGCGCTGGGCGGCGACGGTCAGCGGGAGGCGGGTGTATCCGGGCACCTCGACCAGCTCGTCGTAGAACTTCGCCGCCGAGTAGGCCGGGTCCATGATCTCCGCCGGGGTGCCCCAGCCCTGGGAGGGCCGCTGCTGGAACAGACCGAGCGAGTCGCGGTCGCCGTAGTCGATGTTGCGCAGCGTCGACTCCTGCAGCGCGGTCGCCAGCGCGATCGTCACCGCCCGCTCCGGCAGGTTGCGCGCGGTGCCCACGGCGGTGATCGTCGCCGCGTTCACCGCCTGCTCCGGCGTGAACTCGTAGGTCGTCCGGTCGTCCTCGGCCGAGACGACCTCGCAGCCCGGGGCGCCCCCGGTGACGTACTGCACCGCGAGGTACCCGGCGACCGCGAGCAGGACCACGGAGGCCGCGCCGGAACGGAGAAGGCGGCCATGGCGTTTGCGGGATGGCGACGGCTGAAGCACGCGTACAAGGTACTGGAGGGTAGGGAGTGGTGTACGCCGGGTACGGACAGTGCCCGAAAGGGCAGGGGCGTTAGGGTCGGGGCCATGGCCGATACCCCGCTTGACCTCACGCTGGACGCCGCGGAGCTCACCGCGCGGCTCGTCGACTTCCCCTCCGAGAGCGGCACCGAGGAGCCGCTCGCGGACGCGATCGAGAGCGCCCTGCGCGCCCTGCCGCACCTGACGGTCGAGCGGTACGGCAACAACGTGGTGGCCCGTACGGCCCTGGGCCGGGCGGAGCGCGTGATCCTGGCCGGCCACATCGACACCGTCCCGATCGCCGACAACGTACCGTCCCGGCTGGACGAGGACGGCGTCCTGTGGGGCTGCGGCACCTGCGACATGAAGGCGGGCGTCGCCGTGCAGCTGCGCATCGCGGCGACCGTCCCGGCCCCCAACCGCGACCTGACCTTCGTCTTCTACGACAACGAGGAGGTCGCCGCCGAGCTGAACGGCCTGGGGCACGTCGCCGAGGCGCACCCCGAGTGGCTGGAGGGCGACTTCGCGGTGCTCCTCGAACCGTCGGACGGCCAGGTGGAGGGCGGTTGCCAGGGCACGCTGCGGGTGCTGCTGAAGACGACGGGGGAGCGGGCGCACTCCGCGCGCTCCTGGATGGGGTCCAACGCCATCCATGCCGCCGCCCCGATCCTCGCGCGCCTGGCGGCGTACGAGCCGCGCTACCCGGTCATCGACGGCCTGGAGTACCGCGAGGGCCTGAACGCGGTCGGCGTCACGGGCGGGGTCGCGGGCAACGTCATCCCCGACGAGTGCGTGGTCACGGTCAACTTCCGCTACGCCCCGGACCGCAGCCCCGAGGAGGCCCTCGCCCACGTGCGGGAGGTCTTCGCGGACTGCGGGGTGGCGGAGTTCGTGGTCGACGACCACAGCGGCGCGGCCCTGCCGGGGCTGTCCCACCCGGCCGCGGCGGCCTTCATCGAGGCGGTGGGCGGCACCCCGCAGCCCAAGTACGGCTGGACGGACGTGTCGCGCTTCTCGGCGCTCGGCGTCCCCGCGGTCAACTACGGCCCGGGCAACCCGCACTTGGCGCACAAGCGCGACGAGCGGGTCGAGACGGCGAAGATCCTCGCGGGGGAGGAGCGCCTGCGGTCCTGGCTGACGGCGTGATCCGCGCCGGGTTTACGCCGCTGCGTGACGGACATGCTCAGGTCCCTCGTACGTAACCCGCGTAGATCTACGCTGAGGTGGAAGAACCTGCAACTGGAGGGAGCGCGCATGGCTACCGGCAACCCCGAGGGCAAGAAGCGGCCACCGGAGGAGCAGCGCCTGGGCCCTGTCCTCCGGCGGCGGGGTCAGGTGCAGAAGAGCACCACGGACCAGCGCCTGCTGGACGAGCGTGCCCCGACCGACTGGGTCCACACCGACCCCTGGCGCGTCCTGCGTATCCAGTCGGAGTTCATCGAGGGCTTCGGCACGCTCGCCGAACTGCCGCCCGCGATCAGCGTCTTCGGCTCCGCCCGGACGGCGGCCGACTCACCGGAGTACGAGGCGGGCGTGCGGCTCGGGCGCGGCCTGGTGGAGGCCGGCTTCGCGGTCATCACCGGTGGCGGACCCGGCGCCATGGAGGCGGCCAACAAGGGCGCTCTGGAGGCGAAGGGCACGTCGGTCGGCCTCGGCATCGAGCTGCCCTTCGAACAGGGGCTCAACCCGTACGTCGACATCGGCCTGAACTTCCGGTACTTCTTCGTCCGCAAGATGATGTTCGTGAAGTACGCGCAGGGCTTCGTGGTCCTGCCCGGCGGCCTCGGCACCCTCGACGAACTCTTCGAGGCCCTCACCCTGGTGCAGACCCAGAAGGTGACCCGCTTCCCCATCGTCCTGTTCGGCACCGAGTACTGGGGCGGCCTGATCGACTGGCTCCGCGGCACCCTGGTCGCCCAGGGCAAGGCCGCGGAGAAGGACCTCCTGCTCTTCCACGTCACGGACGACGTGGACGAGGCGGTGGCCCTGGTCTCCAAGGAGGCGGGGCGGTAGGCACGGACCGGGGGCGCCAGGGGGCGAAGCCCCCTCGTGCCCGAGCCGGCCCTAGGCCAGTCCCCGCCTGGCGACGGCGGGCTCCCGGTGTCCCGCGATGGTCGCGACCATGTCCAGCACCTGCCGCGTCTCCGCCACCTCGTGCACCCGGTACACCCGCGCCCCCAGCCACGCCGACACCGCCGTCGTCGCCAGTGTCCCCAGCACCCGCTCCTTCACGGGCCGGTCCAGCGTCTCCCCGACGAAGTCCTTGTTGGACAGGGACACCAGCACCGGCCACCCCGTCTCCACCATCTCCCCGAGCCGCCGCGTCGCCTCCAGGCTGTGCCGCGTGTTCTTCCCGAAGTCGTGGCCGGGATCGATCAGCACCGACTCCCGCGGCACCCCCAGCGCCACCGCCCGCTCGGCCAGCCCCAGCGTCACCTCCAGGATGTCGGCCATGACGTCGCCGTACGTCACCCGGTGCGGCCGGGTCCGCGGCTGAGCGCCGCCGGCGTGTGTGCACACCAGCCCCACCCCGTACCGTGCGGCGACCTCCGCGAGCTTCGGGTCGACGCCGCCCCACGCGTCGTTCAGCACGTCGGCCCCCGCCTCGCACACGGCCTCGCCGACCTCGTGCCGCCAGGTGTCCACACTGATCACGACGTCCGGGAACCGCCGCCGCACCTCCGCGACGAAGCCCACCGTCCGCCGCGCCTCCTCCTCGGCCGACACCTCGTCCCCCGGCCCGGCCTTCACGCCGCCGATGTCGATGATCGCGGCGCCCTCGGCCACCGCCTGCTCCACGCGCGCGAGGGCGGGCTCGTCGCGGAAGGTCGCCCCCTGGTCGTAGAAGGAGTCCGGGGTCCGGTTCACGATCGCCATGATCACCGGCTCGTGCGCCGCGAATTCACGCCTGCCCAGCCTGAGCATCCCCTGTGACATCTCCTCGTCCATACCGTTCTCACGTTCCGCCGTATCGACCTCGGGGCCCGGCCTTCGACCGCCTGGGGCCCCGACTGTCAGACTCGCATGGCACGATCGGACCCGACACAACCGACTCCGGCTCGGAACCCGGTTCCGACTCCGATCCAACCAGCCACGCGATCCGTCGAATCCTCGAACCCACGCGATCGCCGCGCTCGACCCGACCATGGGGGCCTCAGCGATGGTCATGTTCCTGTTCCTCGTCGTCGCGCTGGCCGTCGTGGTCGCCGCGGTGACGCTCGCCGTGGTGAGCGGCGGCGACAGCGGGCCGTTGCCCGACGCCGCCCCCGAGCGGCTGCGGGACTCACTGCCCCCGGACCGCCCGGTGGGCCGCGCGGACGTGGAACGCCTCCGCTTCCCGCTCGCCGCCCGCGGCTACCGCATGGCGGACGTCGACGACGCCCTCGGCCGCCTCGGCGCCGAGCTGGCCGAGCGCGACGCCCGCATCGCCGACCTGGAGTCCGCGCTGGCCGGCGCCCGGGCCGCCGTCGCCCACCAGCACGTCTCCATGGAGAAGCCGGCCCAGGAGGAGCAGCAGTGAGCGCCGGGGAGGCCGTCGCCGGACCGGACGGCGCGCCGCGCTGCCCCTGGGCCCTGTCCACCGCGGACTACGTGACGTACCACGACGAGGAATGGGGCCGCCCGGTCCACGGCGACGACGCCCTGTACGAACGCCTCAGCCTGGAGGCCTTCCAGTCCGGCCTGTCCTGGATCACCATCCTGCGCCGCCGCCCCGGCTTCCGCGCCGCCTTCGCCGGCTTCGAGATCGCCGAGGTGGCGGCCTTCACCGACGAGGACCGCGAACGCCTGCTCGCCGACGCGGGCATCATCCGCAACCGGGCCAAGATCGACGCGACCCTCGCCAACGCCCGGGTGCTGGCCGAGTGGGCCCCCGGTGAGCTGGACGAGCTGATCTGGTCGCACGCCCCGGACCCGGACGGGCGCCCGGCGCCGAAGACCCTCGCCGACGTCCCGGCCGTCACACCGGAGTCCACGGCGCTGTCCAAGGCCCTGAAGAAGCGGGGTCTGCGCTTCGTCGGCCCGACGACGGCGTACGCGCTGATGCAGGCGTGCGGACTGGTCGACGACCACCTGGCGGCGTGCGTGGCGCGCAAGAGCCCGTCCGGGGGCCGGTCAGCGGCTCACTTGCCCAGATAGCGCGGCTTCTCCTTGTTGACGAATGCCCGCACCGCGATCGCGTGGTCCTCCGAGGAACCCGCCCGGGACTGCAGCTCGTCCTCCTTGTCCAGCGTCTCGGAGAGCGAGTGCGTCAGTCCGTACGCCACCGCCTCCTTCAGCGCCGCGTACGCCACCGTCGGCCCCTCCGCCAGCACCCGCGCCGTCTGCTCGGCCTCGGCGCGCAGGTCGGCGGCGGGTACGACCCGGTTGGCGATACCCAGCTCGTACGCCTCCCGGGCGCCGATGCTGCGCGGGAACAGCAGCAGGTCGGTGGCGCGCCCGGGGCCGACGACACGCGGCAGCGTCCAGGAGACGCCCGAGTCGGCGGTGAGCGCGACCCCGGCGAAGGACGTGTTGAAGGCCGCCGTGTCCGCGACGATCCGGTAGTCCGCCGCGAGCGCGAAGCCGAAGCCCGCCCCGGCCGCCACGCCGTTCACAGCGGCGACCACCGGCTTCTTCGCCTCGGCGAGCGCCCGCACGATCGGGTTGTAGTGCTCGCTGACCGTGCTCATGGTCTGGCCCGAGCCCGCTTCCCGGTCGGAGGCCAGCAGCCCGATGTGCTCCTTGAGGTCCTGGCCCACGCAGAACGCCCGCTCCCCGGCCGCGGTCAGCAGTACCGCCCGTACGGCGTCGTCCCCCGCCGCGGAGCGCACCGCCTCCCTGAGCGCGACCTTGGTCTCGATGTTCAGCGCGTTCATCGCCTCGGGGCGGTTCAGCGTGATCGTCGCGAGCCCGTCGCTCACCTCGTAGAGCACGGTGTCGGCCATGGGTTCCCCTCCGCGTCGTCGTCGTACGTCTGGGTCGTACGTGTGGTCGTAGGTGTGTGTCCGGGACACAGCATGACGGAGATCACCGGCAACGGATCGCTCGGGAGATGTGACCTGCGTCAAAGAATTCCGGTCCGTTTCCATTCGGCGGAAGTGGGCGAGGGCGCGCAGTATCGCAGTCACATCGCCGAATTGAGTGGTTTTGCTCGCGTGCGTTGCCCAAGCGATGCCGACCGATGTTGGTCATCGGGTCCTGGGATGCGGGATAATGGCTGGGAAGCAATGTGTTCGATGCCGGTGTCGCGCGTCCATGCCGGACTGCGCGTGCCCTCACGGGCCGTCGGCGGTGACGGTGAGCTGGTATCAGGAAGGGGAACGAGCATGGCGGCCATGAAGCCGCGGACGGGCGATGGCCCGCTCGAGGTGACCAAGGAGGGGCGGGGCATCGTCATGCGCGTTCCGCTCGAAGGCGGCGGTCGACTCGTCGTCGAGCTGACCCCCGACGAGGCCGACGCGCTCGGCGACGCCCTCAAGAAGGTCGTCGGCTGACGCGCGAGCGACCATATCCGTTCAGTCGCCCCGGTACCGCACATGGTGCCGGGGTGATTGTTTTTCTGTTTTCACGTGAGCTCCCCGGATTTTCCCGTGAGCCCCTCGGGCCGGTCGTTCACCGCTTGACGGCACACAGCAGCCCGTCGCCCACCGGCAGCAGCGACGGCACCAGCTCCTGACTCTCGCGCACCGCGCGCAGGACCTCCCGCAGCCGCAGCACCTCGGTGGGCTGCGGCCCCGAGTCGATCGTCCGGCCGGCACCGAAGACGCCCTCGAATGCGACCAGACCTCCGGGGCGCAGCAGGCGCAACGATTCAGCGAGATAGTCCAGGTACTCCAGGCGGTCGCCGTCGCAGAAGACCAGGTCGTAACCGGCGTCCGCGAGCCGGGGCAGGACGTCCAGGGCGCGGCCCGGAATGAAGCGGGCCCGGTTACTGGCGAAGCCCGCGGCCCGGAAGGCCTGGCGGGCGAACTGCTGGTGCTCCGGCTCCGGGTCGACCGTGGTCAGTACCCCGTCCGGCCGCATGCCGTGCAGCAGATGGATCCCGGAGACGCCGCAGCCGGTGCCGATCTCCGCGACGGCCTTGGCGTCCACGGCGGCGGCGAGCAACCCCAGCGCGGAGCCCGTGCCAGGAGTCACCGAACGCAGGCCCGCGTCCCGGGCCCGGTCGCGTGCCCAGAGCAGCGCGTCGTCCTCGGCGACAAAGGCGTCGGCGAACGCCCAGCTCGTCTGCCGGTTGCCGGTAATGACCCTCTCCTGTCCCCGTCGTTGCCTCGGCGTGACTGTATCCGTTGGCGTCGGGAACCCGCAGATGGGACCGGTCGTTTAAAGGGGAGAGTAAAGAGACGACTGAGCGGCCGGGGCTGCGACGGGGGTGGCGAGTGGACCAGGGCGCCCAGCAAGTGCTGACGCAGCCGTACGAGACGTACCGGCCCAGATCAAATTCTCGTAAAACCGCTTATCCGGAGCTAACGGGCGAGGTGGCTATGGTAGGGGCTCCACTGGACACCACCAGAGCCGACAGGGGAGGTGCGGCCGCACCCGCGGATCGGGGAGGAGTGCTGCGGCGCTTCCTCGGATCGGCAGGCAGGCCGAAATCCGTGAACGACACCGCTGCTGACCACAGCCACGCCAACCGTCCCACCACGGGACACGCCCAGACCGCGACCTTCTCCAGCGACGCGGACGGGCAGGCGTGGACTCCGCCCACCTGGGAGGAGATCGTCAGCACCCACAGCGGCCGGGTCTACCGCCTCGCCTACCGCCTCACCGGCAACCAGCACGACGCCGAGGACCTGACCCAAGAGGTCTTCGTCCGCGTCTTCCGCTCGCTGTCGACCTACACGCCGGGCACCTTCGAGGGCTGGCTGCACCGCATCACCACCAATCTCTTCCTGGACATGGTCCGCCGCAAGCAGCGCATCCGCTTCGACGCGCTCGGCGACGACGCGGCCGAGCGGCTGCCCAGCAAGGAGCCCAACCCGCAGCAGGTCTTCCACGACGCCCACTTCGACGCGGACGTCCAGCAGGCCCTCGACACGCTCGCGCCCGAATTCCGCGCCGCCGTCGTCCTGTGCGACATCGAAGGGCTGTCGTACGAGGAGATCGCCGCGACCCTCGGCGTCAAGCTCGGCACCGTCCGCTCCCGGATCCACCGCGGTCGCTCCCAGCTGCGCAAGGCACTCGCGCACCGTTCTCCCAAGGCGCGTGCCGAGCGTCGCTCGTTCGCGACCCGTGTTCCCGCCCTGGGAGGAGGGGGCACGAGCGCGTGAGTGGATCACGGCCGGAATCCGAGGGGCACCTCGCAGAGCAGCATCTGGGAGACCGACTCTCCGCCCTGGTGGACGGAGAACTCGGTCATGACACGCGTGAGCGTGTACTGGCGCACGTGGCCACCTGCCCGAAGTGCAAGGCGGAGGTGGACGCGCAGCGCCGACTGAAGAACGTCTTCGCCGAAGCGGCACCGCCGGCCCCGTCCGAGAGCTTCCTGGCCCGCCTCCAGGGGCTCCCCGGGGGCGGTGACACGGACGCCGGCGGCTCGCCGCTGGGCGCCGGAGGATTCGCCGGTGGCCTCGACGGGGTCTTCGGCACGAAGCGTGGCGAGCGGTTCGAGTTCGACTACGCCCCCGCCCGGCCGCACCCCGTGCTGTCGCCCTCCTCGCCGGGGAGGGGCTTCCGGATCCACGACGTGAGCCGGCACGAGTCCGAGCGGTCGTCCTCGCGCGGCCTGCGGTTCGCCTGCGCCGCCGCCGGCGCGGTGTCGCTGGCCGCGATCGCGCTGGGCGGGGTCACCGTCGGCACGCCGGACACCACCACGGAGGCCCGCGGCTCCGGCAGCGGCAGCAATGCGACGCCGACGCGCACCCAGGGCGCGGGAGCGGTCACGGGTTCCGAGAGCCAGCGCCGCCGCGGGAGCGGCCCGCTGCTCGGGCAGGTCCAGGGGCAGCGGGTGCTCGGTGACACCCCGGTCGCCCCCACCGCGATGTCCGCGCCGCTGCTGCCCGGGCTGCCCGCCCCCGCGGGCGCCGATCCGCGGCAGCAGGCCGCGCGTGCGCTGACGACTCCGGTGACGGCCGGTGCCGCTGCCATGTCCCCGCTGATACGTCCGTTCGAAGCCGTTCCGCCGCTCGCCCTGACCTCCTGGTCGACAGCCCCCGAGGTCAGGCCGCCAGGTCTGTTCGCCGCACCCGTCCCCGACCCGGCGGCGTCCCCCGCCGCCTCCCACCGTCCGGCTCCCTGACCGGTCTCTGCGCGCCGGCCCGCGAACCTGATTGAATCTCGGGTGGCACCAGAGCCCTTGGAGCCGACGATCTGCGGCCAGCTGCGGGGGAGAACATGAACGAGGGGAAGCCCACGAAGGCGAAGTGGTGGAGTCGTCCCCGCTCGTCCGAGGACGCGACCGACGGCGACTTCGAACTGGAACGCCCTCGCCCGGCCCACACCACCGGCACCGGTGGTGACGTGGCCGACGGGGACGACGGGGGTGACTTCGAACTGGAACGCCCGGCGCCGATCCGCGTGGCCGACGCGGGGGACTACGAACTCGACCGGCCGGTGACCGAGACGGACGGACACACGGACACCGACCCGTACGCGGGCGTGGACGCGGGCGCGGAGACCGATGCCGGTCCGCACACGGGCGCGGACATCGATGCCGGTCCGCACGCGGGTGCGGGCGCTGATGCCGCCCCGGGTGCGGGTGCCGATCCACGCGGTGCCGAGGCCCGTGTGTACGGGGGCGTGGGCACCGGCGCGGGCCCGCACGCGGTCGCGGGTGCCGATGAGGGTCCTCGCACGGGTGAGGACGCCGATGCCGGCCCGGACGGGAGCGCGCGTACCGATGCCGGCCCGCCCGCGGGCGCTGATTCCGGCGGCGATGGCGACGACGTCCTGACCGTCGCGCCCGTCGGCGAGCGTCCCAAGCCGCTGCACGACCCCGACCCGTACAGCACCCCGCCGTACGGCGAGCCGGGCCCCTGGGCCCCCGCTCCGCCGGTGCAGCACCCGGCGGCGGCGACGCCGGCGCACGGCACGGTGGCGGTGGGGCTCCCCGCGCCCGGCGGGACCGCGGTGCCGCCGCAGGCGCCGCCTCCGGGGGCGATGCCCGACCCGGCCTTGGCGGACGCGCCGCCCCCGGGTGCCGCACCCGACCCGGCGTTGGCGGACGCTCCGCCTCCGGCTCCGCCCGTCCGGCACCCGGCGGCGACTCCCGTGACCGCGGTGCCGCCGCAGGCGCCGCCTTCGGAGGCGATGCCCGACCCGGCGTCGGCCGATGCCCCGCCTCCCGCCCCGCCGGCGGCACCGGCGCACGGCATGACGGCAGCGGCGGTGCCGCACCCCGCGGTGGGGTCGTCGGAGGCGCCGGCGCCCGCCGGGCCGGGCGGCGACAGCCCGGGAGGCACCGACCCCTGGCGGCGTTACGACCCCTGGGCAGCCTCGGCCGCCGCCGCGCCTCTCCAGCAGAACGGCGCGGGCGCGCCGACGCGGGAGCAGCGGCGTAAGCGGGCCGGAAAGGTGATCGTCGGCGGCGCGCTGCTGATCGCCCTGGTCTCCGGCGGCATCGGCGGCGCCCTGGGCACGTACCTGGAGCGGAACGGCGGCGTGGGAACGGTGGAGCTGCCGCAGGCCGGCAGGGAAGCCGCCGAGCGGGCGCCGGGCAGTGTCGCCGGGATCGCCGCCCGTGCCCTGCCCAGCGTGGTGACCCTGCACGTCAGCGGCAGCGACGCGGCAGGCACCGGCACCGGGTTCGTACTCGACGACCGCGGCCACATCCTGACCAACAACCACGTCGTGGAGCCCGCGGGATCCGGCGGCGACATAACCGTCACCTTCAACAGCGGCGACACCGCCGAGGCCACGGTCGTCGGCCGCGACAGCGGATACGACCTCGCCGTGGTGAGGGTGAAGGGCGTCAGCGGCCTCAGCCCCCTGCCCCTCGGCAACTCCGACAACGTGCGGGTCGGCGACCCCGTCGTCGCCATCGGCGCCCCCTTCGACCTGGCCGGTACGGTCACCTCCGGCATCATCAGCGCCAAGGAGCGGCCCATCACGGCGGGCGGCGAGGAGGGCGACGGCAGCGACGTCTCGTACGTCGACGCCCTGCAGACCGACGCGCCCATCAACCCCGGCAACTCCGGCGGCCCCCTCCTGGACTCCCAGGGCAGGGCCATCGGCATCAACTCCGCCATCCGGTCCGCCGACGGCGGCGGCGCCGAGTCGGACGGCGGCCAGGCCGGCTCGATAGGGCTCGGCTTCGCCATACCCATCAACCAGGGCAAGCGCGTCGCCGAGGAACTGATCAACACCGGCAAGGCCACCCACCCGGTCATCGGCATCACCCTCGACATGAACTACTCGGGCGACGGCGCCCGCGTCGGCGCCAAGGGCAGCGACGGCGGACCCGCGGTCACCACGGGCGGCCCGGGGGCCGAGGCCGGCATCAAGCCGGGGGACGTGATCACCGCCGTCGACGGCAGGCGCGTGCACTCCGGCGAGGAACTCATCGTCGCGACCCGCGCCCACCGCCCCGGCGACCGCCTGGAACTGACGCTGGAGCGCGACGGCAAGGAGACGAACGTCTCACTGGTGCTCGGCTCCTCCGGCGGGGACTGAGTGACCGCGCAGGTCCCGACAAGGGGCCAGGAAGGCAAACAATTCGGAAAGCGTCCGCATACACGCACTCGGGGCTCACGGGACGGTACCGGTCGGACGGGGTCGGCGGGTACCGTGGTGGCGGCCCGGACATCCCAAGGAGCTTCAGGTGTTCAATGACATAGGCGCACTAGAGCTGGTGACGCTCGTCGTCCTCGCCGTGCTCGTCTTCGGTCCGGAGAAGCTCCCCAAGGTCATCCAGGACGTGACCCGCACCATCCGGAAGATCCGGGAGTTCTCGGACAGCGCCAAGCAGGACATCCGGCAGGAGCTGGGCCCCGAGTTCAAGGACTTCGAGTTCGAGGACCTCAACCCCAAGACGTTCATCCGCAAGCAGCTGGACAACGACGAGCTGGGGCTCAAGGAGATCCGCAACGGCTTCGACCTGAAGAAGGAGATGGCCGAGGTCACCGACGCGGTCCACGGCCGTGAGTCGGAGCCGTCGTCCGGTTCCTCGTCCGGCCCCTCGGCGTCCGGCTCCACCGGCGGTCGCGTCGACATGTCAAAGAAGCCCGAGACTCCCGCCCTCGACGACCGCCCGCCCTTCGACGCGGACGCCACCTGAGTCCGTCCCGCGGGCCGCGGTACGGCACGGGGGCCGACTCCCTCGCCGTACGTGACGCGTCTCACACTCCGGACGGGGCGTACAGGGCCTGAAGGCGACGCCCGAGCGACCCACGCGCCGGGCGATTTCCCGGCTGCCGCCAGTGGTGTGGCTATGCTGCCCGAGTTGTTGTGCGGACCGGACGAGTGCGCCCGAAGGGGGGCGGGCCGTTCCGGTCCGACGAGAGCGAGGAGGCGTCCGGGCACATGGAGACGACGAGTCAGGCGGTCGCGCACACGCCGGGCACGGAGGATGGACGAGAGGTCCCCTCCACCCGGCGGACGATCGACGGCTACCTGCGTGCGCCCTTCCCGTGGTACGGCCTCGACGAGGCCTTCACGGGGCGGCGCTGGCTGATGCAGGTCGGTACGGCGGCCGACGGGGCCGTGGAACACGGCTCGATCGGGCACGGCGACGAACCGTCGGTGCGCAACGAGCACGTGGCGGGCGACGAGCAGGACGCCAAGGAGAAGTTCGCGGTCGTCGTGACCGTCGCGGCCAACCCCGACCGGCGCAGCGCCGACGGCACGGGTCTGCTGGAGGCCACCTCGGTGTCGTCGGCGGCCTGGCTCGCCGGGGTGGGGCTCCTGTCCTTCACCTGGCCGGGCCAGATGGACCACTCACTGCGCGACGACTGGCTGGAGCAGCAGACGGAGACCGCGTGGGTCCTCGCGGACGATCTCGGCGGAGAGGACTGGTCGACGCTGTCCCTCCCCGTGGACGGCGTGCCGACGCAGTTCCACTACCGGGAGTCCGAGTTCGGCTGGGTGCTCGCCGGTTCCACCGAGCAGGGCGTCCACCTGGGCGCCTACGGCAGGGGCATGAGCGCGTACGGGCTGGCCTTCTCCGTGGTCAAGGACATCGCCGCGTACGCCTAGCCGACGGCCCGGGCGCCCGGGCCTACGACAAGGCGTACGACAAGGGGCGCCGTCCCGGCGGACAGCGCCCCAGTCCCGTACGACAGCCCCGTACGGAGCGTCAGAACTTGTTCTTCGGCGTGATCCCCAGCGACAGCCCCGAGAGGCCGCGCTGGCGCCCGCCCAGCTTCCCGGCGATCGAGCGCAGGGCCGCGCCCGCCGGGGAGTCCGGGTCGGTCAGGACGACGGGCTTGCCCTCGTCGCCGCCCTCGCGCAGGCGGACGTCGATCGGGATGGAGCCGAGGACCGGCACCGACGCGCCCGTGGTGCGGGTCAGGCCGTCGGCGACCGACTGGCCGCCCCCGGTGCCGAAGACGTCGACCATCTCGCCGCAGTGCGGGCAGGGCAGGCCGGACATGTTCTCGACCACGCCGACGATCTTCTGGTGGGTCTGGACGGCGATGGCGCCCGCCCGCTCCGCCACCTCGGCGGCGGCCTGCTGAGGGGTCGTCACGACGAGGATCTCGGCGTTCGGGACGAGCTGCGCGACGGAGATCGCGATGTCGCCGGTGCCGGGCGGCAGGTCGAGCAGCAGGACGTCCAGGTCGCCCCAGTACACGTCCGCCAGGAACTGCTGGAGCGCGCGGTGCAGCATCGGGCCGCGCCAGACGACCGGCGCGTTGCCCGGGGTGAACATGCCGATCGAGATGACCTTCACCCCGTTGGCCGAAGGCGGCATGATCATGTTCTCGACCTGGGTGGGCCGCCCGTCGGCGCCGAGCATGCGCGGCACGGAGTGGCCGTAGATGTCGGCGTCCACGACCCCGACCTTCAGGCCCTCCGCCGCCATCGACGCCGCCAGGTTCACCGTCACCGAGGACTTGCCGACACCGCCCTTGCCGGAGGCGACCGCGTACACCCGGGTCAGACTGCCGGGCTTGGCGAAGGGCACCTCGCGCTCGGTCTGGCCGCCGCGCAGGGCGTTCGCCAGCTCCTTGCGCTGCTCGTCGCTCATCACGTCCAGCTCGACGTCGACGCGGGTGACGCCCTCGACCCGCGACACCGCCTCCGACACGCGCTGCGTGATGGTCTCCCGCATCGGGCAGCCGGAGACCGTCAGGTACACGGCGACCGCAACCGCTCCGTCCGCGCCGATCTCCACCGACTTGACCATCCCCAGCTCGGTGATGGGCCGGTTGATCTCGGGGTCGTTCACCGTCGCCAGTGCTTCACGCACCGCGTCTTCCGTAGCCATAGGGTCGATGGTACGGCGCCGCCCACCGGGCGCGGAAAGCCCCGTCAGCGGTCGTGTACGTCACGCCCCGCGGACCGATCCGCCGGGAATACCCCGCGGTCGGGGTGATGGCCGTTCTGCCGCTCCTCCAGGTCCCTGAGCACGTCCTGCAGCTCGGAGCGGATCCAGTCCCGCGTCGCGACCTCGCCCAGGCCGATGCGCAGGGCGGCGATCTCGCGGGTCAGGTACTCGGTGTCGGCGATCGACCGCTCGTTCTGCTTGCGGTCCTGCTCCAGGTTGACCCGGTCCCGGTCGTCCTGCCGGTTCTGCGCGAGCAGGATCAGCGGGGCCGCGTAGGAGGCCTGCAGAGACAGCATCAGCGTCAGGAAGATGAACGGGTACTCGTCGAAGCGCAGGCCGCTCGGCGCGGACACGTTCCACACCACCCACAGGATGATGACGACGGTCATCCAGACGATGAACCGTCCGGTGCCCAGGAACCGCGCGACGCGCTCCGACAGCCGGCCGAAGGACTCCGGGTCCCACTCCGGCAGCAGCCTGCGGCGCGGCGGGCGGGGCTGGTCCAGCCGGGCCCGGGTACGGGAGGCCGCCGTGGCTCCCGACGCGGCACGCTCACGGGTCGTGGTCTCGCGCTCAGGCACCATCGGCGCTCACCTCCCCCGTCGTCTCCTCCAGGTGGTACTCGGTCTCCCGCCAGTCGTCGGGCAGCATGTGGTCCAGTACGTCGTCCACGGTGACCGCGCCCAGCAGCGACCCGGAATCGTCGACGACGGGCGCCGCGACCATGTCGTACGCGGCGAAGAACCCGGCGACCACGGGCAGCGCGGCGTCCGGGTCCAGGGGTTGCAGGTCGTCGTCGATGATCGAGCCGACCAGCGTGTACGGCGGGTCGCGCAGCAGGCGCTGGAAGTGGACCGTGCCGAGGTACTTGCCGGTCGGGGTCTCCTCGGGCGGCCGGCAGACGTAGACCTGGGCCGCGTGCGCCGGGGACAGGTCGGGGTTGCGGATGTGGGCCAGGGCGTCCGCGACGGTCGCGTCGGGCCGCAGCACGATCGGCTCGGTCGTCATCAGACCGCCGGCCGTGTGCTCCTCGTACGCCATCAGCCGTCGCATGTCGGCCGCGTCCTCGGGCCGCATCAGGCTCAGCAGCCGCTCCTTGTCCTCCTCGGGCAGCTCACCGAGCAGGTCGGCCGCGTCGTCGGGGTCCATCGCCTCCAGCACGTCCGCGGCGCGCTCCTCCTTGAGCTTGCCGAGGATCTCGATCTGGTCGTCCTCCGGCAGCTCCTCCAGTACGTCGGCCAGCCGGTCGTCGTCGAGGGCGGCGGCGACCTCGGCGCGGCGCTTGGCGGACAGGTGGTGCAGGACGTTGGCGAGGTCGGCGGGGCGCAGCTGCTCGAAGGTGGCGAGGAGGTTCTCGGCGCCCTGCCCCTGCTCCTCCACGGAGAAGCCGGTGACGCCGGACCACTCGACGGTCAGCGTCTCGCCCTTGTTGCGCCGGAAGGCGCCGCCCTTCTTCCCCTTGCGGACGAAGACCTTGTCGATCTCCCAGTCCCGGCGGGCGGGCAGCTGCTGCACGGACAGGTCCAGGACGGTGACCTCCTCACCCGTCTCGGTGAGGTTGACCCGCCGGTCGAGCAGTTCGCCGAAGACGAGGCGCTCGGTGGGCCGCTGTTCGAAGCGCCGGACGTTGACCACGCCGGTGGTGATGACCTGGCCGGACTCGATGCCGGTGACCCGGGTCATGGGCAGGAAGATGCGGCGGCGGGTGGTGAGTTCGACGACCAGGCCGAGCACCCGCGGTGGTTTGCGGGCCACGCGGAGCATGACGACCAGATCGCGCACGCGTCCCACCTGGTCGCCGGCCGGGTCGAAGACGGCGATGCCGGAGAGATGGGAGACGAAGATCCGGGGGGCGCCCGCTGCCATGGCCGCGGCTCCTTTTCTCAAGCTTCGTAGGCGTGCGTCGGAGTGTGTGAGAGCTGATTCGTACGGTGTCCCTTTTCCGAATTGCCCGCTCGGACGCGCTTCAGGCTAGCCCGTCCCGAACGGCTCCGCTCTGGCGGCCGGTCCGGACGGACTGGCTCCGTTCGCCGTCCACGGCCCCGGTACGCTGCGGTACGCCGCCGGGGCCTGTCCGGACCCCGGTCGGCTCCTTGCCAGCCCTTGCCCGCCCATGTCCGAAAGGCAGCCCCACCTGTGTCTGCGACTCCCCGGCGCCGAATCCGCAGGGCCGCTCTGATGGGCGCGGCGTGCGCCCTGGCGGTGACGGGAGCGGGGCTGACGGGATGCAGTAGTGAGGACCCGGACGCGGGCACCAACGGCGTCGGGAAACTCTCCGCCGACAAGATCCAGGCCAAGGCCCGCACGGCCGCCGAGTCCGCCGAAGCGGTGCGCCTGCACGGGACCGTGGCCGCCGGCGGGAACACGTACACCCTCGACATGCGGCTGAAGCCCGACGGGGGGACCGGGTCGGTCGCCGCCGAGGGGACGACGTTCGGGCTGCTGCGCGTCGGCGAGCAGCTCTTCCTCAAGGCCGACGCCGAATTCTGGAGCCACGACGGCGGGGACGCCGCGGCCGCCGAGAAGCTGGCCGGCAAGTACGTGAAGGTGCCGCAGAGCGACCCCGTGTACAAGAAGTTCAGCGGTTTCACGGACAAGGACGTCCTCATCGGTGGCCTGCTGACCCTGCACGGCACGGTGGAGACGGACGGCCGCCACGAGCAGGCGGGCGTGCGCACCATCCGGATCACCGGCGACCAGGGCGCCGGCGGTTCGCTGGACGTCTCCCTGGAGGGCACGCCGTACCCGCTGCGCCTGGTGCGGGCGGGCAGCGCGGGCACGCTCAGCCTCTCGGACTGGAACCAGGACTTCGCGCTCGAGGAGCCGGCGCAGGACGACACGCTGGACTACGGCAAGCAGCTGCCGTCGTCCTAGGACGCTGCCGTCGTTTTGAGATGCTGCCGTCGTCCCAGGTAGGACGCGCTAGCGCTTCTTCCGGCGCTTCAGCAGCAGGCGCGGCAGCCCCGCCGGGGCCGGCTCGCGCGTCGTCGCCGGGCTCGGCAGCGGTGCCTCGGCCAGCGAACCGTCGGGCAGCGGCGCCGTCGCCCCCGTCGGCTCCAGGCGCAGCACCCGGCACTCGCGGGCCCAGCGGTCGGTCATCGCCTCGCCGTCCGGGGCGTTCAGGCGCTTGCCCTTGAGGTCGGCGACCGCCGCCCGCCAGGCCTCGGAGCCGGCCGGCAGTTCCACGACCCGTGCCGTCCAGGAGACCAGCCGGCCCCCCTTGTCCTTGCTGCGCACGGTCACCTCGGCCGAGGCCCCGTCGGCCAGCCCCGGCAGCGGCTGCTCGCCGGGTCCGTCGCCGATGACGCAGGCCGCGCCCTCGTGCCAGACGTGCCACAGCGCACGCGCGGGCATGCCGGGTCCGCCGACCCAGATGAGGCCGGACTTCTTCGTGGCCTCCTCGACGAGGGCCTGGTCGAGCAGCTCGCTTGTCATGCGGTCAGCCTATCCAGCCCTCTTCGCCCCGGTCAGAGCCAGCCGTTGCGCTTGAGCGTGCGGTGGATGCCCAGACAGAGGCCGACCGTGATCGACAGGACCAGCGGGTAGCCGAACTTCCAGTGCGTCTCCGGCATGTAGTCGAAGTTCATGCCGTACACCCCGCACACCATCGTCGGCACGGCGATGATCGCCGCCCACGAGGTGATCTTGCGCATGTCCTCGTTCTGCGCGACGGACGCCTGGGCGAGGTTGGCCTGGAGGATGGAGTTCAGCAGTTCGTCGAAGCCGATGACCTGCTCCTGCACCCGCGCCACGTGGTCGGCGACGTCCCGGAAGTACTTCTGGATCTCCGGGTCGATCAGCCGCATCGGCCGCTCACTGAGCAGCTGCATGGGACGCAGCAGCGGGGACACCGCCCGCTTGAACTCCAGCACCTCGCGCTTGAGTTGGTAGATCCGGCCGGCGTCCGTGCCGCGCGGCGTGCCCTTGCGTCCCGGCGAGAACACCTCCGTCTCGACCTCGTCGATGTCGTCCTGCACCGCGTCGGCGACCGCGATGTAGCCATCGACGACGTGGTCGGCGATGGCGTGCAGCACCGCCGAGGGTCCCTTGAGCAGCAGCTCGGGGTCCTCCTGGAGCCGGTGCCGGAGCGCGCGCAGCGAGCCCTGCCCGCCGTGCCGGACGGTGATGAAGAAGTCCCGCCCGGTGAAGCACATGACCTCGCCGGTCTCGACGACCTCGCTGTTGGCGGTGAGCTCGTCGTGGTCGACGTAGTGGACGGTCTTGAAGACCGTGAACAGGGAGTCGTCGTAGCGCTCCAGCTTGGGCCGCTGGTGGGCCTGGACGGCGTCCTCCACGGCCAGCGGGTGCAGTCCGAACTCCCGGGCGATACCGGCGAACTCGTCCTCGGTGGGCTCGTGCAGGCCGATCCACACGAACCCGCCGTCGCGGCGCACCTGGCGCATCGCCCGGTGCGGGCTCAGCGGCGTGTCCGTCTCGACGCGCGCGCCGTCGCGGTAGACGGCGCAGTCGACGACGGCGGACGCGGTCGCCGGGTCGCGGGTGGTGTCGTAGGCGCCGCTGTCCTTGCGCAGAGAGACGCGGGACGGGCGGACCGCGGCGCGCAGGTCACGGATCATCGACATGGCAGGCTCCTTCGCGACGGGCAGCGAACGAGGCCGGTGGCGGGTGGAACCACCCGGAATGAGGACGTCCTGACTACGTGCGTTCGGCACGTCCACAAAGCGGGGAGCACCGCACCGTCGCGGTGGCCGACTTCGCTGCTGATTCAGCTGCTGGTCCGGATCGATGGACCGGATCAGGCAAAACGAGACGAAGTGCTCTTCCCTGTGCAGGCGCGCGGGCAGGAAGCGGCGGCGGAAGAAACCGGAGCGGCTGTGTCAGCGGCCGGAAGAGCGGGTGGTACTGCACGGTCGACTTCGGTCCATGCCAGCCCCACCTCCTCCGGCCGGTCCCTCGTGAGGGACGATCCATCCCCTCGTTTGGAGGGGTTCCCCGTAGGGGAGTCTTCATAGCGTCGGGAGCTTGATCGCGACGCGCTGCGTGCTGCCCCGAACCGCTGGGCCAGAGTACCAGTCACCCAGTGTGTCAAGGCGCCGCTTTGCCTCGTCACTACGAGTTCTATGCTCGCCGCATGGCTGATGTTCTTCCTCTGGTCGAGGCCCGGTTGCGCAGCGCGCTGGGCGAGCCGGACGCGCGCGCGGCGGTCACCTTCCTCGGCACCGACCGTATCGAGGTGCTGCGCTTTCCCGGCGGTGGCCAGGAGGGCGAGATCGTCCGTTACGCCACGCTCGGTATGTCGTCGCAGCCCATGGCGGACCCCGCGGCCGTGCTGGCCGACCCGGTCAAGGGTCCCCGCGCCGAGCTGGTCCTCTCCGTCCGGGCCGGTCTCGCCGACACCGACAAGGTGCTCCGACCGCTCGCCGTGCTGGCCGCGTCCCCGCAGGTCGAGGGGGTGATCGTGGCGCCCGGTGCCTCCCTGGACGTCGGGGAGGCGCTGTGGCCCGGGGCGCCGTTCACGTCGGTCCTGGTCGCCGAGCCGGGCGGCCTGGTCGAGGATCTGGAGCTGGACGCCCCGCTGGATCCCGTACGGTTCCTGCCGCTGCTGCCGATGACCGCGAACGAGGCCGCCTGGAAGCGCGTGCACGGCGCGCAGGCCCTCCAGGAACGCTGGCTGACGCACGGGACGGACCTGCGCGATCCGTCCCGTGGGACCGTTCCGCTCGGGTGACGCAACTCACCGGTCTTCGTCGGTCAGTTGGCCCTTCGTCCGTCAGCCGGCGAAGACCGTGACCCCGTCCTCGGTCGCGTGCCGGGGCTCCAGCTCCTCGGCGTCGTGGGTGAGCGCGCGGCGTCGTACGAGGACCACGACCGCGCCCAGCACGGCGGTGACCGCCGCCACGACGAAGGGGATGTGGATGTCGGTCCACTCCTCGATCCGCGGCGCGAAGAAGGGAGCGGCCGCCGCCGCGAACCAGCGCACGAAGTTGTAGCCCGCGCTCGCCACCGGACGCGGCGCGTCCGACACCCCGAGGGCCAGCTCGGTGTAGACGGTGTTGTTCACGCCGATGAAGGCGCCGGACAGGATCGTGCAGACGATCGCGGTGGTGTGATCGCCGTAGCCGAGGACCAGGACGTCGGCCGCGAGCAGCGCCAGCGAGCCGCCCAGCACCTTCAGTGAGCCGAACCGCTTCTGCATGCGCGGCGCCACGAGGACCGAGAAGACGGCGAGCAGTACCCCCCACGCGAAGAACACGGCACCGGACTTGTACGGCGTCATGTTCAGCACGAACGGCGTGAAGGCCAGCACCGTGAAGAACGTGTAGTTGTAGAAGAACGCCGACACGGCGGCGGAGGCGAGTCCGCCGTGGCCCAGCGCCTTGAGCGGGTCGAGCAGCGACGTCTTGCGGGCCGGCTTCGGCTGTTCCTTCAGGAACACCGTGATGCACAGGAAGCCGATCGCCATCAGGAACGCCGTGCCGAAGAAGGGGTAGCGCCAGCTGGCGTCGCCGAGCAGCGCGCCCAGCAGGGGGCCGCAGGCCATGCCGAGGCCGAGGGCGGACTCGTAGAGCAGGATCGCCGCGGCGCTGCCGCCGGCCGCCGCGCCGACGATGACCGCGAGGGCCGTCGAGACGAACAGCGCGTTCCCGAGGCCCCAGCCGGCCCGGTAGCCGACGAGCTGCCCGACCGTGTCGGAGGTGCCCGCCAGGCCCGCGAAGACCACGACGAAGGCCAGGCCCAGCAGCAGGGTCTTGCGCCCGCCGATGCGGCTGGAGACGAAGCCCGTGACCAGCATCGCGAGGGCGGTGATGAGGAAGTACGAGGTGAACAGGAGGGAGACCTGGCCGGCGCTCGCGTCCAGGCCCTTGGCGATGGACGGCAGGATCGGGTCGACGAGCCCGATGCCCATGAAGGCCACGACGGACGCACCGGCGGTCGCCCACACGGCCTTGGGCTGTCGCAGGATGCCGCCCGCACCCGCGTCGAAGGGGTCCATGCTTGCTCCAATGCCGACGGGAGAGGGGATCAGTCAGAGGGTTCGGACGGGTCGAGGTGGTTGGTGTATGCATACAGTAAGTTAGCGTAGCTAATTAATGCAAGCTACATCTAGTTCCCGCTGGTCAGCCGTTCCGCCCGGATGGGTGATCGTCCTTGACGTGGGGGAGCGAGGGTAGGACCGTGGGGCTCTATGAGGGGCGAACCCAGTTGCCCGAAGTGTGGTGGCCGGGTCAGGGCTCCCGGTCTCTTCGCCGATTCCTGGCAGTGCGACCTGCATGGCACCGTGCACCCGCTGCAGCCCGTGCTTCCGCCCAGCGTCGAGGCGCTCGGCGCCGTGGTGCACCGCACGCAGGTACCGGTGTGGATGCCGTGGCCGCTGCCGGTCGGCTGGCTGTTCACCGGCGTGGCCTGTGCGGGCGACGACCGCAGCGGCGGCCGGGCGACCGCCGTGGCCTGCTCCGGTCCCGGCCCCCTCGGCGGCATCGGTGAGCTGATCCTGGTCGCCGAGGAACTCGGCGTCGGTCTCGGCGCGCGGTACGCGGGCATCGACGCCCCGGACCCGGGCCCGTACATGAACGTCGAGAAGCCGCCCCAGGCGAAGGTCCTGGCCGTCGGCCGTCCGACCCCCCTCTGGCATGTCTCCGGCGCCCCGGCCGACCGCGCCGTCTTCGCCGGGGAGGCACTCGGGATGTGGCTGTGGGCCGTCGTGTGGCCCGAGCGTTCGGGGCTGCTCATGTACGAGGAGCTGGTGCTGACCGATCTGAGGGACGCGGGTGCCGAGGTGGACCTGGTGCCGTGCGGGGCGCTGTCGCCGCGGTTGATCCAGCCGTAGGTGCCCGGGGCCGGGTGGGCGCCGGGTGCCGGTGGTGGGCGTGGGGAGCGTAGGGGGCGCAGGGCCGCTGCGGGTGTGACAGTGGCGGGTGGAGTTCCGGTTATCCTTGAGCGTCCCCTTCCGTTCCGTCACCGCTTGGAGTCAGCGTCGTGCGCATCGATCTGCACACCCACTCCACCGCGTCCGACGGCACGGACACCCCGGCCCAGCTGGTGCGCAAGGCCGCCGCGACCGGGCTGGACGTCATCGCGCTGACCGATCACGACACCACCCGCGGCCACGCCGAGGCCGTCGCCGCGCTCCCCGAAGGGCTCACGCTCGTCACCGGCGCCGAACTCTCCTGCCGAGTCGACGGCGTCAGCATGCACATGCTGGCCTACCTCTTCGACCCGGAGGAGCCCGCCCTGCTCGCCGAGCGCGAGCTGGTCCGGGACGACCGGGTGCCGCGGGCCAAGGGCATGGTCGCCAAGCTCAACGCGCTGGGCGTGCCCGTCACCTGGGAGCAGGTCGCGCGCATCGCCGGCGACGGTTCGGTCGGGCGGCCGCACGTGGCCACCGCCCTCGTCGAACTCGGCGTCGTGCCGACCGTGGGTGACGCCTTCACCCAGGACTGGCTGGCCGACGGCGGCCGGGCCTTCGTGGAGAAGCACGAGACCGACCCCTTCGAGGCGCTCCGCCTGATCAAGGGCGCGGGCGGGGTCGCCGTGTTCGCGCACCCGGCCGCCGCCAAGCGGGGCCGTACGGTGCCGGAGACCACGATCGCCGAGCTGGCCGCCGCCGGCCTCGACGGCATCGAGGTCGACCACATGGACCACGACGCGGACACGAGGACGCGGCTGCGCGGGACGGCGAGGGAACTGGGACTCCTGGTGACCGGCTCCAGCGACTACCACGGCAGCCGGAAGACCTGCGTGCTCGGTGAGTACACGACGGACCCCGAGGTGTACGGGGAGATCACGCGGCGGGCTTTCGGGGCGTTCCCCGTGCCCGGGGCCGGCGGAGTCTGAGCGGGGTCTGAACCCCCTCCCGCACGCCCACCCCTTCCCTCTCCCGCAAGGCAAATAGCTCACCCATGTTCGACGTCGCCGTCTTCGGCTCCCTCTTCCTGACCCTTTTCGTCATCATGGATCCCCCCGGGATCACCCCGATCTTCCTCGCGCTGACCTCCGGCCGGCCCGCCAAGGTGCAGAGGCGGATGGCCTTCCAGGCCGTCTGCGTCGCCGGTGGTGTGATCACCGTGTTCGGTCTGCTCGGGCACCAGATCCTGGACTACCTGCACGTGTCCGTGCCCGCCCTGATGATCGCGGGCGGGCTGCTGCTCCTGCTGATCGCGCTGGACCTGCTCACCGGCAAGACCGACGAGCCGAAGCAGACCAAGGACGTCAACGTCGCGCTCGTACCACTGGGCATGCCGCTGCTCGCCGGGCCCGGTGCGATCGTGTCGGTCATCCTGGCCGTGCAGAAGGCCGACAGCGCGACCACGCAGGTGTCGGTGTGGGCGGCGATCCTCGCGATCCACGTGGTGCTGTGGCTGGTGATGCGGTACTCGCTGCTGATCATCCGGGTCATCAAGGACGGCGGCGTGGTCCTGGTGACCCGCCTCGCCGGCATGATGCTCTCCGCGATCGCGGTGCAGCAGATCATCAACGGTGTCACGCAGGTGATCCAGGGCGCGTGAGCGTGCGGCGGCCGGGCCGGCGGGGGCCGGTAACCGGCCGGGGGCCGGTAGTCGGCACGCACCGGGCCCCCGCACGGAGTTCCGTGCGGGGGCCCTGGATGTGTGTGCGGGGTCCGCGTTACAAGGCCGAGGTGTCGGCGGGGCGGATCCACAGGCGCTGCCCGATGGCGGCGGCTTGCTGAACGATGCGATTCACGGAGGCGGCGTCCACGACGGTCGTGTCCACGGGGGTTCCGTCGACGTCGTCGAGTCGCATGACTTCAAAGCGCATGGCCTCTCCCTTGTTCTGGTCATCCTCCTGAGGAGAACTACTGGTGTGGCTCCTGGGTCGTCGGTGCCCAGGCTTACGTAGTTAGTCAACGGGCTGCGTGGTGCAAACATTCCCTACGCTAAAGAAATTTTTCGAACTGCTAACTACTGACTGGTAAGTCGCTTGTCCCCGGCCCGTCAGGTGACCGGTACAAGACTGACCGGGACCGGTTGTGTTCGCAGCGTGACCGCCGGGACAATGGAGGCGATGAACGACGACCTCGCGTCCCTGAACGCCCGCATCGATCGCACCAACGAGCTGCTGCTGCGCATGCTCGCCGAGGTGGCCAAGACACCCTCGACGCACGCGATCTTCGTCGACGCCGGGTACCTCTACGCGGCTGCGGGGCGCCTGGTGGCCGGGACCGAGGACCGCCGCGCCTTCGACCTGGACGCCGAGGGACTGATCGAGGCGCTCATCGACAAGGCGCGCACCATCTTCGCGGACAGCCGGCTGCTGCGGGTCTACTGGTACGACGGCGCCCGGCGCCGCATCCACACCGCGGAGCAGCAGTCCATCGCCGAGCTGCCCGACGTGAAGGTCCGCCTGGGCAACCTCAACGCCAACAACCAGCAGAAGGGCGTCGACTCCCTCATCCGCTCCGACCTGGAGTCCCTCGCCCGGCACCGCGCCATCAGCGACGCGGCCCTGCTCGGCGGCGACGAGGACCTGGTCTCGGCGGTCGAGGCCGCCCAGGGGTACGGCGCCCGCGTCCACCTGTGGGGCATCGAGGCGCCCGAGGGCCGCAACCAAGCCGACCCGCTGCTCTGGGAGGTCGACAGCCAGCGCACCTTCGACCTGGACTTCTTCAAGCCGTACGTCTCCCGGCGCACGGCCCACGCCTTCGAGGCGACGGGCGCGGCCCGGCCGGCCCGCGAGGACGTCCGCTTCGTGGGCGCGCAGATCGCGGCGAAGTGGTTGGCGGCACGTGGCCGCGAGTCGCTGGTGGAACTGCTCCCCGGCCACCCCTACCTCCCCGGCTCGGTGGACCAGGACCTGCTGGTGGAGGCCGAGGGGCTGCTCCAGTACTCGCTCCGCGGCCAGGCCGACCTGCGCAGGGCGCTGCGGGACGGCTTCTGGGAGCACTTGCGGGCGCAGTACTGAGCGCGCGGTACTGAGCGCGGTACTAGCGGTCCAGCCGTCGCTGGGTGGGGACGCCGTCCCAGAAGTCGGCGAGGGCGCGTGCGGTCGGCTCGGGCTGGTCGGTGTTGGGGGAGTGCTCGGCACCGGCGATCACGGTCCGGCGCGCGTCCAGCCGTACGGCCATCTCGTCCAGAAGGGGTACGGGCCAGGTGTCGTCGTAGGCGCCCGACAGCACGTGGAACGGCAGCGGCACGGCGGCGAGCTCGCCGACTCGGTCCGGCTCCGTGCACAGTTGCCGCCCCGTGGCGAGGAGCTGAGCGGGCCTGGTGCCCAGCCAGCGGCCGCGCAGCCGTTCCGGTTCGTCCGGGCCGTGCGCGGGTGCCGGGGCGCCGACCTCCTCGGGCGGCCCCATCGCCTGGATCACCTCCCAGACCTCGGCCATCGTCATGGTGTCGAGCGCGTCCCGAAGGAGCTTCACGCGCTGCTGCTGGGAGACGGAGATCCGCGCCGGGCCCGAGGACATCAGCGTGAGGGAGACGAAGGGGGCGTGGTCGAGCAGCACGGCGGCCCGTGCGATCTGACCACCGAGGGAGTGCCCGAGGAGATGCGCACGCGTCCCGAGAGCGGCGACCTGCGCGAGTACGTCCCGGGCCAGCTCGGCCTGCGCGTAGCCGGCTTCGTCGTGCTCCGGCCCGTCGGACTCGTACTGGCCCCGCCCGTCCACGGCGACCGTGCGGTATCCGCGCGCCCCGAGCGGCTCGTGCAACAGCGTGAAGTCCTCCTTGCTCCCCGTGAACCCGGGCAGCATCAGCACCGTCCCCTTCGCCTCGACCCCGCCGGCCACGGGCGAGTCGACGACGGCGAACTCACCACGCGCGGTACGCAGCCGGTACGCGCGGGCGCCGGAGGGCGGGGTGAAGGCGGCGTTACTGCTCACGGGCAGAGGCTATCGGGCGGTGGGGGTGAGGGCGAGGGCGGCTGGGCTGCCGGGGCCCCTGGGGCTGGGTGGCGCGGCGGGCGCGGCGGGCGCGGCGGGCGGGAGGTGGCCGGGCGTGGAGGGGTGGTGGGGTCGAGGCTTGGGCGGTGACCGGGGTGTCCGCCGGGCTGCGGAGGTTTGCTGCGTGGTCGGCTGCGGGCGTACGGCGGAGATGGGCCGACGGCGGGTGTGGCGGTGGCGGTGGCGTGAGGCGCTGGGCCGGGGGATGGGCGGCGGCCGTGGGTGGGAATGCCGTCGGCCCGGTCCCGCGTGGGTGGCGGGACCGGGCCGGCGGTCGGGTGAGCGGCGTTGATCAGCTTTCGCTGGACTCCGCGGGCCGCGTGGCGGCCGCGGCCGCCTTGCGGGTGCGGCGAGCCTTCGGCTTCGCCTCGGCCGTGTCGGTGGCCTCGGCGGGCGCCTCCACGGCAGCCGCCTTACGGGTCCGACGGCGCGGTGCCGCCTCCGGCTCCTGCGAGGCCTGGGCCGGGATCTCGGCGGCGGCCTCGGTGGCCGCGACGGGGTCGGCGGCCTTGCGGGTGCGGCGGCGCGGCTTGGTCTCCGTGCCTTCGGCGGTGTCGACGGCGGCCTCGGCCTTGGCGGCGGCCGTCTTCCGGGTGCGCCGGGGCTTGGCCTCGGCGGCCTCTGGCGTCTGCGCGGCCGTTTCGGTGGCCTCCGCGGCCTTGCGGGTGCGGCGGCGCGGCTTGGTCTCCGTGGCCTCGGCGGTGTCGACGGCGGCTTCCGCCTTGGTGGCGGCCGTCTTCCGGGTGCGCCGGGGCTTGGCCTCGGCCGCTTCCGGCTCCTGTGCCGTCTGGGCCGGGATCTCGGCGGCGGCCTCGGTGGCCGCGACGGGGTCGGCGGCCTTGCGGGTGCGGCGGCGCGGCTTGGTCTCCGTGCCTTCGGCGGTGTCGACGGCGGCCTCGGCCTTGGCGGCGGCCGTCTTCCGGGCACGGCGCGGCTTGGCCTCGGCGGCCTCCGGCGCCTGGGCGGCCTCGGTGACCTCCGTGGGCTCCGCGGCCGCGGCCTTGCGGGTGCGGCGGGGCTTGGCATCCGCGGTGCCCGCGGTGTCCGTCGCGGGCGATGCCGCGGCGGCCGACTTGCGGGTGCGGCGCGGCTTCGTCTCCGTCGGTTCGGACGCGGGCTCGGCCGCTCCCTCGGCCGTGTCGACCGCCGTCTCGGCGGCCGTGGCCTTACGGGTGCGGCGGCGCGGCTTCGCCACGGGAGCCTCGGTCACCGGGGCCTCCATCACCGGGACGTCGGCGACCGTCGGCTCGACCACCGGGGTGGTCTCCAGCGGAGCGGCCGGCGTCTCGGCCGACTTGCGGGTGCGGCGGCGACGCGACTTCGCCGGGGCCTCGGGGGTTTCCACAACCTCCGTGACCTCCGTGACCTCGGGGGTCGAGAGCGCGGTGCCCTCCGTGACCCGCGCGGCAGGGGCGTCGGTCGTCGCGGACGTCACCGGTCGGCGCGACTCTCCACTGCGCGTACGGCGCCGACGGCGCAGCGTGCGGGGAGCGGCGTCCGTGTCCACGTCGGCGGCGCTGTCCGCACCGCCGGTCACGGCCTCGGGTGCGGTGGTCGCGGAGGCGTCCGCGTCCACCGGAGCACCGCCGCGCATCCGGCGCCGGCGACGCGGCGTCGTACGGGACGAACGCTCGCGGTCGGCGGAACGGGACTCGTCCCGGTCACCACGGCCACCGCGCCCGCTCCGGTCACCTCGGTCGCCGCGCGCGCGGCCACCGCGGCCGCCCGGCTCGCCCAGGTCCTCCATCTCCTCCGCGTCGAGGCCGGCGCGCGTGCGCTCCGAGCGCGGCAGGACGCCCTTGGTGCCCTCGGGGATGCCGAGGTCGGAGTACAGGTGCGGGGAGGTGGAGTACGTCTCCGGCGGGTCGCTGAAGCCCAGGTCCAGCGCCTTGTTGATCAGCTGCCAGCGCGGGATGTCATCCCAGTCGACCAGCGTGATCGCCGTACCCTTCGCGCCCGCGCGGCCGGTGCGGCCGATGCGGTGCAGGTACGTCTTCTCCTCTTCCGGCGACTGGTAGTTGATGACGTGCGTCACGCCCTCGACGTCGATGCCGCGGGCGGCGACGTCGGTGCAGACGAGCACGTCCACCTTGCCGTTGCGGAAGGCGCGCAGGGCCTGCTCGCGAGCGCCCTGGCCGAGGTCGCCGTGGACCGCGCCGGAGGCGAAGCCGCGCTGCTTGAGCTGGTCGGCCAGGTCGGCCGCCGTGCGCTTGGTGCGGCAGAAGACCATGGCCAGTCCCCGGCCGTCGGCCTGCAGTATGCGCGACACCATCTCGGGCTTGTCCATGTTGTGCGCGCGGTAGATGAACTGCTTCGTGTTGGCGACCGTGGCGCCCGCGTCGTCCGGCGAGGTGGCGGAGATGTGCGTGGGCTGCGACATGTAGCGGCGGGCCAGTCCGATGACCGCGCCCGGCATGGTGGCCGAGAACAGCATGGTCTGGCGCCGGACCGGCAACATGTTGATGATCTTCTCGACGTCGGGCAGGAAGCCCAGGTCGAGCATCTCGTCGGCCTCGTCCAGGACCAGGCACTTGACGTGCTTGAGGCTCAGCTTCTTCTGGCCCGCCAGGTCCAGCAGGCGGCCCGGGGTGCCGACGATCACGTCGACGCCCTTCTTCAGGGCCTCGACCTGGGGCTCGTAGGCCCGGCCGCCGTAGATCGCCAGGACGCGCACGTTGCGGACCTTGCCGGCGGTCAGGAGGTCGTTGGTGACCTGCTGGCACAGCTCGCGCGTCGGGACGACGATGAGGGCCTGCGGGGCGTCGGTCAGGGCCTCGGGCGCGGCGCGGCCCGCCTCGACGTCGGCGGGGACGGTCACGCGCTCGAGGAGCGGGAGGCCGAAGCCCAGCGTCTTGCCGGTGCCGGTCTTGGCCTGTCCGATGACGTCCTTGCCCGACAGGGCCACGGGGAGCGTCATCTCCTGGATGGGGAAGGGAGTCATGATGCCGACGGCCTCAAGGGCTTCGGCGGTCTCGGGGAGGATCCCGAGGGATCGGAACGTCGTAGTCAGGGTGCTGCCTCTTCTGTGTACGTGGTGCGAGGCGAGCGCGCGGGTCGTGCCGGACCGTGTCGGGGACGTCGGCTGCCTTACGGAATGAGCCGTAGGACACGGGACCTCTGTCGACGCTCCAGCGCTCGTACCACTGAGGGTCCCCCTCCGGATTCCGTACGCACTGCGGCGTACAGCAGGGAGGGCTGTCGGGTCGGAGCCGATCGGGCCACCGACCGGGCATCCTCATGCGTGCGGCCCGACGACGATGTTACGTACCCGTACGTCACATACTCGGCAGGCGCATTACCACCATACCCTGGATTCGCGCACACGCGATGGCCGATTTGGTCACGTAGTCGTCGTCACACTGACTGACCGGGGCCGACCGGGGGCCTTCTCGCAGGCCACGGGCGGGCTATTGTGCGCTGCATGACGAGCTCTGACAAGCCTGGCAACGCCGCTGACGCCCCCGCCGAAACCACCGGAGCCACCGGAGTCACCGAAACCACCGGAGTCGCCGCCCAGGACTGGACGACGGCGGCCGCCGACCCGCAGTACCGAGCCGCGGTCGTGGACCTGCTCGGCGCACTCGCGTACGGAGAGCTGGCGGCGTTCGAGCGGCTCGCGGAGGACGCCAAGCTGGCGCCCACGCTCGCGGACAAGGCTGAGCTGGCGAAGATGGCGTCGGCGGAGTTCCACCACTTCGAGCGGCTGCGGGACCGGCTCGCCGAGATCGGCGAGGAGCCGACGGAGGCGATGGAGCCGTTCGTGGCCGCGTACGACGGCTTCCACAAGCAGACGGATCCGTCCGACTGGCTGGAGGGGCTCGTCAAGGCCTACGTCGGCGACTCCATCGCCAGTGACTTCTACCGCGAGGTCGCGGCCCGCCTCGACTCCGACACCCGCGAGCTGGTGCTGGCGGTGCTCGACGACACCGGGCACGCGGGGTTCGCCGTGGAGAAGGTGCGCGCGGCGATCGACGCGGACCCGCGTGTGGGCGGGCGGCTCGCGCTGTGGGCACGGCGGCTGATGGGAGAGGCCCTCTCGCAGTCCCAGCGGGTGGTGGCCGACCGGGACGCGCTGTCGACGATGCTGGTCGGCGGTGTCGCGGACGGCTTCGACCTCGCCGAGGTCGGCAGGATGTTCTCCCGGATCACCGAGGCGCACACCAAGCGGATGGCGGCGCTGGGTCTGGCCGCCTGACCGCCTGACCGGTCTGGCCGCTGTCAGCGCGGGCGCGACCCGGTACGGCGACGGCCTGTCAGGCGGTCGCCGATCGGCGGCGGAGTCTGCCCGCGGGGCGCAGCAGCAGCGACAGCGAGGCCGCGGAGAGGGTCGCTGAGCCCAGGAGAACCAGCAGGAGGCCGCCGGCGCCGAGCGCGGTGTGCGTGACGAAGGCCCCGAAGAGGGCCCCGGCGACCCCCGTCGGCAGGACCAGGACGCGGGCCGGCAGGCGGTGGGGCAGACGGTGGGCGGCGGCCCATGCCAGGGCGAGGCCGAGGATCGCGGCGCTGAGCGCTTCCAAGAGCATGTCGGGGTCCCTCCCACGCAGCCGGCCTGCCCGAAACGGTCACAGCCGTCTTACCCCTGACCTGCGGAATACAACCCTCCTCCTGTGGGTGAACTGTGCTCCGTCCGTGAACGAGGTGACGGGAGGAGACGACGGCAGAACCGGGAGGGGCCCGGCGGTGACTCACCGCCGGGCCCCTCCCGGTTCTGCGTGCGTCGTTCCGCGTCCGCCGACTACAGGGCGCCGAAGCCCACCTTGCGAGGGGCCTGCTCGCCGATCTCGACGTAGGCCAGACGGTCGGCCGGCACCAGGACCTTGCGGCCGTGTTCGTCCACGAGGCTCAGCAGCGCCGACTTGCCGGCGAGTGCCTCGGCCACCACACGCTCGACCTCCTCGGCACTCTGACCGCTCTCCAGAACGATCTCGCGGGGCGCGTGCTGCACGCCGATCTTGACCTCCACGGCTATGTCCCTCCGACGGTCAGTGAAGTGCGCGATCTTCCGCGCCGTACCCAGGACACATTAGCCCGGTGAGGGGACGTACACGCTGCGTCGGAGAACGCCAGGAGCGAACAGCCGACGGGAACGGCATCGCCGTACGCCCGCCGCCGCCCGCCACGCTGTGACGGTCAGTGCTGCTCGGTGCCGTGCAGCGGGAAGCCGGCGATGCCCCGCCAGGCCAGCGAGGTCAGCAACTGGACCGCCTGGTCGCGCGGCACGCTGCGGTCGCTGTGCAGCCAGGAGCGGGCCACCACCTGGGCGAGACCGCCCAGACCGGAGGCCAGCAGCATCGACTCGGCGCGCGAGAGGCCGGTGTCCTCCGCGATGACGTCGCAGATCGCCTCGGCGCACTCGTTCGTGACCTTGTCGACGCGCTCGCGCACGGCGGGCTCGTTGGTCAGGTCCGACTCGAAGACCAGGCGGAAGGCGCCGCCGTCGTCCTCGACGTACGCGAAGTAGGCGTCCATCGTCGCCCGGACGCGCTGCTTGTTGTCGGTGGTCGAGGCGAGCGCGCTCCGTACGGACTGGATCAGGGACTCGCAGTGCTGGTCCAGCAGGGCGAGGTAGAGGTCGAGCTTGCCCGGGAAGTGCTGGTAGAGCACCGGCTTGCTGACGCCGGCGCGTTCGGCGATGTCGTCCATCGCGGCCGCGTGGTAGCCCTGGGCCACGAACACTTCCTGTGCGGCGCCCAGCAGCTGGTTGCGTCGGGCTCGGCGGGGAAGGCGTGTGCCCCGCGGGCGTACCGCCTCTGTCTGCTCGATGGCTGTCACGCCGCCTCCCAAAGTCGTCCTCGTGCGGTGTGCGCCGCGTCGCCATCGTACTTTTCGGTAACCGTGGTGTGTGCGGTGCGAGCGCAGAATTTCACGGACCGGACGGCGGCGATAGCCGCACAACAGGTTTCAAAAGCGTTCAGGCCGGGCAGGAATCGGCCTCCTTCCTGTTCGGCAGGCCTCTCCGCCGCTTCCGGTGCCGCGTCTTCGGTTGCCCGCGGCCGCGTCTCAGCGGTAGTCGTCCTCGTCGTGGGAGACGACCCGGGCCTGTTCCGCCAGGTCGGCCTCGTTGGCGCGGTCCGGATCGACGCCGGTCAACGGGTCGTCGCGCTCCGGAGCGATGTCCGCCTGCTGCTCGGCGGCGTCGGCGTCCGGCGCCTCGACGTCGAATTCCTCCGCTTCCTGTGACTCGTCGTCGAAGGTCTCGGGGTCGGTCGGGTCGACGGTCATGCTGGGCTCCCTTCCTACGAACGTCCCTGAAGATGCAGGGGCCACACGCGGGTGCCCACTCCACGAGCCTAGGAGACACCCGATCCGGACGCCATGCGTCGCCAACGTCCGCGCCCGTTCCGTGCGCTGTCGGCATCAGTACCCGGATGCCGCGCCGTCGCACCCGTGCTTGTGATGGCGAACACATGAACCACTGCGTGATCGTCTCGTAACATTGCCGCATGCCTTCGATCGAGCCGCCGTCCGTGCCGCCCGCCAACGTGCTGCCGAAGGTCGCAGCCGTCAAGGTCGCGGCCGGCGAGCGGCTCAGGTCGGTCCACCTGCCCGGTATCACCTTGACGGTGCGCTCGAGACCACCGGCCCGCGAGGGCCTGCCGCCCGCGCTCTACGTCCACGGCCTCAGCGGTTCCTCGCAGAACTGGTCGGCGCTGATGCAGCTGCTGGACGGCGTCGTCGACAGCGAGGCCCTCGACCTGCCGGGCTTCGGCGACTCCCCGCCACCGGACGACGGTGACTACTCGATCACGGGCCACGCGCGCGCGGTCGTGCGCCACCTCGACGCGGCCGGGCGCGGCCCCGTGCACCTCTTCGGCAACTCGCTCGGCGGCGCCGTCGTCACCCGCGTCGCCGCGGTGCGGCCCGACCTGGTGCGGACGCTGACCCTCGTGTCGCCCGCGCTGCCGGAGATACGCGTGCAGCGCAGCGCCGTGCCGACGGGGCTGCTGGCGTTGCCGGGGGTGGTCTCGCTGTTCACCCGGCTCACCCGCGAGTGGACCGCGGAGCAGCGGGTCCGCGGCGTGACGGCGCTCTGCTACGGAGACCCGGGACGAGTGTCGCCGGAAGGTTTCCGCAACGCGGTGGAGGAGATGGAGCGGCGACTGGAGCTGCCGTACTTCTGGGACGCGATGGCGCGTTCCGCCCGCGGGATAGTCAACGCGTACACGGTGGGCGGCCAGCAGGGGCTGTGGCGACAGGCCGAACGGGTTCTCGCACCGACGCTGCTGGTCTACGGTGGACGGGACCAACTCGTCGGCTACCGCATGGCACAGCGGGCTGCCCGCGCCTTCCGTGACTCCCGGCTGCTGACCCTGCCGGACGCGGGACACGTGGCGATGATGGAATATCCGGAGACCGTGGCCACGGCGTTCCGCGAACTCCTCGCGGACACCGGGGAATCGGCGGTCGGCGAGAGGATCGACGCGGCCGTCGACGACGAGCCCGCCAACCAGACCACAGGAGGCTGAGGCGCGAAGTGGGACGCCACAGCCGCCGCGGACCCGCCCCCAGGGCCGACGCCGAGGGCACCGCCGCAGCACGCGAGGGCCGGCCCGGCCTGCTGGGCCGCCGCCGGGCGCCCGGTCCTTCGGCAGAGGAGCAGACGCCGCCGACGAACGGAACACCCGGCGCGGCGCCCCGCGGGGCACCGGCATCGGGGAGTACCCAGGGCGGGAGCGGGGGCCAGGGTGTCCCTGCCCCCCGGGGGCACGCGGGTCCGGGCCCACGGCTTCCGGACGGGACGCCGGCGCACGGGTTTCCGTCGGTTTCGGCTGGGACGCCGGTGCGTGGGTTCCCGGTGGGGTCGGATGGGACGCCGGCGCGTGGATTTTCTTCGGTTTCCGATGGGACGTCGGCGCGTGGATTTCCGTCGGTTTCCGATGGGACGCCTGCGCGCGGGTTCCCTTCGGTTTCCGGCGGGACGCCCGCACGTGGATTTCCGGTGGTTTCGGACGGCACGCCGGCGCATGGGCTCCCCGGGGTGGGGGACGGCACGCCGGCGCATGGGTTCCCCGGGGTGGGGGACGGCACGCCGGCGCACGGTTTTCCGCGGGTGGCGGACGGCACGCCCGCGCGTGGTGTTCCCGGGGTCCCGGACGGTGCCCCGGCGCGTGATGTGCCGCCGGTCCGTGGCGGCCATCCCGAGCAGCGTGAACCCGGCGGTGGCTGGGGCGACGTGAACGGACGGGCCGGTGCCGGGCCCGGTGCGCCGACGGGACCGCCCACCGGCGCCTCCTCGCACCCCTCGCACTCTGCGCCCCCCTCGCGTCCCGGGTACCCCGGGCCGCCCGGCCGGTCCGCGAGGCAGTCCGGCCAGCCCTTCCCGCGGCAGCGGCAGGCGCCTCCGGGGGGACCGCGGCAGGAGTACCTGGACGCCTTCGGTGGGGACGACGACGTCTTCGTGCCCCGCCCCTCGCGCCCCACCCCCGTCTCCGCGCAGCCCGCCGACCCGTACGCCTCCGTCACCGACTGGAGCGCCGAGGGCGGGGACGGCGGCGTCACGGGCGCCGACGACGCGCCACCCACGGGTGAACCCGTACCGGGCAAGGGCGGTAAGGGCAGGACGTTCACCGGCATCGCCGCGGCCGCCGTCACCACCGTGCTGGCGGTCGTCGTGGCCGGCCAGGTCGCCGACGGGGCGGACGGCGACGACGCGCGCTCGCAGTCCGCCACCGACCAGGCCCGCGACGTCAACGACTCCGCGTCGCGGGCGGACGGACGGCCGACGCCCTCCGCCCCCGAGTCCGCGGCACCGCTGACGTACGAGCACAAGATGGAGAAGAGGTACCCGCTCGGCGCCAAGCTCGACGGTTCGGGGAAGTTCGACGCGATCCCCGGCATCGACAAGGGACCGGGGACGGGGCAGAAGTACACCTACCGCGTGGACGTGGAGCAGGGACTCGGCCTCGACGGGGGACTCTTCGCCGAGGCCGTGCACAAGACGCTCAACGACGACCGGAGCTGGGCCCACAACGGCGCCCGCTCCTTCGAGCGCATCCACTCCGGGCAGCCCGACTTCGTGATCACGCTGGCCAGCCCCGGCACCACCGCCGACTGGTGCGCCAAGTCGGGCCTGGACACCACCGAGGACAACGTGTCCTGCGACTCGGCCGCCACCGAGCGCGTGATGATCAACGCCTACCGGTGGGCGCAGGGCGCGGAGCCGTACGGCGACGACATCCACGGGTACCGGCAGATGCTGATCAACCACGAGATCGGCCACCGCATCGGCTTCAACCACGTCACCTGCGACAAGGACGGCGAACTCGCACCGGTCATGCAGCAGCAGACCAAGTTCGTCGACCACGACGGAATCGACTGCCGTCCCAACCCCTGGGCCTACCCCAACAGCTGATCGCGAGCCATGGCCGCCGCATCACTTGCGGTGACTGTCTGATCTCTTAGCGCGACGGAACGCGCCCCGCACGGGAAAGTCACGCCCGTTCACCCCTTTTGGTGGTGGGGAGGCCAAAACGACCAAACAACAACACACAGACCACCAACATTAGAACCCCGCCGCCCCCCCCGGCCCACAAACGCACCCCCAACCCGAC
>NZ_JBHYOB010000009.1:121382-391041 GCF_042744565.1 Streptomyces sp. NPDC058812
TCAATTGGGGGGGCTTCTCTTTTTATTTTTGGCGGCGCCCCCCGCCCCCCCCTCCCACAACCCCCCGCCCCCCCCCCCGGGGGGGCGGGCCCCCCCCCCCCCCCCCCCCCCACCACCGCCTTGTCCGCATACGTTCGTCCCGCTGCGAGCCGCCGGGCCAACGACGGCTCCCCAGACGGGAGATCGGGGGTGCGCGCGTGCGCATCGGACTGCTTACGGAGGGTGGCTATCCGTATGTGAGCGGTGAGGCGGGGCTCTGGTGCGATCGGCTCGTGCGTGGGCTCGAGCAGCACGAGTTCGACGTCTACGCGCTCAGCCGTGGCGAGCGCCAGGAGGCCGAGGGGTGGGTTCCGCTGCCGCCGCAGGTCAGCCGGGTGCGCACCGCGTCGCTGTGGGACCTCGAGGACGACGGGGTGGTCCACGGGCGGCGCGCGCGTCGGCGCTTCGCGGAGTGTTACGGCGAACTGGCCGCGGCCCTGTGCCAGACCGCCCCCGGTGACTCCTCCGGGTACTCGGAGAGGGCGTCGGAAGGGGCATCGGAGGGGGAGTCGGCCCTTGAGGCGGACCGTTTCGCCAACGCGCTGTACGGCCTTGCCGAACTCGCCCGCGACAAGGGCGGGCTGCCCTCCGCCCTCCGCTCGGAGACCGCCGTACGCGCCCTGGAACGCGCCTGTCGCGCGCCCGGCGCCCACCGCTCCGCACGTGAGGCGCGCGTCCCCGACCTGCTCGCCGTCGCCGCGCGCCTCGAACGCGCCCTGCGGCCCCTGTCGCTCGACTGGTACGAGGACGACGGTCTCGGCGCGGTGGACCTGTGCCACGCGGCCTCCGGCGGCACGGCGGCGCTTCCGGGTCTGCTCGCCCGGCACTTCTGCGACGTGCCCCTGCTGGTGACCGAGTACGGGGTGCGGCTGCGGGCGCACTACCTCACCGACCCCGACGCCCCGCCCGCGGTACGGTCCCTGCTGGCCGCCTTCCACGGCCGGCTGGCCGCCGAGACCTACCGGCGTGCGGCCGTGATCACGCCCGGCAACACACACGCCCGCCGCTGGCAGGAGCGCTGCGGGGCCGACCGTGCCAAGCTCCGCATCGTCCACCCGGGTATGGACGCGACTCCCTTCGCCGAGACGGGGGAGTCGCCGGAGTGCGCCGACCCGCACACCCTCGTCTGGGTCGGCCGCGTCGAGCCCGCCAAGGACCTGGTCTCGCTGCTGCACGCCTTCGCGGAGATCCGCAAGGCGGAGCCCCGGGCGCGGCTCCGGATCGTCGGCAACCCCACCGGCCCCGAGGGCGCGGCCTACCTCGCCCACTGCAAGGGCCTGGCCGCGCAGCTCTTCCCCGACGAGGCCGACGGCCCGCACGCCGTCGGGCGCAACCCGGTGTCCTTCGAGGAGACCGGTGGACCGGAACTGCCGTCCCGCGCTGACGCGTACGGCTCGGGCGCCCTGGTGGTCCTCTCCAGCGTCGTCGAGGGGTTCCCGTCCGGGCTGGTCGAGGCCATGTTCTGTGGTCGCGCGACGGTGTCCACGGACGTCGGCGCGGTGGTCGAGGCGATCGGCGGCACCGGACTCGTCGTGCCGCCGCGCAATCCGCGGGCGCTCGCCGAGGCGTGCGTCGCCCTTTTGCGCGACCCCGAGCGCCGTGAGCGACTGGGTGCCGCCGCGCGCGCCCGCGCACTGGAACTGTTCACCGTCGAGCAGAACATCGCGGCATTTCGCGGCATTTACCTGGAGATCCTCTCGCGTACCCCGGTCCGCCGCGTCGTCCTCGACGACACCGGCGAACCTCTGCCGTTCGCCGTTCCCGCCGAGGCCCACGTCCCCGGCCGCTGGACCGGCCCCACGGCCCGTGTCGTGGCCCGGGGTGGCCCCGGCTGGGCTACGGACGCCCCCGTCCGGGCCACGTTCCCGGCCTCCGCGACCGAGGGGGCCCGATGAGCGGCCTCGGCGAACTCGACCGCCCCAGCACTCCGGGCAGCCCGGGCGCCTGGGACTCCCGCTCGCGGGAGTCCTTGACCGACGGGACGCCTGGCATTCCTGATATTTCCGACGCACCTGACGCGGAAGCGCGTGCCGATCGGTGGGCGAATGAGGACCGGCGCTCGGGCGAGCGCGGTTCTCCGGGCCCGGGCGGGCGTTCGCGCGAGGGCGTTGGCGGCGACACAGCGGGCGCCGGGGATAGTGCGGTTGCCGGGGGCGGCCCGGTCGTCCGTGGCGGAGGGGTTGCCGGGGGTGGTGCGGTCGCCGGGGGCGCTGCGGTCGACGGCGGCGGAGCGACCGCCGGGGGCAGTGCCGTTACCGGGGGCGGCCCGGTCCTCCGTGGCGGTGCGGTCGCCGGCGGCACAGCAGCGGGTGCCCGCGGCACAGCGGACGCCCGCGGCGGAGCGGCCGGCGGTGGCGGAGCGGCCGGCGGTGGCGGAGCGGCTGGCGGTGGCGGAGCGGTAGCCGTCGGCAGGGAGTCGCCGTCCGCTGCGCGCCGCGCCGCCGTGGACCCGGTGAAGGTTCTGATGCACCGTCACCGTGGCCTGTGCGAGCGTGCCGTGGACCCGCTGGAGATCGCGGCAGGCCTGGAGGCGCACGGAGTCACCGACCGGACCGCCGCACGCTTCCGCCACCGGGACGTCTTCTCCCTCGCGGAGGAGATGTACGCCCGCGTCCCGCGCGACATCGACACGCCCCCGCGCCCCACGAACCCGCCGGCCCCCCGAGTACGCACCGTCTGGATCGTCCTCGCACTGCTGCCCGGCGCGCTGTGCGCCGCCGCCGTGGCCGGCCTGCGCCTCACCGACGGCCGACCGCGCCTGATCGCGGCCGTCGTCGGCGCCCTCGTGGTCACTCTCGCCCTCCGCGCGGCACTGCGCCGGGGGCCGCTGAGGGCCGCGACGCGTACCACCGGCACCTGGGCCTGCTGGCTCGTCGGCTACGCCCTCCTCGGCGACGGACTGCTCCGCGCCGCTCTCGCCGGCGGCCCGGACGGCCTGCCCGACGGCACCGCCGAGGGCCCGTGGCCCGTCACCGTCGCCCCCGTACTGGCTCTCGCCCTGGCCTGCGCGCCCGCGGCCGGAAGTGCCCACCTCTTCGCCGTGGGCGCCCGCCGCAAACTGACGGCCAGCCGCGGCCTGGCCGACTTCTCCGCCTCCGTACGCCCCCTGCTGCTCGGCACGGTCGCCCTGTTCATGTGCGCCCTGACGGCTCTGGTCGCGCTGACCGGCGCGCTCCTCGCGGAACCCGCCGCCCACCCCCAGGCACTCAGCCTGGGCGCCCTGCTCCTGCTCGCTCGCCTGCTCACCGTGCACGGCTGCACACACGCCCCCACCCTCGTCCTCACCGCCGCGGCCACCGTCGAGGCGGCGGCCCTGGCCACGCTCTTCGCCGGTCGCCTCCCCGGCTGCGGTTTCCTCGCCGCCCCCGTGGAGGCCCTGGTCGCCGCCTGCGGCCCGGCCGTCGTTCCGACGGCGGCCTGCGGCATCGGCGCGCTGACCCTCCTGGTGCACGCGACCCGCCGCCTGACCAGGGCCTCGGCCCACGCGTCGATGGAGCAGCCGCGGTGACCGCGCGCCCCCGGACAACCCCCCACACGTCCGCATCACCCTCTGAAGGAGCCCCCAGATGACCACCTCCCGACCCGACGCCTCGGCACCGGGAGCAGCCCGATGAGAGTCCTGCTGATCGGAGCCAACGGCTATATCGGCCGCTTCGTCGCCGACCGTCTGCTCGCCGACCCGGCCGTCCAGCTCACCGCCCTCGGCCGCGGCGACGACGCCGACGTCCGCTTCGACCTCGCCACCGGCAGCCCCGGTGCCCTCACCCGCTTCCTCGACGCGGTCCATCCCGGCGTCGTCGTCAACTGCGCCGGCGCCACCCGGGGCGGCGCCCGCGAACTCACCCGGCACAACACCGTCGCCGTCGCCACCGTCTGCGAGGCCCTGCGCCGCAGCAGCTGTGGCGCCCGCCTGGTGCAGGTCGGCTGCAGTGCGGAGTACGGCCCCAGCCAGCCCGGCTCCTCCACCGCGGAGGACGCCGTGCCCCGCCCGGGCGGCCCCTACGGCGTCAGCAAACTCGCCGCGACCGAACTGGTCCTCGGCTCCGGCCTGGACGCCGTCGTCCTGCGTGTCTTCTCGCCCGCCGGGCCCGGCACCCCCGCCGGCTCCCCGCTGGGCCGCCTCGCCGAGGCCATGCGCCGCGCGATGCAGTCCGGCGACGGTGAACTCCGGCTCGGCGGCCTCGGCGCCCAGCGTGACTTCATCGACGTCCGCGACGTCGCCCGTGCCGTCCACGCCGCCTCGCTGTCCGCCGCCCAGGGCGTCATCAACATCGGTTCCGGCCGCGCCGTCCGCCTGCGCGACGCCGCCGCCACCCTCGCCCGCGTGGCCGGATACGGCGGTGCCCTGCACGAACTCGACGGACCGCCCGGCGCACTGCGGCCCACCATCGGCCACCCCCGTACCGAAACCGTGGGGCACCGCGTCGACTCCCTCGGCCACCACCGCACCGACTCCCTCGGTCACCACCGCCCGGAGCCCCTCGGGATCCGCGGCGACCGTGCCGACACAGAGCACGCGGCCCCGGTCGCCTACCCCTACCCGGACGGCTGCGGCAGCTGGCAGCAGGCCGATGTGCGCACCGCACGCGACCGGCTCGGCTGGCGGCCCCGGATCGCCCTGGAAGAGTCCCTCGCAGACATCTGGATGGAGGCGGCATGCCGTATCTGACCAGCACCAAAGCGGGCACCGCGAGCACCGACGTCCGCACCGGCCTCGGTGTCCCGGGGCTGGCGCACCCCCTCGTCGCGCCCGGCGAGTGGTCCGGCCTCACCTGCCCGGGCACACCCCTGCACTGGGTCGTCCTCAACGTCGCCGACGGTCCCGGCGCGCACCCCGACCCACGCTGCCTGGACGCCGTCGGCCGCCTGCGCAACGCGGGCGTCCGCGTCCTCGGCCACCTCGACGCCGCGTACGGGGCCCGGAGCTTCGGCGCGCTGGTCTCCGACGCGCACCGACACCTCGACTGGTACCAGGTCGACGGCTTCCTCCTCGACCGCTGCCCGTCCGAACGGGCCGCGCTCCCCGAGGTCCGCCGCACTGTCACCACGCTCCGAGTGATCCGTGACGATGCCCACATCGTCCTCGGCCACGGCACCCACCCCTACCCCGGCTATGCCGAGAACGCCGACCAACTCGTCACCTTCTCGGGCGCCTGGAGCGACTACCGCTGGTCCCAAGCGGCCGAGTGGAGCGCCGACTATCCGCCCGAGTGCTTCTGCCACTTCGTGCACGGAGTCCCCCGCGGGCATCTGGAGGAGGCGCTGCGCATCGCCCGCTGGCAGGGCGCCGCGACGATCTACTTCACCGACCGCACGGACCGGGGCGGCCGGATCGACCCCTGGGAGACGATTCCCGGCTACTGGGACGAAATCGTCTCGCGAGTCGGGACGGGTGTCTCGGAATGAAAAAGGCCGTGGCAGTGTTACCGGGAGAACAACCGTAATTACTGACCGACCAACGGAGTCCCCGTGTCGCTGCCACCCCTGGTCGAGCCGGCCCCCGAGCTCACCGTAGACGAGGTCCGCAGGTACTCCCGCCACCTGATCATCCCCGACGTGGGGATGGACGGGCAGAAGCGGCTGAAGAACGCCAAGGTGCTCGCCGTGGGCGCGGGCGGCCTCGGCTCGCCGACCCTGATGTATCTGGCGGCGGCCGGTGTCGGCACGCTCGGCATCGTGGAGTTCGACGAGGTCGACGAGTCGAACCTGCAGCGGCAGGTCATCCACAGCCAGGCCGACATCGGCCGGTCCAAGGCCGAGTCCGCCCGCGACACCATCAAGGGCATCAACCCGTACGTGGACGTGGTCCTTCACCAGGAGCGGCTCGAGGCCGACAACGTGATGGACATCTTCAACCAGTACGACCTGATCGTCGACGGTACGGACAACTTCGCGACCCGCTACCTGGTCAACGACGCCTGCGTGCTGCTGAACAAGCCCTACGTCTGGGGCTCGATCTACCGCTTCGACGGCCAGGCCTCCGTCTTCTGGTCCGAGCACGGCCCCTGCTACCGCTGCCTCTACCCGGAGCCCCCGCCCCCCGGCATGGTCCCCTCCTGCGCCGAGGGCGGCGTCCTGGGCGTGCTGTGCGCGTCCATCGGCTCCATCCAGACCAACGAGGCCATCAAGCTCCTCGCGGGCATCGGCGAGCCGCTGGTCGGCCGCCTGATGATCTACGACGCCCTGGAGATGCAGTACCGCCAGGTCAAGGTCCGCAAGGACCCCGACTGCGCGGTCTGCGGTGAGAACCCGACCGTCACCGAGCTCATCGACTACGAGGCCTTCTGCGGCGTCGTGTCCGAGGAGGCCCAGGCGGCGGCCGCCGATTCCACGATCACTCCCAAGCAGCTCAAGGAGTGGATCGACGACGGCGAGAACATCGAACTCATCGACGTCCGCGAGCCGAACGAGTTCGAGATCGTCTCCATCCCGGGCGCCCGGCTGATCCCGAAGAACGAGTTCCTCATGGGCTCGGCCCTGGAGAGCCTCCCGCAGGACAAGAAGATTGTCTTGAACTGCAAGACGGGTGTCCGTAGTGCGGAAGTCCTGGCGGTCCTCAAGTCCGCCGGCTTCTCGGACGCCGTGCACGTGGGCGGCGGCGTGATCGGCTGGGTCAACCAGATCGAGCCGGCGAAGCCCGTCTACTGACCGGGCCCCTACCCCGCTCTCCGGACGGCGGGGGTTTCGCGCACCGCAGGTGCCCGAAGCCCCCGCCGCCGTCATGAGCAGACCTTGCCGTCCTTCGGCACCGTCCCCTTCAACAGGTAGCCGTCCACCGCGGAGTCGACACAGTCGCTCCCGCTCCCGTACGCCCCGTGTCCCTCGCCCTTCCAGGTGAGCACCACACCGACGTCCTTGCCCAGCTCGTCCGCCATCCTGCGGGCACCCTCGTAGGGCGTGGCCGGGTCGCCGGTGTTGCCGACCACCAGGATCGGAGCCGAGCCGGACGCGCTCACCTCCGGGGTCTCGTGCTGACCGGCCACCGGCCAGTCGTGGCACCACCCGGCCGTGTCCCAGCCGAGGAAGGCCCCGAAGACGGGTGAGACCTTCTCGAACCTCGGCAGCAGCTTCTTCGTCTCCTCGATGGTCGGCCGCTGCTTGTCGTCCAGGCACGATATGACTCGTTGGGAGTGGGTCGTCGTGCCGTAGCGCCCCGAGGGATCACGCTCGTTGTAGCCGTCGGCGAGCGCCAGCAGCTCCGAGCCGTCGCCCTCCTCGGCCGCCGCGAGCGCGCTGGTCAGGGCCGGCCAGCCGTCCTTGCTGTAGAGCGGCAGCACGATTCCGGTGAGGGCGAGTGTCTGCGTGAGCTTCCGCCCCTGCGACGACGTCGGCAGCGGTTTCGCGTCCAGACGCTCCAGCAGGTCGGCGATCTCCCGCGAACCCTGCTTCGGGTCCTGCCCGGTGGACTTCAGATAGTCGTCCAGGGCGCGCTGGAAGCCCCTGGCCTGGTTCTCGGCGTGGCCCATCGTGTCGGCGCCTGGGTCCACGACCGCGTCGAGGATCACGCGCCCCACGCGCCCCGGGAACAGGTGGGCGTAGACGCCACCGAGTTCGGTGCCGTAGGAGATTCCGAAGTAGTGCATCTTCTCGTCGCCCAGCACATGCCGCATCAGGTCCATGTCGCGGGCGGTGTCCGTGGTCGAGACGTGTGCCATCAGCTTGCCGGCGGCCTTCTGGCAGCCCCTGCCGAAGTCGGCGGCGTCCTTCAGATACGCCTGCTCCTCGGCCGCGGTGTCCGGTGTGGAGTCCACCGACTCGGCGTCCTCGATCGCCTCGTCGCCGCGGCAGCGGATCCCCTCGCTGGCGGCCACTCCGCGCGGATCCCAGCTCACCAGGTCGTACCGCTCGTGCAGGGAGGAGACGGTGTCGGCGTAGGACGGCATCATGGAGACGCCGGAGCCGCCGGGGCCGCCGAAGTTGAACAGCAGGGAGCCGATGCGCTCGTCGCCGGTGGCTTTGGCCCGGATCAGCGCGAGGTCGATCGTCTCGCCGTCCGGCTCGGCCCAGTCCAGCGGCGCCTCGAGCGTGGCGCACTGCCAGTCGCCGCCCGGCGCGGGGGAGTCGGCGGTGCCTTTGCAGCGGCCCCAGTCGAGCGTCTGGGAGGCCAGCGACTCGGGCACCCCGGACGGTGCGGCCGCGGACGGCCGTGTGCTGCTCGTCCCCTCTGTCCCCCCGTCATCCTGGTCGTCACCGGACGAGCCGCCGCTGCAGCCCGCCGTCAGCAGGGCGGCGGCGACCGTCAGAGCCGTCCACCGTACGAGACGCGCCATGTGCTCTCCCCCCTCGCAAGCCGTCCGCGCCGTGCAGCGGATGGCGGTCATGCCATGGTAGGCGGAGCACGCAGAGCTCGCTGGACCCTGTGGATAACGCTATGACCTGCTGCTTTGCTGATGCTTCGGTGTCGTCAGGGCTCAGGAACAGACGGTCCCGGCCGCCGGCACCTTCCCGTCCAGCAGATAGCCGTGCACCGCGTCCTGTACGCACTTGTTCTTGCTGTCGTAGGCGCCGTGCCCCTGGCCCTTGTAGGTCAGCTCCACGCCCACGCCCTTCCCCAGCGCGTCCACCATCTTCCCGGCGCCCTCGTAGGGCGTCGCCGGATCTCCGGTGTTGCCGATCACCAGGATCGGCGGCGCTCCGGGCGCGCTCACGTCGGGGTGGTCGGCGGCACCGGGCACCGGCCAGTCGGTGCAGCTGAGCATGGACCAGGCGAGATAGTCGCCGAACAGCGCGGAGGCCTCCCGGAACTCGGGAAGCTTGCGTTCCACGTACGCGGGGTCGTACCTCGGCTTGTCGTCGGCGCAGTTGATGGCGACGTTGGCCGCGGTGATATTGCTGTATTCGCCGTTCTCGTTCCGCCCGTTCAGCGCGTCCGACAGCACCATGAGGACCCTGCCGTCACCGTCGTACGCCTGCTCCAGGCCGTCGGTCAGGTACTCCCAGAAGTCCTTCGAGTACAGCGCCTGCGCGATGCCCCCGGTCGCGGCGGTCTGGGTGAGTTCGCGAGGGAAGACGCCGGGGATCGGTTTGCGGTCGAGGTCCTTCAGTAGCCGGGCGATCCGGTCCTTGACGTCCTGGGCGCTGTTCCCGACGGGGCAGTCCTCGACCTTCGACACGCAGTTCTCGGCGAAGTTGTCGAGTGCGAGCTGGAAGCCTTTCGCCTGCGCGAGCGAGCCTTGTTCCGGGGTCTGCGTCGGGTCGACGACCGCGTCGAAAACGGCGCGGCCGACCTTCTTGGGGAACAGGTGGGCGTAGACGCCGCCGAGTTCGGTGCCGTACGAGATGCCGAAGTAGTGCAGCTTGTCGTCGCCGAGGACCTGGCGCATCAGGTCCATGTCGCGGGTCGCGTCGGTGGTGCGCACGTGCGGCAGGACCTTCTTCGAGTTCTTGTCGCAGGCCGCGTTGAAGTCCTCGGTGCTGTCCAGCAACTCGGTGCGCTCGGCCGCGTCGTCGGGGGTGGCGTCCTGCTGGAAGTAGGTGTCGAGCTGCTTGTCGTCCAGACACTCCACCGGGGCGCTGCGGCCGACGCCGCGCGGGTCGAAGCTGACCAGGTCGTAGCGGGTGCGCAGTTTGGCGTAGTCCTGGCCGAAGGCGGGCAGCGTGGTGACGCCCGATCCGCCCGGGCCACCGAAGTTGAAGACGAGTGAGCCGATCCGACGGTCGGCCTCACCGCCGGCCTCCGCCCGGATCAGCGCCAGGTCGATCGTGTCGCCCTTGGGGTCGTCCCAGTCGAGTGGCGCCTTCATGGTGGCGCACTGCCACTCGGTGCCGTCCGGCAGCGGGGAGGGAGCGGCGCCGCCGCCCTCGGCCTCGGAGGGGGCCGGGCAGTCCTTCCAGCCGAGCTTCTGGGCCGTCAGGTCCTCGTCGTCCCCGGAGTCGCTTCCGGAGTCGTCGCTGCACCCCGCGAGCAGAGCGGTCAGGGCTGCGGCGGTGGCGGCGGTCAGGGCGGCGGCGCGCAGCCGGAAGGCGTTCGGCATGCGTCCATCGTGCGGGCGCGCGGGTCCGTGCGCTCGGGACAGGAGCCGTATGAGGTACGGGCTGGGCGGCCGGGACGTAGGCGTGTGGGCCGATGCGGACGGGTCACCTCAGTGTCTGAGGCCGTTCCGCAGCGTACGAGGCCGTTACAGCGCCTCTTTCCGGGTCAGGTGGTTGAAGACCAGCCAGCCCGGCAGCACCGGCAGCCACAGCGTGAGCAGCCGGTACAGCAGCACCGCGGGGGCGGCGACCTCCTTGGGCAGGCCGACGGCGATCAGACCGACCGTCAGCGTCGCCTCCACCGCGCCCACACCGCCCGGGGTGGGCGCCGCGGACCCCAGCGCGTTGCCCGCGAGGAAGACGACCGCGACGCTCGCCAGGCTGATCGACGTCGTCTCGTCGCCGAAGGCCCGGATCGAGGCGTCCAGGCACATCACGAAGCAGGCGGTGAGCAGCAGCATGCCGCCGATGCCGGTGACCAGCTTCTGCGGCCGCTGCAGGACATCCAGCATGCGCGGTACGACACCGGCGAAAAGCGACCGCACGCGCGTGACGACGAATTTGCGCAGGAACGGCACCGACGTCACCACGAGCACGAGCACCGCCACCGTCAGCAGACCCGCGATGACAGTCCTGGACGGCGACAGTGACGGCGTCTTCTCGGTGCCGGTCAGGTAGCCGAAGGCCAGCAGCATCAGGATGTGACAGCCGAGCCCGAACAGCTGCGACGCGCCGACACTCGCCACCGCGAGCCCGGGCCGTACGCCGGCGCGCTGCAGGAAGCGGGTGTTCAGGGCGACGCCGCCGACCGCCGCGGGGGCGACGATCTTCACGAACGACCCGGCGACCTGCGCGGCCACGGTCCGCAGGAACGGCACTTTCTCGGGTACGAAGCCCAGCAGGGCCATCGCCGCCGCGATATAGCTCGCCGCCGAGAACAGCACCGCCGCGGCCACCCAGCCCCACTGGGCGTTCGAGATCAGCGGCCCGAATTCGATGTGGGTGAGCTGCGTCAGCAGGAAGTAGGCACCGATCGCACCTGCGATGAAGCTGATCAGCGTGCGCGGTCGCACCCGCTCCAGGCGGGCCGGCTCGACGGGAGCCTGGGGCCTGATCCGCAGCACCGCGTGCCGGATCTGCGTGAGCAGGTCCTCCTCGCGCGCCTCCTCCAACGCCTCGTCGACGGCCCGTTTCTCCGCCCGCTGCTCGGCGCGTACGACCTTCTTGTCGGGCTTGTCGGGCTTGTCGGGCTTGTCGGGCTTGTCGGGCTTGTCGGGATGCTCGGTTGCGGCGCTCGTGTCGTCGACGGCGGCCGCCTCCGAACGGGCCAGCTTGGCCTGCCGGGACGACTCCAGGACCGCCTCCCGCTCGCGCTGGGCCCGTTCCCGGGCCAGTTTGCGCAGGGTCGCGCGCGTGGAGCGGCTGAGCGCGATGGGCTGGAGCATCGGCAGACAGTCCGCCACGGCGTCGGGGCCGAGTACGGCCACCGCCGAGGCGACCGCGCGTTCGGCACCCACCCGAAGGCCGAGCGTCACCAGGAGCTGGGAGATGTCCATGCGCAGCAGCAGGTCTCCGGCGGCGATCTCGCCGATGCGCAGGTCGGTGAGGATCACCGTGCCGGAACGATCCACCAGGATCGCGTCGCCCACCAGCCTGCGGTGCGCGATGCGCCGGGACTGCAGGGCCCGCACCTGCTCCCAGGTGCCGCGCAGCAGGTCGTCGGTGATCTCCTCGTCCGACAGCGAGTCGAGAGTGCGCCCGCCGGTGTGCTCGTAGACGAGCATCACGGCGTCGGGACCCAGCTCGGACGTCGCGATCAGCTTGGGCGCGTTGGCGCCGGCCCCGATCGCCGCGTAGGCGAGCAGCGCCTCCTGCTCCAGGGCCTGCCGCAGTGACGGGAGGCTGCTGCGGGTGGCGAAGCCGCGCAGCGTCAGATTGCGCCACGCGCGGTAGAAGAAGCCCTGCGCCTGCTGCTCCCGGTCCACCACCGTCACGTCCAGCGGCCGGCCGTCCTCCAGCGTGACGAAGTAGCGGCGGCCGCGGTCACCGGTCTCCGCGGTGTCCGACGGCGCTTCCTCGCGGGCGGCGGTCACCGGGCGGAAGCCGACGTGCCGCAGCCCCGCCATCAGCGTCCGCCCGGTGGGGCGGACGTTGGGGGAGCCGACCGCGTACAGCGTTCCGTAGGCCACGGTCCAGCCGATGAGGACCGTCAGAATGATCGAGAACGGCGTCGTGTAACCGGTGACGAGCATCGAGAACGCGTCGAGGAGCAGCACGATCCACAACACCGCGCGCCAGCGGGGTCTGCGGGACATGCCGACGGCCGTCATGTACGCGATGACCGGCGCCAAGTAGCCGTGCACGGGATCGGTGAGAGCGTGGATGTCGCCCGGCGAGGGCTGGGTGAGTGCCTCTTGAATGGATCCGGGGGCTGCCTTGGCGACCCACAGGTCGGTGGCGAGGGTCACCCCGTGCGCGAGGACCGCCGCCAGCACGCCGTCGGCGATCCGCAGCCCGTCCCGTTTGATCAGCCGCTCGATCGCGAACGCGACCGGCACCAGGAGGATCGCGATACTGGAGGCCAGTCCAGCGATCTTGATCAGCAGGTCCGGTGCCTGCCCGGTGCCCTTGTTGATGTCTTGTTCGAGGCCCGAGGTGGTGCCGTGCGCGAATGCGGCGACGGCGAGCAGTACGACGACGGCGAGCACGCCCACCAGGAGCCGCATCAGGTCGGACGGACGGTGCACGCGCGCGGGGAGCAGTGGTTCGTCGCCCTCCACCTCGTCGATGTGCGCGACGTCGTCGGGGTCGGCGGCCGTCGCCGTCCTACCCGCGGCCGACCGCCGGCCGGTCTTCTCGCCGCCTCCGTCCGCGGTGTCCGGGCGCGACGCAGAGCCAGAGGTGCCCTCGGCGTCCTCGGGGTGCACACCCTGCTGCTTCATCGCCTCTTCTTGCTCTCGTATCACTGGTCACCGCCCGCACGATGGTGGCATGCCGCGTCGGCCTCGGCAGGCATCAGGGTGCCCGTGCGGGCCGCACAGTCTGCCCGACGCGCCACTTCCGGGCGAGGGACGCGCACCGTCGGGAACGCGTCGCGTTGTCGGTGGGGTGGGGCAGGATGGGGCGGATGAGCGAGCAGAGCCTTCCGGAGGAGGCCCGCCCGGAGTACGCGGACGCGCTGCCCGAGTACGCCGAGCGAGTCCTCGAAGTGACCGAGCTGATTCCGCCGGGCCGTGTCATGACGTACGGGGACATCGCCGAGTATCTGGAGGAGGGGGGACCCCGTCAGGTCGGACGGGTGATGTCCCTCTACGGGGGAGGCGTTCCGTGGTGGCGTGTCGTCCGCGCGGACGGGGCACTGCTCGCCGGGCAAGAACTGGAGGCGCTCGACCGCTACCGGGAGGAGGGCACGCCCCTGAAGGAGGCGAGCAGGGCCGCGGAGGGCCACCTGCCGCGCCTCGACCTGAAGCGGGCGCGGTGGGACGGCGGCGAACGCGCACAGGGTCACACCTGACAGCTTCCGCCATTGGGCCGGCCGACGTGTGACCTGTGATCCGTATGAGGGAAAAGGTGCGTTTCGGTCACGACCGTGGCATGACGTACGTTCGTGGGGCAGGGGACACAGGCGCCATGAGCGACCCAAGAGATCAGAGAGGTCCGAGGGAAGAAGAGGAAGCCCTGCTTCCGCCTCATCCGTCGGCGTAGCGTCGGCCGCACACGTCCCCCTCATCCCGCGGCCACCGCCGTGCCCGCGGCGCGGACGGCCCACCAGCACACCCACCAGGACCGGCGAACCACGTGAGCTCCTCCTCCACCAGACACCCGTCGCACCCCCAGGCGCGACGGGGGAGCCGTGGCGCTTACCGACTGGTGCGTACCCCGCCGGCGCGAATGGACCCCCCTAGTCTGGACGCCGCACAACGCGCCGTGGTTGACCACGGGAGCGGCCCGCTGCTCGTCCTGGCGGGCCCGGGCACCGGCAAGACCACCACGCTCGTCGAGTCCGTGGCGGACCGGATCGCCCGGGGCGGCGACCCCGAGCGGATCCTGGTGCTGACCTTCAGCCGCAAGGCGGCCGTCGAGCTGCGCGATCGGATGGCACTGCGCATGGGTGCCGCGCGTGCCCCCCGGGCGACGACCTTTCACTCCTTCGGTTACGCCTTGGTCCGCGCCCACCAGGACAGCGAGCTGTTCGTGGAGCCGCTGCGGCTGCTGTCCGGCCCGGAGCAGGACGTGACGGTACGCGAGCTGCTCGCCGGGCAGGTCGACCTGGAGCGGCTCGGCCTGACCCACGTGCGCTGGCCCGACGAACTGCGCGCCTGCCTGACCACCCGTGGCTTCGCCGACGAGGTCCGCGCGGTCCTCGCCCGCACCCGCGAACTGGGCCTCGGCCCGGACGCCCTCGGTGCCTTCGCCCGGCGCATCGGCCGCCCTGACTGGCGGGCCGCCGCCGTCTTCCTCGCCGAGTACCTCGACGTGCTCGACCTGCAGGGCGTGCTCGACTACGCGGAACTCGTCCACCGCGCGGTGCTCCTCGCCCGCCGCCCCGAGGTCGCCGCGCAGCTGGCCGCGCGGTACGACGCGGTCTACGTCGACGAGTACCAGGACACCGACCCCGCCCAGGTACGGCTGCTGCAGGCTCTCGCCGGCGGCGGGCGCACCCTCGTCGCCTTCGGCGACCCCGACCAGTCGATCTACGCCTTCCGCGGCGCGGACGTGAACGGCATCCTCGACTTCCCGACCGCCTTCCCGCGCGCGGACGGCCGCCCGGCGCCGGTCGAGGTGCTGCGGACCTCGCGCCGATCCGGGGCCGCGGTGCTGGCCGCCACTCGGCTGCTGACCCAGCGCATGCCGCTGACCCGCCTCCCCGCCGACAAGGTGCGCGCCCACCGCGAACTCGCCCCGGAGCGGGACGGGGGACGCGTCGAGGTGTACACGTACCCGACGTCCGGCACCGAGCTGGACAACATCGCCGACATCCTGCGCCGGGCCCACCTGGAGGACGGCGTTCCCTGGGGCGACATGGCCGTCCTGGTGCGCGCCGGCTCACGCACCATCCCCACGGTCCGCCGCGCTCTCACCGCGGCCGGCGTGCCCCTGGACATCGACGGCAACGACCTTCCACTGCGCCACGAGCCGGCGGTGGCGCCGTTGCTGACGGCATTGCGGGCGGTGGCGGAGGCAGAGACGGGGGAGCGGCCCCGGGCGGACCTCGGGGCCGCTGCGGAGACGGGGAGCGGGACCGTCGGCGAGGCGGTGAACGCCCGGAGCGGGCCAGGCCCCGATGACGCGGGGGCGGCCGGGCCCGACACCGAGATGGCGGTGCAGGCCGTACCCGAGGCAGCCCTCGAGACGGAGGCGAAGGCCGCGACGGCGACGGCGCCTGACGCTGCACCGGGTCCTGAAGCCCAAGCCGGATCCGCATCCGCATCCGCATCCGCATCCGCATCCGCATCCGCATCCGCATCCGCGTCCGCGTCCGGATCCGCATCCGCATCCGCATCCGGATCCGGATCCGGATCCGAGTCTGAAGCCGGATCCGAAGCCGAGCCGGACGTCCCCGCCGAAGCGGAGCCGGGCGCCCACGCGGCGCCGGACGCCGACGCCGAAGCCGAGCCGGACGCCGACGCGGCGCCGAAGCCTGTGCCCGGTGAACGCGCCCGCCGCGCGGATGATCCGTGCTGGCTCCCCACGGAGACCGCCCTCACCCTGCTCACCTCCCCCCTCGCCGCCATGGACGCCGCCGACCTGCGCCGCCTCGGCCGCGCCCTGCGCGAGGAGGAGCGTGCCGCGGGCAACCCGCTGCCGCCGCCCTCGGACGAACTGCTGGCGCGGGCGCTGGCCGAGCCGGAGCGGCTCGCGGCGCACGACCCCGCGTACGCGCGTGGCGCCCAGCGACTCGGCGCGCTGCTCCGCAAGGCGCGCGAACGCCTGGCGGGCGGCGGCAGCGCCGAGGAGGCGCTGTGGGACCTGTGGGACGGCACGCCGTGGCCCACCCGCCTGGAACGCTCCGCCCGGCGCGGTGGCGCCGCCGGACGCAACGCCGACCGCGATCTCGACGCCGTGTGCGCCCTCTTCGCGACGGCCGCCCGCGCGGAGGAGCGCACCGGCGGCCGGGGCGCCCTGAACTTCCTGGAGGAGGTCGACGCCGAGGACATCGCCGCCGACACCCTCACGCGGCGTGCCGTACGCCCCGACGCCGTCCGCCTGATGACCGCGCACCGCTCGAAGGGGCTGGAGTGGCGCCTGGTCGTCGTCGCGGGCGTCCAGGAAGGCCTGTGGCCGGACCTGCGCCGCCGCGGCTCCCTGCTGGAAGCCGACCGGATCGGCCGCGACGGACTCGCCGAACCGCTCACGCCCGGCGCGCTGCTCGCCGAGGAACGCCGCTTGTTCTACGTGGCCGCCACACGCGCGCGTGAACGGCTCGTAGTGACCGCCGTGAAGGCCCCGGCCGACGACGGTGACCAGCCCTCCCGGTTCCTGACCGAACTCGGCGTCGAACCCGCCGACGTCACGGGCCGCCCGCGCCGGCCCCTCGCCGTCGGGGCGCTCGTCGCCGAGCTGCGAGCCACCACGGTCGATCCCCGCGTCTCCGAGCCTCTGCGGGAGGCCGCCGCCCGCCGGCTGGCCCGCCTCGCCGCACTCGCCGACGAGGACGGCCGCCCCTTGGTGCCGTCCGCCCACCCGTACCGCTGGTGGGGCATGTGGGACTCGACCGAGAGCAAGGTGTCGCTGCGCGACCGGGACCAGCCCGTCACGCTCTCCGGGAGTGCCCTCGACCAGTTGGCCAACACCTGCGCCCTCCAGTGGTTCCTCGGCCGCGAGGTGAAGGCCGACGCGCCCGCGACCGCGGCCCAGGGCTTCGGCAACGTGGTGCACGTCCTCGCCGACGAAGTGGCCTCCGGACACACCCCGGCCGACCTCGCCGTGCTCATGGAACGCCTGGACTCGGTGTGGAACGCGCTCGCCTTCGACGCGCCGTGGAAGTCGGCGCAGGAGAAGGCCAACGCGCGCGTGGCGCTCGAACGCTTCCTCAAGTGGCATGTCATGGATCGAGCCGGGCGCACACCGGTGGCGAGCGAGCACGACTTCGACGTGACCCTGGAGGCGGGCGACTACGAGGTGCGCATCCGCGGCCAGATGGACCGGGTCGAAGCCGACGGTGACGGCCGCGCCTACGTCGTCGACTTCAAGACCGGCAAACAGGCGCCCACGTCCGCCGAGGTGGCCCACCATCCCCAGCTCGCCGTCTACCAGCTCGCCGTCCGCGAAGGCGCCGTCGACGAGGCCTTCGGGGGCGCCCGCCCCCAACCGGGCGGCGCCGAACTCGTCCAACTGCGCCAGGGTGCGCCCAAGCGTGACGGCGGGGAGACCTTCCCCAAGGTGCAGGCTCAGGACTCCCTGGAGGGGCCGGCGGGCGAGTGGGTCGGGGACCTGCTCGCCACGGCCGCGGGCAAGGTCCTCGACGAGCGGTTCACCCCGACCGCGGGCCAGCACTGCACCCACTGCGCCTTCCGCACGTCGTGCAGCGCACGGCCCGAGGGACGGCACGTCGTGGAGTGAGCGACCCAAGGGGGCGGGCCGCCCGGTGTGACGAGACGCACCACAGGTGCTGACCTGCGCTTCTCTTCACTCCGAGGGTGATCCCGTACCCGCTGTCAGTGCTCGCCGCTAGCCTCTCTGACGTGCCCGCCCATCTCACCGATCCCGAGCAGCTCAAGGAGCTCCTCGGCATCCCCTTCACCCCGGAGCAGACGGCCTGCATCGTCGCGCCGCCCGCCCCGCAGGTGATCGTGGCCGGAGCCGGGTCGGGCAAGACGACGGTGATGGCCGCACGCGTGGTGTGGCTGGTCGGCACCGGCCAGGTCGCCCCGGAGCAGGTCCTCGGTCTCACCTTCACCAACAAGGCGGCCGGCGAACTCGCCGAACGCGTCCGCAAGGCGCTGATCAGGGCCGGCGTCACCGACCCGGACGTGATCGACCCGGACAACCCACCGGGCGAACCGGTGATCTCGACGTACCACGCCTTCGCGGGCCGCCTCCTGACCGACCACGGCCTGCGCCTCGGCCTGGAGCCGACCTCCCGTCTGCTCGCCGACGCCACCCGCTACCAACTCGCCGCGCGGGTCCTGCGCGAAGCTCCCGGCCCCTATCCGGCGCTCACCCGCTCCTTCGCCGACCTGGTCAGCGACCTCCTCGCCCTGGACGCCGAACTCTCCGAACACCTCGTACGCCCGGAGGAACTGCGCACCTGGGACGCCGGCCTCCTGGACTCCCTGGAGACCGTCAGGCTCAGCAACGCCGACCTGCGCAAGGTCCCCGAGGCCGCCGCCGCGCGCCGTGAACTGGCCGACCTGGTGATCCGCTACCGGGCCGCCAAGCGTGAACGGGACCTGCTCGACTTCGGCGACCAGATCGCCCTGTCCGCACAGCTCGCCGGGCTTCCGGAGGTGGGCCGCGTCCTGCGCGACGAGTTCCGGGTCGTGCTGCTCGACGAGTACCAGGACACCTCGGTGGCCCAGCGCATCCTCCTGGCGGGCCTGTTCGGCGACGGCACCGGCCACCCCGTGACCGCCGTCGGCGATCCCTGCCAGGCGATCTACGGCTGGCGCGGCGCCTCAGTCGCCAACCTCGACGACTTCCCGGAGCACTTCGCGCACGCCGACGGGCGCCCCGCCACCCGCCAGGCGCTCAGCGAGAACCGCCGCAGCGGCGGCCGCCTCCTCGACCTCGCCAACGGCCTCGCCGAGCCCCTGCGCGCCATGCACGCGGGCGTGGAGGCTCTGCGCCCCGCCCCGGGCGCCGAACGCGACGGCGTGGTCCGCTGCGCCCTGCTGCGCACCCACGCCGAGGAGATCGACTGGATCGCCGACTCCGTCGCCCACCTCGTGCGCACCGGCAAGGCTCCCGGCGAGATCGCCGTGCTGTGCCGCACGGCGACCGACTTCGCCGAGATCCAGGGCGCACTGGTGGCTCGCGACGTCCCCGTCGAGGTCGTGGGCCTCTCCGGACTGCTGCACCTGCCCGAGGTTGCCGACCTGGTCGCCGTCTGCGAAGTCCTCCAGGACCCCGGCGCCAACGCCTCCCTGGTCCGCCTGCTCACCGGCCCGCGCTGGCGCATCGGCCCGCGCGACCTCGCCCTCCTGGGCCGGCGCGCCCGGCTGCTGGTGAGCCACGCGCGTGTGGGGGGCGACGACGACCCCGACCGGCGGCTCGCCGAGGCCGTCGAGGGCGTCGACCCGTCCGAGGTGATATCGCTCGCGGACGCCCTCGACACCTTCCTGGAGACGCCGCTGGACGGCACCGGCGACGACGACGGGCTGCCCTTCTCGCCGGACGCGCGGGTGCGGTTCGCACGGCTGGCCACCGAACTGCGCGACCTGCGCCGAGCCCTGTCCGACCCGCTGATGGACGTCCTGCACCGGGTCCTCGCCGTCACCGGTCTGGAGGTCGAGCTGTCGGCGTCCCCGCACGCCCTGGCCGCCCGCCGCCGCGAGACCCTGTCGAACTTCCTGGACGTCGCCGCGTCCTTCGCCGCGAGCGACGGCGAGGCCACCCTGCTCGCCTTCCTCGGCTTCCTGCGCACAGCCGCCCAGTACGAGAAGGGTTTGGACAACGCCCTGCCCGGCGGCGAGAACACCGTCAAGGTGCTCACCGCGCACAGGTCCAAGGGCCTGGAGTGGGACGTCGTCGTGGTACCCGGCCTGGTCACCGGCACCTTCCCCAGCGGCCAGGGCCGCGAGAAGTGGACCGCCCAGGGCAAGGTGCTGCCGCACGACCTGCGCGGTGACGCCGACACCCTGCCCGAGATCGGGTCCTGGGACTCCCGGGGCCTGAAGGCCTTCCACGAGTCCATGAAGGAACACCAGCACACCGAGGAACTCCGTCTCGGCTACGTCACCTTCACCCGCCCCCGCTCCCTGCTGCTGGGCTCCGGCCATTGGTGGGGCCCGAGCCAGAAGAAGCCCCGCGGACCGTCCGACTTCCTCACGGCCCTGTACGAGCACTGCGCCGCCGGGTACGGCGAGATCGAGGCCTGGGCGGACGAACCCGGCGAGGACGAGGAGAACCCGGCTCTGCACCGGGCGACCACCGACCAGGCCTGGCCCCTGCCACTGGACGACACGGCCCTCGCCCGCCGTCGGGCCGCCGCCGAGACGGTCCTCGCCCATCTGGCATCCCACGAGGAGGGCCATCCCGCAGCCGCGCATGATCCGGACACCTACGACGACCCGGACTGGCCGCCGCCGCCCGGGGACGACGAGCCCCAGGAGGAAGAGGTCCCCGGCGTCCCCGGTTGGACGGCGGACCCCGCCGACTGGGACTCCTGGACCACGGACCGGCCCACCGCCCCGTCGGCCCCCACCGCAACCGCGCCGGACAGCAGCCCCGCCATCCCCCACCAGGCGTCTCCTCCGGGACGGCCCGGCGGCACCGAACTGCCCGGCCCCCACCACGAGGAACCGCGAACCGGACCGACCGCCCCCGCCCGCCTCACCCCCGAGGAGGTCCGCACCGTCGCCTCCTGGGACCGCGACCTCGACGCCCTCACCGGCGAGCTCCTGCGCGCCCGCGAAAGCGTCACCGAGGTACGTCTTCCGGCGTCGCTGACCGCCTCCCAACTGCTCAGCCTGGCCGCCGACCCGGACGGCTTCGCGCAGGAACTGGCTCGCCCCATGCCCCGGCCGCCCCGGCCCGCCGCCCGCCGCGGCACCCGATTCCACGCCTGGGTCGAGGCCCGCTTCGAACCGCTGACACTCCCCCTGCTGGAACCGGAGGAGCTGCCCGGCGGCGACGCCGAGATCGCCGACGAACGCGACCTGGAGTTCCTCAAGGACGCCTTCGAACGCACCGAGTACGCCCGGCGCACCCCCCACCGCGTCGAGGCGCCGTTCCAGCTCTCACTCGCCGGCCGAGTCGTGCGCGGCCGTATCGACGCCGTCTACAAGGAGGGCGACGGCGCGACGGCGACGTACGAGATCGTCGACTGGAAGACGAACCGTGCCGGCACCGCGGACCCGCTCCAGCTCGCGCTCTACCGCCTCGCCTGGGCCGAGCAGCAGCACGTACCGCTGGAGTCGGTGACGGCCGCCTTCCTGTACGTACGCACCGGCGAGGTTGTACGTCCCGACGGGCTGCCGGACCGCGCCGCGCTGGAGAACCTGCTGCTGACCGACCCGGTCGGTGACGAACCGCACGATCAGGGTGTCGGTGCGGGCCGATAGGCTCGTGAGCATGAGCGAGACCCCGGACAGCGCTGTCCGTACGTACATCGAGCACCACCGCGCCGCCTTCCTCGACGACCTCGGCGAGTGGCTGCGCATACCGTCCGTGTCGGCCCAGCCCGACCACGCGACCGATGTGCGTCGCAGCGCCGACTGGCTCGCCGCCAAGTTGAAGGAGACCGGCTTCCCGACCACCGAGGTCTGGCCGACGCCGGGCGCCCCGGCCGTCTTCGCCGAGTGGCCCTCCGGCGACCCGGAGGCACCGACGATCCTCGTCTACGGCCACCACGACGTGCAGCCCGCCGCCCGCGAGGACGGCTGGAACAGCGAGCCCTTCGAGCCCGTCGTCCGCGGAAACCGCCTCTACGCACGCGGGGCGGCCGACGACAAGGGGCAGGTGTTCTTCCACACACTCGGCGTCCGGGCCCACCTCGCCGCCACCGGTCGCACCGCCCCCGCGGTGAACCTCAAGCTGCTGATCGAGGGCGAGGAGGAGTCCGGTTCCCCGCACTTCCGCGCCCTGGTGGAGGAGCGCGCCGAGCGGCTCACCGCCGACGCGGTGATCGTCTCCGACACCGGCATGTGGTCCGAGGACACCCCCACCGTCTGCACCGGCATGCGCGGTCTCGCCGAGTGCGAGATCCGGCTGCACGGACCCGACCAGGACATCCACTCCGGATCCTTCGGCGGCGCGGTCCCCAACCCGGCCACCGCCGTCGCCCGACTCGTCGCCGCCCTGCACGACGAGCACGCGCGCGTGGCGATCCCGGGCTTCTACGACGGCGTCATCGAGCTCACCGACCAGGAACGCGACCTCTTCGCCGAACTGCCCTTCGACGAGCCGCAGTGGCTGCGCACCGCCAAGTCGTACGCCGCGCACGGCGAGGCCGGGCACACCACCCTGGAGCGCATCTGGGCCCGCCCCACCGCCGAGGTCAACGGCATCGGCGGCGGCTACCAGGGCCCGGGCAGCAAGACGATCATCCCGTCGTCCGCCATGGTGAAGCTCTCCTTCCGGCTGGTCGCGGGCCAGGACCCCGACCACGTCGAGAAGGCCGTCCGCGCCTGGGCCGCCGACCAGGTGCCCGCCGGAATCCGCAGCGAGATCACCTTCAGCGGAGCCACGCGCCCGTGCCTGACGCCGCTGGACCACCCGGCGCTGCAGTCGGTGGTCCGCGCCATGGGCCGGGCCTTCGAGAAACCGGTCCGTTTCACCCGCGAGGGCGGCTCCGGACCGGCCGCCGACCTCCAGGAGGTCCTCGGCGCACCCGTTCTCTTCCTGGGCATCTCCGTCCCGTCCGACGGCTGGCACGCCCCCGACGAGAAGGTCGAGCTGGATCTGCTGCTCAAGGGCGTCGAAACCTCCGCCCATCTGTGGAGCGACCTGGCAGAGTACTGGCGCCACGCGCCCTGAGCGCCCCGCACGGTCCGGGCCCGGACCGGCATCCCGCGCGCGGCACACTGGAAAGGCCGCCCGCACCGCCGAGCCCTCCCGGACCCGGTCGCCACCCGCCCTACGTCCCGCTGAACCGTCTGCCGAACCGAACCGCTCACCGGGGGAGTTGGAAGCACCCGTGACCACCTGGACCGACCACACCGCCGACCGTCCCATCTCGCTCACCGCCCCGAGCGGCGTCGACCGCGCCGCCCACCACCGCCTCGACGAGGCCTGGCTCGCGGCGGCATGGAGCCACCCCTCGACGCGCTGCTTCGTGGTCTCCGGCGGCCAGGTCCTCATCGACGAGACGCCCGACGGGCGTACCGAAGTCGTCATGACCCCCTCCTTCGAGGCCCCGCTCACCGAGGCACACCGCTACTTCCTGGGCACCGACGAGGACGGTGTCAGCTACTTCGCCCTCCAGAAGGACTCCCTGCCCGGCCGCATGGACCAGTCCGCGCGCGCGGCGGGCCTGCGCGAGGCCGGTCTGCTCCTGTCACCCCGCGACGCGGGCCTGATGGCCCACGCGGTCGCCCTGGAGAACTGGCAGCGACTGCACCGGTTCTGCTCCCGCTGCGGCGAGCGCACCGTCATCGCCGCCGCCGGTCACATCCGCCGCTGCCCCGCCTGTGGTGCCGAGCACTACCCGCGCACCGACCCCGCGGTGATCATGGCGGTCACGGACGGGGAGGACCGCATCCTGCTCGGCCGCCAGGTCCACTGGCCCGAGGGCCGTTTCTCCACGCTCGCCGGCTTCGTGGAGCCCGGCGAGTCCATCGAGCAGTCGGTCCGCCGCGAGGTCTACGAGGAGGCCGGCGTCGTCGTCGGCCCCGTCGAGTACGTCGCCAGCCAGCCCTGGCCCTTCCCGTCCAGCCTGATGCTGGGCTTCATGGCCCGCGCCACCTCCACCGACATCAACGTCGACGGCGACGAGATCCACGAGGCCCGCTGGTTCTCCCGCGACGAGCTGGGCGCCGCCTTCGAGTCGGGCGAGGTGCTCCCGCCCTACGGCATCTCGATCGCGGCCCGCCTCATCGAGCTCTGGTACGGCAAGCCGCTGCCGACACGCGGCGCCTTCTGAGGCAGGACGACGTATGACGACGTGCAGAGGGATGGCCCTCCCCACCCGGGGAGGGCCACCCCTCTACACGTCTTGAACGTCTTGCCGTGCTGCCGCTTACGCGCCGACCTTCTGCTTCACCTGCGCCAGCGACGGGTTCGTCAGCGTCGAGCCGTCCGGGAAGAGCACGGTCGGCACCGTCTGGTTTCCGCCATTCGCCTTCTCCACGAACGCGGCGGACTCCGGGTCCTGCTCGATGTTGATCTCGGTGTACGCGATGCCCTCGCGGTCCATCTGGCTCTTCAGCCGACGGCAGTAGCCGCACCACGTGGTGCTGTACATCGTCACAGTGCCCGGCATGTCTATCGCGCTCCTTCGGCGGCTCGGGGATGAGGTCGCACGGAGGGAACGTCTGTGGAGGCCCCACCATTCCCGGCGCGGCTCAGGCGGGCTCCGGACGCGGTCCGGACGGGTTCCGGCACGTGACGCCTGTCGCATTGATACGACTATCGGTGCGTGCCTGTGGACAACCGACTCACCCGTCTCCCGCGACCTGGCAGCATGGCGGTGTGACAGCAGCAACGCGCTCCACCCTCTTCCCGCAGGTACCGGACTCGGCCGACGCGGTGCTCGAAGGGCTCGACCCCGAGCAACGCGAGGTGGCGACCGCCCTGCGCGGTCCGGTGTGCGTGCTGGCGGGCGCCGGCACCGGCAAGACCCGGGCGATCACCCACCGCATCGCCTACGGCGTACGCGCCGGGATCCTCCAGCCCTCCAGCGTGCTCGCGGTCACCTTCACCAACCGTGCGGCCGGGGAGATGCGCGGCCGACTGCGTCAGCTCGGTGCCGTGGGCGTCCAGGCCCGCACGTTCCACTCGGCGGCGCTGCGCCAGCTCCAGTACTTCTGGCCGAAAGCGATCGGCGGCTCCCTGCCCAGGCTCGTCGACCGCAAGATCCAGCTCGTCGCCGACGCGGCCGCCGCCTGCCGCATCCGCCTCGACCGGGGCGAGCTGCGCGACGCCACCGCCGAGATCGAGTGGTCCAAGGTCACCCAGACCGTCCCCGCCGACTACGCCCTCGCGGCGGCCAAGGCCGGCCGTGAGGCGCCCCGCGACCCGGCCGAGATCGCCCAGCTCTACTCCGCCTACGAGGACCTCAAGCGCGGGCGTGGCGTCATCGACTTCGAGGACGTGCTGCTGCTGACGGTGGCCGTCCTCCAGGACCGTCACGACGTCGCCGAACAGGTCCGCGCCCAGTACCAGCACTTCGTGGTCGACGAGTACCAGGACGTGAGCCCCCTCCAGCAGCGCCTGCTGGAGCTGTGGCTCGGCGACCGCGACGACCTGTGCGTGGTCGGCGACGCCAGCCAGACGATCTATTCGTTCACGGGAGCAACCCCCGACCATCTGCTCGACTTCCGCAGCCGCCACCCCGGCGCCACCGTCGTCAAGCTGGTCCGCGACTACCGATCCACCCCCCAGGTGGTCCACCTCGCCAACGGGCTGCTCGCCCAGGCCCGGGGCCGCGCCGCCGACCACCGTCTGGAGCTGGTCTCCCAGCGTCCCGCGGGCACCGAGCCCGTCTACACCGAGTACACCGACGAACCGGCGGAGGCCGAGGGCGCCGCCCGGCGCATCCGCGAACTCATCGACTCGGGCGTTCCGGCCGCCGAGATCGCGGTCCTGTTCCGCACGAACTCCCAGTCGGAGACCTACGAACAGGCCCTCGCCGACGCCGGGGTCCCCTACCAGCTGCGCGGCGCGGAGCGTTTCTTCGACCGCCCCGAAGTGCGCAAGGCCGGCAGCTCCCTGCGGGCCGCGGCGCGCTTCGGCGGCAACGACTCCCTCCTCGACGACGCCGTCGACCTGCCCTCCCAGGTGCGTGCGGTGCTGTCCGGAGAGGGATGGACACCGCAGCCCCCGGCCGGGTCGGGCGCCGTCCGCGAGCGCTGGGAGTCACTGGCCGCCCTCGTCAATCTCGCCCAGGACTTCGCCGCCGCGAGAGCGGGCGCCACGCTGAGCGACCTGGTGACCGAACTCGACGAGCGGGCGGGCGCCCAGCACGCCCCGACGGTGCAGGGCGTCACCCTCGCCTCCCTGCACTCCGCCAAGGGCCTGGAGTGGGACGTCGTCTTCCTGGTGGGCGTCGCCGAGGGCATGATGCCGATCACCTACGCAAAGACCGACGAGCAGATCGAGGAGGAACGCCGCCTCCTCTACGTCGGCGTCACCCGCGCGCGCGAACGCCTGCACCTGTCCTGGGCACTCGCCCGCTCACCCGGCGGGCGGCCCAGCCGCCGTCCCAGTCGCTTCCTGAAAGGCCTGCGCCCCGGCTCGGGAACGGCAGGCGGGCATACGGCCGCGGGCGGTCCCGGGGGCGTGGAGCGTGGCTCCGGGCGCGGCGGCGCCGCACCCGCCGTCCCGAGACGGACCCAGCGGACCCCGGCCCGCTGCCGCGTCTGCGGTCGCACGCTCACCGATGCGGGCGAGATGAAGCTGATGCGCTGCGAGGGCTGCCCGTCCGACATGGACGAGGGTGTCTACGAGCGGCTGCGCGAGTGGCGTGCGATCCAGGCGGGGCACAGCGGGCAGCCCGCGTTCTGCGTCTTCACCGACAAGACGCTGATGGCGATCGCCGAGTCCGTCCCGGAGGACGAGCGCGAGCTGGCACGCATCCCGGGAGTCGGAGCGCGCAAGCTCAACCGCTACGGGGCCGACGTCCTGGCCATCTGCGCAGGTCAGAGCAGAGTGGGGCTTGACGAGGACGGCTGATACAAACTCGTCGAAAAAATAGTTTGCGCATGCCCCAGGAATCCCCATAGGTTCTTGGTCACGGGAACAGCGGCCTTCCCGGAGGCCCTGAACCCGTGTTGTACTTGCATATCCGCGGACTGGTTCGTCCCAGTCCCCCGAGACGCCGAGAGGAGGCGAGTCCAGTGATCAGCATCAACACCAGCTCCATCGTCAGCTCCACCGCCAAACTGACCGATCGCTCGGCCGTCTCCCTGTGCATGCTCGGCGTTTCCAACCCGGGCACCGGTCTGTCCGGCATTCGTGCCGTGCGTCCGGCCTCCGCCTCTGTTGCCCCCGCGGGCCTTCCCGTCCGTGAGCGCAATGAGCGACCGACCGAGGCACTGGAAGCAGCAGTAGAGGCGCAGGCGCAGGCCTATGCCTTTACCGCGACCGGTGCCGGATTCCGGAAGCAGACGACGCAGCACCACCAGATGTGGGCCTTCCGTGGGCCAGAACCCTGGAGTGATCCAGCCTGATCGGCGATCAGGCCGGCGCCTTCAGGGCCGCGGAACCCCACCCGGGATCCGCGGCCCTTCTGTTTGTCCTCGAACGGGGACAGCAGCACGAAGGAGCCTCGGGACAAGAAAAGAACCCGGTACCAAGCCGCCACCCGGCCGACCGGCCGGAACGACCAGACGAGGAAGACCACCCGTGCAACTCGAAGCGCACGCCCCGTCCGTACCGCCTTCCGACACGATCCCCAAGCCCGTCCCCACGGAGGACACCACCTTGACCCCGCTCACCGCGCTCACCGCGCTCGACGACGCCATCGAGAACCTCGGCGTGCCCGTCCCCTGCCGCTCGTACGACCCGGAGGTCTTCTTCGCCGAGTCGCCGGCGGACGTCGAGTACGCCAAGTCCCTCTGCCGCACCTGCCCGCTGGTCGAGGCCTGCCTCGCCGGTGCCAAGGAGCGGCGTGAGCCCTGGGGCGTCTGGGGTGGCGAGCTGTTCGTGCAGGGAGTCGTCGTTGCCCGGAAGCGGCCCCGTGGCCGCCCGCGCAAGAACCCGGTCTCGGCATGAACACCGCAGGAACGATCGACCGCCCCCTCACGTACGACCCCAAGAAGCAGGCCCCGATGAAGCCGTCCACCCACGACATCGCAGGCTCCGCGCCTGAAGACTTCACCACCAGCGACGCGAAGGACTCGCGTCAGAACAGGACCCGTGAGATGCAACTCATCCCAGAAGCCCTGGCTCGTGCGCATATGCACGACCGCCTGCATGAGGCAGAGCGGGAACGCCGGGCCCTGCGCGTGGCGACCGCTCGCCGGATGCAGCGCCGGGCCGAGCGCGCCTCGCGGCGTGCCCGGCGGGCGCTCGCCATGGCGGTCATGCAGTAACCGAGCACACCCGAAGCGGTAGCCTCCCGGCCCGGGAGGCGAAGCTCTTCCCGTGGGGGCCGGTCCGTCCGAACGGACCGGCCCCCACGGCGCGTTCAGCCCCGGCGGCTCACGCCTCCGCCGCCGTCTCCTCCGCCTCGTACTCGCCGTCCCTCTGCTCGCCTTCCTCCAGGGGGACGAACCCCACCAGCCACTCCTCCAGCTCGTCGCGCAGCCGGACCGTCGCTCCCAGCTGGCACAGCACGCCGATGGTGCTCAAGGTCACGCGGTGAATCAGCAGGTAGGCAGGCGGCAGGTTGAGCTGCTTGGCCAGCTGGTACGCGGGGGAGCGGGGGTCGCCGATCCGGGCCGCCTGGCTCCGCATCCAACCGCGGGTGAAGGTGAATTCGTCGACCCTGGCCGGCTCGATGATCGGCAGTAGGTAGTCGAGGACGGCGTCGGGGTCCAGCTCTATCGACTCCTTGACGAAACCCTCCGCGCAGAGCATCTCGTAGACGGCGTCCGCCTCGCCGTCCAGCGTCATGCGCAGGGCCGCCCCGATGGGCTCGGGCAGGCCCCCCGGGAGACGGTCGACCGTGCCGAAGTCCAGGACGCCCAGGCGCCAGTCGTCCTCGCCGTCCGGCCCGCCGGGCAGCAGACGGAAGTTGCCGGGGTGCGGGTCGGCGTGCAGAAGGCCGGTGCGCGCCGGGCCCGAGAAGAGGAAGTGGGCCAGGAGCTGGCCGGCCCGGTCGCGCTGCTGCGGTGTGCCGTCCGCGATGATCTCCGACAGCGGGACGCCGTCGATCCACTCGGTGACCAGCACCTGCTCGCACTGGTGGACGACGTCCGGCACCACGATGTCCGGGTCGTCCGCGAACTCCTCGGCGTGAGCCCGCTGAGCCTGCGCCTCCAGGTCGTAGTCCAGTTCCTCGGAGACCCGGTCCTTCAGCTCCGTGATCAGCGGCTTGATGTCCATGCCGGGGACCAGCGGGCCGAGCAGGCGGGCGAAGCGGCTGAGCTGGTTCAGGTCGGACAGCAGGGCCTCGCCGGCGCCCGGGTACTGCACCTTGACCGCCACCTCGCGGCCGTCGTGCCACACCGCCCGGTGCACCTGGCCGATCGAGGCGGCCGCGGCGGGCTTGTCCTCGAACTCGAGGAACAGGTCGTGCCAGTCCTCGCCGAGCCGCTCCGCGAGCACGGAGTGCACCGTACGCGTCGGCATCGGCGGTGCGGCCTCCTGCAACTTGGTCAGTGCCGCCCGATAGGGGCCGGCGACCTCCTCGGGCAGCGCCGACTCGAAGACGGACAGGGCCTGTCCGAACTTCATCGCCCCGCCCTTGAGCTCGCCCAGCACCTTGAACAGCTGCTCCGCGGTGCGCTGCTGCAGCTGCTGGCCGACGATCTCCGCGGACTCGCCCACGATTCGCTTGCCGAGCCCCCAGGTCGCCCGCCCGGCGAAGCCGAGCGGGAGCGCGGCGAGCTTGGCGGTCCGGGTGACCGCCTTGCGCGGAAGATCAGACATGCGCCCTCCAAGTCCCAGCCGGCCGCGCCGGTTCTGCCTCATGGCATGCTTCCGGCGACGGCCCTTGCCCAGCCATTGTCGCGCGCCGCTCCCCATCCCCGGGGGTGTGTTCCTGCTTACCTTTTCCTGCGGCTTGGCACGGGCACGCGGGATGTGCCTGGACCGGCCGCGTGTGCCACCGCAGACCGGGGAGTGAGACCTCCCAGCGCGCACCGGCGCTCGAAGGCGTCCGGCCGTCCAGGAAGGTGAGCGCGTGGGCCGCCGCGAGCCCGGCGACGGCCGAGGCGAGGGTGAGGTCGCAGGGTCGTACCTGGCGCTGTCGGCCCGAGCGCCACTGCGCCACAAGGCGGGGCCAGGCCGGGTCCCGGTCGGTGCGGTCCGCGTGCAGACAGCCCGCACACCCCGTCTCCCCGGGCAGGACGAGGGGGCCGACGACGCCGGTCCCCTCCACGACGCCGGCGTACAGGTGGGGCGTACCGGAGGCCATGAGGGATTCCGCGGCGGCTGGGTCGGGTGTGTGCACCGCGACGTCGTCGCGCGGCGCGACGATCACCAGGGAGAAACCCGGTGCGCTCCCCTCGGGCGGCGTCGTGGGGCCGCGGCGCGGCGGCCGCCCGGGGGCGGCCCGGCGGACCACGCGGCGGGCCGTCTCGTCGCGGCGGTCACCGACGGACTCGGCGGGCAGCCCGCCCGGGGCGACGTCCCACGGCTCGACGCGTCCGCCGTCGAGCACGTCGATCTCACCGACGCCCGCGCCCGACAACAGACCGGCGAGCACCGCGCCCACCCGCCCCGCACCTCTCACCCGCACCCGCAGCGCGCGCCGGGCGGCCAGGTGTCTCATGGCATCCCCCGGTTCGGAGGTGGTCAGGGACAGTGAGGCGAGATCGGGGCGGAGCCGGTCGAGGACCTCCTTCTTCTCCCGCAGGGCGTCGGCGTCCGGCCCGCCGCCCCGCGAGTCGTCGATGAGCCCGGCCCGGGCCAGCCCCTCCACCACCCGGTCGACGTGTCCGTCCGGCAGGTCCATGCGTCGCCCCTCCTCGCGCAGGAGCGCCGGTCCGCGAGTGCCGTTGAGCAGCTCGAGGAAGCTTCCCGTCGCCGTGTCCACCGGGCCGAGCGTCAGCGCGTGCGCCGGCGTCATCCCGAACTGCACGGTGTTCAGATCGCGCCAGCCGCGCCTGAGCGCGGGCTTCACCATCGGATGCATGCCAGGTCCCCCGTAGGTCTTCGACAGTCTTCCCCGTGTGTCCGGCGGTGGTCGGTCGCGTACCTGTTCGTGCGGTCGGTCACGAATCCGCCGGCAGTGCCAGCATGCCCGGACGGGCGGCAGGGCGTCGAAAGTTGTCCACAGGCGGTGGGTATTCGTCGTACAAATCAGTCGTCCACCTCAAGGAGGGTGGCGGATCGGCACCGAACCATCGCGGAGCCGGGACTTCCCCGTGTGCAGCGGGTAACGTCGTGGCGTGTCCGCCGACCCACTGCACCGCGCCGGGGCGCCCCAGCGCACACCGACGAATCCGCCGTCGAACGGCTCGGGGGCGAGCGCGATCGAGGTCCGCAGGAGCACCCGGCGACGCCGGACGGTCTCCGCGTACCGCGAGGGCGATCGCACCGTCGTGCTGATCCCCGCCCGGATGTCCGAAGCGGAGGAGCAACGCTGGGTGAGCGTCATGCTGGACAAGCTGGCCGCCCAGGAGAGCAAGCGCGTCCTCGGCGACGCCGAGCTGGCCGAGCGTGCGGAGCGCCTGTCGGGCCAGTACTTCGACGGCCGGGCCCGGCCCACCTCGGTCCGCTGGGTCACCAACCAGAACACGCGCTGGGGCTCGTGCACCCCGTCCGAGGGAAGCATCCGGCTCTCGCACCGTCTCCAGGGCATGCCCGAGTACGTCGTCGACTACGTCCTTCTCCACGAACTGGCGCATCTGCTCGTCCCCGGGCACGGGCCACGGTTCTGGCGGCTGCTGGAGGCGTATCCGAGGACCGAGCGCGCCCGCGGCTACCTCGAGGGCGTGGTCGCCGCCGACCGGTTGCCGCACGTACCCGGCGCTCGCAGCGAATAGCGTGCGCCCTTGAGCGTGCCCCGGCGGGGCCTTCGCCACGGCCGCGCACGGGTTCTGTACCGGCTCTGTACCGACTGCCTCCGGTGTCCGGGGTTGCCGTTAGCCTGGCGCGACGCACTCGTATTCGGATGGGGGACGGTCGTAACGCATGGCCAGGGAATTCCAACGCGGCCACAAGGCCAGGATCAGTGACCTCACCGCGGGCACGGATCTGTACGTAGGCGTGCAGATCTCCGGCCCCGGGCTGAGCTTCGACATCAGCTGCTTCGGTCTCGACGCCGACGAGCGGCTGTCGGACGACCGGTACTTCGTGTTCTTCAATCAACCGAAGACCCCCGAGGAGTCCATCCAGCTCCTGGGTGCGCAGGCGGGAGACACGGAGTCCTTCCGGGTCACCCTCGACAGGGTCCCGCCGCAGGTGCAGAAGCTGTCCTTCACGGCGACGATCGACGGCGCCGGTCAGATGTCGCAGGTCGGCCCCGGATACATCCGGATCGTCGCGGGCGGCGAGGAGGTGGCCCGGTATCCGTTCAGCGGCTCGGAGTTCTCCACCGAGCGCGCCGTGATGCTGGGCGACTTCTATCTGAAGGACGTGTGGCGTTTCGCCGCCGTCGGGCAGGGCTTCGACGGTGGGCTGGACGCGCTGCTGAGGAACTTCGGCGGCGAGGTCGCCGAGGAGGAGGCGCCCGCGCCGCAGCAGGCGCAGCAGCCGCAGGCCGGCGCTGCCCCGGGCTTCGCCCCGCCCGCCCAGGCCTCGGCGCCGCCGGCGTTCGGGGCGCCCGCCGCCGCTCCTGAGCCCGCCCCGGCCCCTGCCCCCGCGCAGCCCGCTCCGCAGGGCTTCGCCCCTCCGCCCGGCGCCACGCCGCCCGCGGCCCCCGCTCCGGCGCCCGGGCCCGACGTGCACGCCGCGCAGACCATCGTCGCGCCCATGAACACGCCGCCCGGCGGCTCCCCGGTGCCGCCCCCGGCCCCGGCGCCCGGGCCGTACGGCCAGCCGGGCCAGCCCGGTCAGCAGCAGCCGCCGTACGGTCAGGTCCCCGGCCAGGGTGCCCCGCCGCCTCCCGGCTACGGACAGCCCCAGGCTCCCCAGACCCCGGCTCCGCCTCCCGGCTACGGTCAGCCGACCCCGCCTCCGGGATACGGTCAGCCGACCCCGCCTCCGGGATACGGTCAGCCCAGCACCCCGCCGCAGGGCTACGGGCAGCCCGCCCCGCCTCCCGGCTACGGCCAGCAGGCCCCCCATGGTGCCCCGCAGAGCATGCCCCAGGGCGCGCCGCAGGGCGCCGGGGTGATGGCCGCGCTCCAGCAGTTCAAGGAGACGGCGACCGGACAGCGCTGGACCCAGCAGAACAAGAAGCTGGTCCGCGTCGACCTCGGCGCGGAAGGCCAGCCCGTGCTGGCCCGGCAGGGCAGCATGGTGCTCTACCAGGGCAAGGTCGACTTCAGCTACAAGGGCGCCGGGTTCGCCGGCCGGGTCGTGGGCAACGCCACCGGCCAGGAGATGCAGCTGATGCGCTGCACCGGCAAGGGACAGGTGTTCCTCGCTGACAACTCCGCGATGCTGCACCCGATCGAGCTCCAGGGCGACGCCATCTGCGTCTCCGCGGAGAACGTCCTCGCCTTCGACGAGAGCCTTCAGCACGAGGTCCGCCGCATCGAGGGACACGGCATTCCCGGTGGCGCGCTGTTCACGATGCAGTTCCAGGGCACCGGCACGATCGTCGTCAAGACGCACGGCGTGCCCGTGGTGCTGCCGGTCACGCCCACCACGTTCGCCGACTGCAACGCCGTCGTCGCCTGGTCGGCGGCCGCCCAGGTGGTCGTCTCCAGCCAGGTGCGGATGCGCCGGAACTCCTACGCGGGCGACACGGGCGAGAGCGTCAACCTGCAGTTCCGGGCGGCACCCGGCAACTTCGTCATCGTCCAGCCGTACGAGATCTGAGGGAGAGCCCGACATGAACCAGCCGCTCGCGGGCTACGCCCCCGCACCGGTCACCGCACGCATGGAGAACCACGGCAACCACATGCTGAAGGTCGCCATGCAGACCGGAAACGACCTCCTCGCGCGCGTGGGCTCGATGACCGCCTACGAGGGCTTCGTCCAGTACGAGCCCAATCCGCCGGCCGTCCGCCAGATCGCGAAGGACTGGATGACCGGCGAGGGCGCGCCTTTGATGAAGTGCTCCGGCGACGGTCTGCTCTACCTCGCCGACTACGGTGCGAACGTCGTCGTCATCAACCTCAACGGCGACGGGATCTCCGTCAACGCCACCAACCTGCTCGCCTTCGACGCCCACCTGACGTGGGGCGTGGAGCGGGTCAAGGGCCTGGCGAAGTTCGCCGGACAGGGCCTGTGGAACACCAAGATCTCCGGTCAGGGCTGGGTCGCGCTCACCTCCCGGGGCAAGCCGATCGTGGTCGACTGCGGCGGTGGCGAGGACGAGACGTACGTCGACCCGGACGCGCTCGTCGCCTGGTCCCCGAACCTCAAGGTGAAGGGCAAGCGCAGCTTCAAGGCGCAGTCGCTGATCGGCCGCGGCAGCGGCGAGGCCTACCAGATGGCCTTCTCCGGTCAGGGCATCGTCGTCGTCCAGCCCAGCGAGGACAGCACCGACCGCCTCCGGGCCCGGGGCTGAGGGGGAGCCAGAACATCATGCAGAGCCCGCTTTTCGCCTACAACGACCAGCAGACCCAGGAAGCCTGGAGCCTGCAGAACAAACACATGCTCCGCGTCGCGCTGGAGGGCCACGACGACGTGCTCGCCCGCAAGGGCACGATGGTCGCCTACCAGGGACTCGTCGAGTTCGACGCCGAGTACCAGAGCAACAACCAGTCACGCGCGCGTGCGCACACCGGTGAGGGCCTGGACCTGATGCGCTGCCACGGGCAGGGCACGGTCTTCTTCGCCAACCTCGCCCAGTGCATCCACGTGATGGAGGTCGACCAGGAGGGCCTCACCGTCGACAGCAGCTACGTGCTGGCGATGGACTCGTCCCTGCACCACGAGGTCATCGCGGTCGACAGCCTGTACGGCATCTCCGGCTCGGGGAAGTACCAGCTCAACATCACCGGCCGGGGCAAGGTCGCCCTGATGACCTCGGGCGCCCCGCTGCTGATGCAGGTGACGCCCGACAAGTACGTCAACTGCGACGCCGACGCGATCGTCGCCTGGTCCACCGGTCTGCGTGTGCAGATGCAGGCCCAGACGCACTCCTCCGGGGTGTGGCGGCGCCGCGGCAACACCGGTGAGGGCTGGGAGCTCAGCTTCATGGGCAGCGGCTTCGCGCTCGTCCAGCCCAGCGAGCTGCTGCCCCCGCAGAACGCCCAGCTCGGGCAGGGGATCGCCGCGCAGTACGGCATGGGCCAGCAGGGCGCCCGAGGCCAGAACCAGGGCAACGTCTGGAGCTGAGCGCCCGGCGCCGTGTCGCACGGGTTGTAAGGGGTGATCGCGAGGGCGGTCACCCCTTACCCGGTTCAGAGCCGGGCGCGGGTCGCCTCCAGCAGGCGTACGACCGACTCGTCCGCCACCTCAGAGACCTCGGCATACGGGAACCAGCGCAGGTCGAGGGACTCGTCGCTGATCGCCTCCACGGCCCCCTCCGGAGCCACCGCCGCGTACTGGACGTCCAGGTGCCAGGCGCAGGGCGTGTGGTGGCGGTCCAGCCGCACCGGGCCGCCGGGGACCAGAGTCAGACCGGCGATGCCGGACTCCTCGGTCCCCTCGCGCAGCGCGGCCCGCGCCAGCGTCTCGTCGACCGGCTCGCAGTGGCCGCCCATCTGCAGCCACATGCGCAGCTTCTTGTGCAGGGTCAGCAGGACTCGCCCGCGCGACGGGTCGATCACCAGGGCGCTCGCCGTGACGTGCCCGTCCCCGCAGGCCTTCCACATGCCGTCCGGGTGCCTCGCGAGATGGTCCAGGTAGATCTGGCGCAGCTCGACCTGGCCCTCGTATCCCTTCAGGACCAGGACCGCGTCGTCGTGGAGGCTCACTCGGGTCCGTCGCCCTTGCCGTCGGCCTCGTCCCGGCCCCTCTCGCCCTTCCCGTCCTTCTCGTCCTTCTTCTTCAGGTCGGGCTTGCCGGCCGCCTCGCCGAGCATCTTGTCCAGCTCGGAGAAGTCCAGCTGCTCACGGTGGACGAAGCCGTCCGGGTCGTCCAGGTCGGTCGCGGTCGGCAGCATGTCGGGGTGGGCCCACAGGCCGTCCCGGCCGTCGACACCGCGCGCGTCCGTCAGGGACGCCCACAGACGGGAGGCGTCGCGCAGGCGGCGCGGGCGCAGCTCCAGGCCGATCAGCGTGGCGAAGGTCTGCTCCGCCGGTCCGCCCGAGGCGCGACGGCGGCGCAGCGTCTCGCGCAGCGCGTCGGCGGAGGACAGGCGCGGCTTGGCGGCGGCGTGCACCACCGCGTCCACCCAGCCCTCGACGAGCGCCAGAGCCGTCTCCAGACGGGCCAGGGCCGCCTTCTGCTCCGGGGTGTCCTCCGGCTGGAACATGCCCTGCTGGAGAGCCTCCTGCAACTGCTCGGGATTCTGCGGGTCGAACTGGCCGACCACGTCCTCCAGCTTGGCCGTGTCGACCTTGATCCCGCGGGCATAGCCGTCGACCGCGCCGAACAGGTGCGAGCGCAGCCACGGCACGTGCGCGAAAAGTCGCTGGTGGGCGGCCTCGCGCAGGGCGAGATACAGCCGCACCTCCTCCTGCGACACGCCGAGGTCCTTGCCGAACGCCTCGATGTTCACCGGCAGCAGCGCGGCCTTGCCGGCCGGGCCGAGCGGCAGGCCCACGTCGGTCGAGCCGACGACCTCGCCGGCGAGCACGCCGACGGCCTGTCCGATCTGCGTGCCGAACATGGCGCCGCCCATGGACCGCATCATCCCGATCAGCGGGCCGGCCATGGCCTGCATCTCCTCGGGCAGCACGTCGCCCATGGCGGTGCCGACGCGCTCGGCGACCGGGTCGACGAGCTCACGCCAGGCGGGCAGGGTCGCCTCGACCCACTCCGCGCGGCTCCAGGCCACCGCGGTACCCGCACCGGAGGGCAGGGCGGTCGCGTCGTCCAGCCACAGGTCGGCCAGGCGGACGGCCTCCTGGACGGCATTGCGCTCGGCGGGGCCGACGCTGGCGTCCTTGGTGCCGTCCGGCGTGCCCTGGGAGACCGTCTGGCGGGCGATCTGCTTGGCCATGTCCCAGTTCACCGGGCCGCCCTCGTAGGAGAGCATCTGGCCCAGCTGCTGGAACGCGGCGCCCAGGTCGTTGGGGTTCATGGAACCGAACATGGCAGCGAACGGGTTGTCCGCACCGGGGCCGCCAAGGCCGCCGGCTCCGGGCCCGAATCCGAACGGGTTGGCCGGTCCCTGACCACCGCCGCCCTGCTGGTCCTTCTTCTTGCCCTCGTCGCCGTCGTCCGGCTCCTCCGGCGGAAGGCCGAATCCGAATGGGGTGTCACTCACGGGGTTCCTCGGCTGGTAGGGCCGCCGGTTCTTTCCGGCGGCACGGCTGCCCGACTTCACCACCCAGCGTAGACACCCGGGGCGGTTCGGGCCTCGGTGCTTCGCCGACTGACGGCCTGCGGCAGGATGGATGCCACCTGGTACGTGCGCGTCGCTCGCGCCCGTACTGAAGACAACCGCTGGAGACGCCCGGTGAGTTCCCCAGATCCGCAGGTTCGCGCAGCGCGAAACCAGTCAACCAGTTCCGCCCGCCCCGGCGCGCGCGGACCCGTCGTCGCGGTCACCGGTGCCGCGTCCGGCGTCGGGGCGCTGCTCACCGAGCGGCTCGCCGCGTCCGGCGAGGTCAGACAGGTCGTGGCCATCGACGAACGACGCGGAGAGTGCGCGGCGGCACAGTGGCAGATCCTGGACGTGCGGGACCCGGCCATCGCCGAGAAACTGCGCGGCGCGGACGTGGTCGTGCACCTCGCGCTCGATCTCGACCTGGAGACCGACGCGGCCGCCCGGACGGCTTACAACGTCCGGGGGACGCAGACCGTCCTGACCGCCGCCGCGGCGGCCGGCGTGCACCGGGTCGTCCTCTGCACCTCCGCGATGGTCTACGGCGCCCTCCCGGAGAACGAGCTGCCGCTGTCCGAGGACGCCGAGCTGCGCGCCACGGCCGAGGCCACCGGGGTCGGAGACCTGCTGGAGATCGAACGGCTCGCCCGGCGCGCGCCCCGCGCGCACCCCGGACTCAATGTGACCGTCGTCCGGCCCGCGGTGCTGGTCGGAGGCATGGACACCGCACTGACCAGGTACTTCGAGTCCCCTCGGCTGCTGGTCGTGGCCGGATCCCGACCGGCCTGGCAGTTCTGCCACGTCGACGACCTGTGCAGCGCCCTGGAGTACGCCGTGCTGGAGAAGGCCGACGGGGAACTGGCCGTCGGCTGCGACGGGTGGCTGGAGCAGGAGGAGGTCGAGGAGCTCAGCGGGATCCGGCGGATGGAGCTGCCGTCGGCGGTCGCGCTCGGCGCGGCGGCCCGGCTGCACCGGATCGGGCTGACGCCGTCCCCGGCCGGGGACCTGGCGTACACGATGTACCCCTGGGTGGTGAGCGGCAGCCGGCTGCACGACGCCGGATGGCGGCCGAAGTACACCAACGAGGAGGTGCTCGCGGAGCTGCTGGAGGAGGTCTCCGGGCGGCACACGGTCGCCGGTCGGCGCCTCGGGCGCAAGGACGCGACGGCGGCGGGAGCCGCGGGTGCGACGGTGGCGCTGCTGGGCGCGGCCGCGGTGGTGCGCCGGGCCCGGAAGGCGCGGCGCAGGATCTGACGCGGGCGCCGGGGCGTCACCCGGCCTCTGCCCCGTACCGACCGGCCACGGGTCCCTGTAGGAGGCTCCAAAGCGGTACGCGCGCGTGCCGGGCGATAGCGCTATTCCGCGCCGTCCGTGCCGTGGGGCACGATGGGCGTATGGCAACCACGAACGACCACCCCGGTGAGCTGGCCGCACCGGACCCCGTCAAGCTGATCGGCATCCGGGAGACGCCCCTCTCCGTGGACGAGGTCTTCCGGGCCGTCGGGGACGACGCGGCCGGCGGGACCGCGCTGTTCGTGGGGACGGTGCGCAACCACGACGGCGGGACCGACGTCGATCGGCTCGGGTACTCCTGCCACCCCAGCGCCGAGGCCGAGATGCGGCGGATCGCCGAGAAGGTCGTCGCGGAGTACCCCGTACGGGCGCTCGCGGCGGTACACCGTGTGGGTGACCTGGAGGTCGGGGACCTCGCCGTGGTCGTCGCCGTGTCCTGCCCGCACCGGGGCGAGGCCTTCGACGCCTGCCGGAAGCTGATCGACGACCTGAAGCACGAAGTGCCCATCTGGAAGCACCAGACCTTCTCCGACGGGACCGAAGAATGGGTGGGCGCCTGCTGAAGGCGTTGCGAACGCCCCTGCGTCACCACGCGTAGCTCCGGTTGCGTAACCGACCCCCCGGCGTGAGCGTTGTCACTGCGGATGGTTAATCTGCTGATCAGTCAGTCGCGGACGCTCATGGGGTTGGGAGGTCGGCATGACAGCGCTTGCCTGGTTGCTGATTCCGCTTGTGGCGGCTGTCGGCGCGGGTCTGTGGGGCAGTTGGGCCAATCGGACCCGTAAGGCACGGAGCGACGGGCCCGAGCTGGACGGGTACGCCCGCTTCCGCGAGGCCATGGAGAAGCCCCGCACCGGAGCCTGACCGGACGGCGCAGCCCTGACGGTGTTCTGACAGCTCTGTCCCGTACTGTCGTGCCATGCCACGCCGCACCGCGACGATGCTCGCCTCCACCCTGATGCTGATCGCGCTCCTGTGCGCGGGTGTGTTCATCCCCGTGCCCTACTCGGAGATGTCCCCGGGGCCGACGGTGAACACCCTTGGGGACCATGACGGCGAGCCGGTGCTGCAGATCGACGGGCACAAGACCTATGAGGCGAGCGGCCATCTGAACATGACCACCGTCCGGGTCACCAGCGCCGAGTACAAGATGAACCTCGTGGAGGCGGTCTACGGCTGGCTGGCGCACGACAACCGCGTGGTGCCGCACGAGACCCTCTACCCGGACGGCAAGACCGAGGAAGAGGCCACGCAGGAGAACGCCGAGGAGTTCAGCCAGTCCCAGGAGAGCGCCAAGGTCGCCGCCCTCAAGGCACTCGACATCCCGGTGAAGTCCTGGGTGGTCGTCTCCACGGTCGTCAAGGACTCCCCGGCCGAGGGCCGGCTGCACGCCGGAGACGTGATCAAAGCGGTGGACGGTACGACCGTCAAGAAGCCCGCCGACGTCGCCGAGCTGGTGACCGAGCGCGAACCCGGACAGGACGTCGTCTTCACGATCGTGCCCGCCAAGGAGCAGGCCGCCGCGGAGAAGGAGGGCCGGACGCCCACCAAGACGCAGCAAGTCAAGATCACCACCGCGACCTCCGACGACGCCGGTGAGAAGCGCGCCATCGTCGGGATCTCCGCGGGGACCGATCACACCTTCCCGTTCTCCATCGACATCAAGCTGGCCGACGTCGGCGGCCCGAGCGCCGGTCTGATGTTCGCCCTCGGCATCTACGACAAGCTCACTCCGGGCGACCTGACCGGCGGCGCGTTCGTGGCCGGCACCGGGACGATCGACGACAACGGCAAGGTCGGCCCGATCGGCGGCATCGGGATGAAGACCATCGGCGCACGCGACAAGGGCGCCCGGTACTTCCTGACGCCCGCCGACAACTGCGCGGCCGCCGCCGAGGACATCCCCGACGGGCTCACCCTCGTGAAGGTGGACACCATCGACGACGCCCTCGGCGCGCTGAAGGACATCCGCTCCGAGAAGACCGCCGACCTGCCGAAGTGCCCGACGGGATGACGGACCGAGCAGCCGCGTAGCGCCCCTCGGGGCTACTCCTCGAAGGTCGCCGTCAGGGCCTGGGCCAGCCCCGGCACCAGGTCGGAGCCCGTGAGGACCTCCGTGGCGGCGTCCTTCTCCCGCAGACGCAGCGCCGAGTCGCGGGCACCGTCGCGCAGGACCGCGACCGTCATGCGGACCTCCTGGCGGTCGGGGTGCTCCGCCACCCACTGCGCCAGCTTCGTCTCGCTCAGGCCCTCGGGGACCTGGGCCTCGGCGGACGGCGGCAGCATCAGGCGTTCCACGGCGAGCGCGCAGCCGACGACCGCGTCCGGCCAGGCGATGGTGCCCAGGAACTCGTCGAGCGGCTGGTCCGTTGGAATCTCGTCCTGCTCGATCGGGGTCAGGCCGGTGCTCTCCGGCTCGTCCCGCAGACCGAGCCGGTCCGCGAGCGAGGGCTGATCGGCCCTCAGCCGTGCGGTGTCGACAAGTGCAAAGAGGCGGGCGGGCTGGTCCCAGCCGAGGCCGGAGACGTACTCGTCGATCTCGAGTACGGCCCGGGTGAGGGGGCTCGCTGCCATGGGAGTGTTGGACATGGTCACAATCCTGCCTCGTTACTGGCCCGAATCGGGAACCGAGTAAACGATGAGTAAGTTGCATAGGTGTGGGCCCACGATCACGGGGGCGCACGGGGGGCCCACGAACCCGAGGGCCTGACGGATCAACAGCGAACTTCGAGGTGCGCACCTTGGCTTTCCAGATGCCGGACCGCGGCGGAGGCCCCCCGACGGGGCCGCGGATCAGAGTGGGCCGCCCGTCCCGGCGTGTCCGAACCCTGCTCATGACACTTGGTGTCCTTGCCGTGCTCGCCATGGCGTTCACCATGTTCGCGGGATTCTGGACGGACTGGCTCTGGTATCGGTCGGTCCACTACTCGTCGGTGTTCACGACGACCCTGTGGACCAAGATCGGACTTTTCTTCGTCTTCGGCCTGCTGATGGCCCTCGCCGTCGGGTTCAACATCTGGCTGGCCCACCGGCTGCGGCCGCCGCTGAGCGCCATGTCGATGGAGCAGCAGAACCTCGACCGGTACCGGATGGGCATCGCCCCGTACAAGAAGTGGCTGCTGCTCGGCATCACGGCCCTGGTCGGCCTGATCGCCGGCGCCTCCGCGTCCGGCCAGTGGCGGACCTGGCTCATGTGGGTCAACGGCGTGCCCTTCGGGCAGAAGGACCCCCAGTTCAAGCTGGACGTCTCCTTCTACGCCTTCGACCTGCCCTGGTACCGGTTCCTGCTCGGCTTCGGCTTCGCCGCCGTGATCATCTCCGTGATCGCCGCCGCGCTCACCCACTACCTGTACGGCGGGCTCCGCGTCACCAGCCCGGGGGCGCGCGCCACGGCCGCGGCCACCGGGCACCTGTCGGTGCTCATCGGCGTCTTCGTCGCCCTCAAGGCGGTCGCCTACTGGCTCGACCGGTACGGGCTGGCGGTGAAGTCCAGCGACTTCAAGGCGACCGACAGCTGGACGGGTCTGAGGTACGTCGACGCCAACGCCTATCTGCCGGCCAAGACGATCCTGTTCTGCATCGCCGTCATCTGCGCGCTGCTGTTCTTCGCCACCATCTGGCGGCGCACCTGGCAGCTGCCCGTGATCGGTTTGGGTCTGATGGTGCTCTCCGCGATCCTCATCGGCGGTCTGTACCCGGCGCTGGTCCAGAAGTTCCAGGTCCAGCCGAACGAGCAGGCCAAGGAGGCGCCGTACGTCGAGAAGAACCTGAAGGCGACGCGCGACGCCTACGGCATCGAGGGCACCCAGGTCGCCGAGTACCCGGGCGTGAGCCAGACCAAGGACAAGACCAAGCTCCGTGACGACGTGGATGCCGCCGCGTCCATCCGGATCATGGACCCGAACGTCATCTCGCCGACGTTCCAGCAGCTCCAGCAGATGCGGAACTACTACGCGTTCCCGAACAACCTGGACGTCGACCGCTACGCCAAGGACGGCAAGGACCAGGACACGGTCATCGGTCTGCGTGAGCTGAACCTGGCCGGCATCCCGAAGAAGAACTGGATCAACAACCACTTCCGCTACACCCACGGCTACGGAGTGGTCGCGGCCAAGGGCACCGAGGTCGACTCCGAGGGCCGTCCGGTCTTCACCGAGTCCGACCTGCCGTCCAAGGGCGACCTCGGGACGTACGAGCAGCGGATCTACTACGGCGAGAAGACCAACACGTACTCGATCGTCGGTGGTCCCCAGAAGGAGATCGACTACTCCGACGACAACGGCGAGAAGACGTTCAGCTACAAGGGCGACGGTGGCGTCGACCTGTCCAGCCCGGTCAACCGGGCGGCGTACGCGGCAGCGTTCAGCGAGCCGCAGATCCTCTACTCCGGTGCGATCGGCGAGGGCTCGCGGATCCTGTACAACCGCACGCCCAAGGAGCGCGTCGAGGCGGTCGCCCCGTGGCTGACCATCGACGGCGACGCCTACCCGGCGGTGGTGGACGGCCGTATCCAGTGGATCGTCGACGCGTACACGACGACGAACGGCTATCCGTACGCCTCGCGTACGACGCTCGGCGACACGACCGCCGACTCGCTGACCGCGGCCAACGACCAGCGCGCGGTGGTGGCCCAGCAGAACCAGGTCAACTACATCCGCAACTCCGTGAAGGCGACCGTCGACGCGTACAGCGGTGACGTCAAGCTCTACCAGTGGGACACCAAGGATCCGGTCCTGAAGACCTGGATGAAGGCGTTCCCGAACACGGTGCAGGACAAGAGCGAGATCTCCGACGCGCTGATGGCGCATCTGCGCTACCCGCAGGATCTGTTCAAGGTCCAGCGCGAGCTGCTCACGCGCTACCACGTGAAGGACGCCAACACGTTCCTCAGCGGCAGCGAGGTGTGGCAGGTGCCGGACGACCCGACCAACAAGTCGGGTGACGCGGTGCCTCCGTACTACCTGAGCATGAAGATGCCGGACCAGGATCAGCAGGCGTTCTCGCTGACGACGACGTTCACGCCCAACGGACGCGACAACATCAGCGCGTTCATGGCGGTCGACGCCGAGGCCGGGACAGAGGGCTACGGCAAGATCAGAATCCTGAAGCTGCCGACGAGTACGACCGTCAACGGACCGAAACAGGTCCAGAGCCAGTTGAACTCCGAGCAGGACATCGCCGAGACCATCAGGCTGCTGAGAGGCGGCGACTCGGAGGTCGAGTACGGCAACCTGCTGACGGTACCGCTCGACGGAGGCCTGCTGTACGTCGAGCCGGTCTATGTGCGCGGTGGCGACCTCAAGTACCCGCTGCTGCGCAAGGTCCTGGTGAGCTACGGAGGCAACACCGCCTTCGAGAACACGCTCGACGAGGCCCTCGCCAAGGTCTTCGGTGAAGCGGAGGAGGGCTCGACCCAGCCACCACCGGACGAGGGCGAGGACACCACCGAGCCGCCGCCGACCTCGACCAACCCGACGGTCAAGGAAGCGCTGAGCGATGCGCAGAAGGCCTTCGACGCCGGTCAGAAGGCGCTGGAACAGAAGGACCTCGCCGCGTACGCGGAGGCGCAGAAGGATCTGGAGGAGGCCCTGCAACGCGCCGAGGACGCGCAGGCCAAGGCCGACCAGAGCGGCGGCAAGAACGGGGACGACAAGAACGGGGACAAGGGCGAGGACGGCAAGGCCAGTCCGAGTCCGAGCCCGGCCGGAGACTCCGGATCAGGCCCGGACAGCGGCTGACGCCGTTGCTTCGAGCCGAGCGTCTGAGCTGAGCGTCTGAGCTGGTCAAAGCCCATCCCGCGCCGTGCTAGGGTTGTGAACACAACGGCGCGGGGTGGAGCAGCTCGGTAGCTCGCTGGGCTCATAACCCAGAGGTCGCAGGTTCAAATCCTGTCCCCGCTACTGAAGTCGTGAGCTACGTGCGAACGACCATGAAGGCCCGGATTCCGAAAGGGATCCGGGCCTTTGTGATGTGCGAACGCATGTGCCGGTGAGGGCTACGGCCGCGCCGCCAAGGGGAGTTGGGGAGATCTGTGTTTGACTTGTCTCCCTGTGGGCATGTCGACAAAACGCTGAAGTGACCTCACTGGCTGCGGTATACCGGATGTACCCAGGTTGCAGGTGGTGCGACGATGGACGTTATGGGGGACATGGCAAATCTGTTCGGGACAGGGCGTTTTGCGCAGCCGTCCGGTCAGGAGGAAGCCGCGGACGAGGCCCAGGAGGCCGCCGACGAGGCTGCCGAGGAAGTGCGCTTGCGGCTCGCCGTGGAAGCCGGCGAGGTGGAGGCGATGAGCGTCCTCGGCGCGATGCTGCTGCGCCGCGGCGACTTCGACGGGGCCGAATCCCATCTGCGTGCCGCCACCGCGGCCGGTGACCGGGCCGCCGCCAACAACCTGGGCGTCCTGCTGCACCAGCGCGGATACGGCGACGAGGCCGCCGGTTGGTGGCGGATCGCCGCCGTCGCCGGGTCCGCCGCGGCGGCCCACGCACTGGGGCGGCACTTCCGCGAGCGCGGGGACGAGCCCGCCGCCGAATACTGGCTGTGCCAGGCCGCCGAGCAGGGCCATGTGCTGGGCGCCTACGCGCTCGCCGACCTGCTGGAGCACCGCGGTGACGACGCCGGCGCCGAGCGGTGGATGCGGGCCGCGGCCGACCGCGGGCACCGGGAGGCCGCGTACCGGCTGGCCCGGACGCTGGACCGGCGCGCCGGGCAGGGCCGTGCCGGCGATGACGGGGCGGCGGCCTCCGTGGCCGAGGAGACCGAGCAGTGGTACCGGCAGGCCGCCGCGCGCGGCCACCGGCGGGCCGCACTGCACCTCGGGACGATCCTGGAGAAGCGGGGCGAACTCAAGGAGGCCGGCCGCTGGTACCTGACGTCCGCCAAGGACGGCGAGGCCCGCGCCGCCTGCGCGCTCGGCTTCCTTCTGCGGGACGCCGGGGACAGCGAGAGCGCCGCCGTGTGGTGGCTGCGGGCCGCGCAGGACGGTGACGGCAACGCCGCCAACGCGCTGGGCGCGCTGCACGCCGAGCGCGGCGAGACCCAGACCGCCGAGCGCTGGTACCGGGCGGCCATGGACGCCGGGGACGACAACGGGGCGTACAACCTCGGGCTCCTCTGCGCCGAGCAGGGGCGCACCACGCAGGCCGAGCAGTGGTACCGGCGGGCCGCGTACGCCGGACACCGGGAGGCCTCCAACGCGCTGGCCATCCTGCTGCTGCGCGGCGGGGACGAGACCGGCGCCGAGCCGTGGTTCTCCAAGGCCGCCGAGGCGGGCAGCGTCGACGCCGCCTTCAACCTCGGGATCCTGCACGCCGGACGAGGTGAGGAGCGGGCGGCACTGCGCTGGTACGAGCGGGCTGCCGCCGCCGGGCACACCGAGGCGGCGCTCCAGGTCGGGATGGCACGCCTGCGCGACGGTGACGAGCGCGAGGCCGAGCGGTTCCTGCGGTGCGCGGCGGGGGGCGGCAGCGCGGAGGCCGCGTACCGGTTGGCGGCGTTGCTCGACGCCCGCCGGCCGCCCGCGCCCGCACACGAGCTGGGGGAGACGGCACAGGAGAAGTCCGAGTGCGAGGAGTGGTACGAGCGGGCGGCCTCCCAGGGGCACCGGCGGGCCCAGGTGCGGGTCGGGATGCTGGCCGCGGCCCGCGGTGACGTGGTGGAGGCGGCACGGTGGTACCGGGAGGCGGCCGAGGCCGGGTCCCGCAACGGCGCGTTCAATCTCGGGCTGCTGCTGGCCCGGGAGGGGAGCGAGCCGGAGGCCGTCGTGTGGTGGCGCCGGGCGGCGGACGCCGGGCACGGGCGGGCGGCGCTGCGGCTGGCGCTGGTCTGCGCGCGGCGGGGGGAACTGGCCGAGGGGCAGCGGTGGGCGGACCGGGCGGTGTCCCTGGGGCCGCGGGGGGTGGCGGAGCGGGCCGCCCGGTTGCGGGACGCGTTGCGGCAGGAGTTGTCGGCGTGACGCGTGACGCTGCGCTGGGCTGGGGGTGCCTTTGAGGGCGCCGGCGTTGTCGCTGGCCAGGAACGCGTATGCGGGGCGCTGACCGGGTGCCGCTGCGCCCACCCGTGCCGCCCCAGCGGCACGACTGCCCGCAGCCAGGGCGGTGGTGGAAGCGATTTGCTTCTGATGGTGGGCTTCACGTAATGTTCCATTCATCGACGCGGGGTGGAGCAGCTCGGTAGCTCGCTGGGCTCATAACCCAGAGGTCGCAGGTTCAAATCCTGTCCCCGCTACTGAAGGCCGAGGGCCGGAATCCGAAAGGGTTCCGGCCCTCGGTGCGTTGACACTCACGTGAAAAGCCCCGGCGCCTGTCGGGGCCGGGGCTCTTCGTGCGAAGGGGAGGGCTTACGCCGCCGCGCAGTTCGGGCAGGTGCCGCGGTACGTCACCTCGACGTCCGAGACGGTGAAGCCGAAGCGCTCCGAGTCGGGGAGGTCGGCCAGCGGGTTGCCGATCGGGTGGACGTCGCGGATCGCGCCGCACTGGGCGCAGACCAGGTGGTGGTGCGGCTGGTGCGCGTTCGGGTCGTAGCGCTTGGCGCGCTTGTCCGTCGCGACTTCCAGCACCTCACCGAGCGATACCAGCTCGCCCAGGGTGTTGTAGACGGTCGCCCGGGAGATCTCGGGGAGCTTGCCCACAGCCCTGGCGTGCACCTCGTCGGCCGTCAGGTGGACGTGTTCGCCGTCGAGGACCTCGGCCACGACGCGCCGCTGCGCGGTCATGCGCCAGCCGCGTCCACGCAGCCGTTCCAGTAGGTCACTCATGCAGACCAGCCTAACAGCAAGGGGGACCAGGTCCCGAACGTGTGTGACTTTGGAGTCTTACTTGACTTAGACATTGTCCATTGTAGGATCAGGAGTGGCATTAGCCAAGGGACAGGTTTTGCAGAATTGGCGCAGGAGGCGTACGTGACTCAGGGACCGCTCACTACGGAGGCCGGGGCTCCGGTAGCCGACAACCAGAACAGTGAGACCGCGGGCGTCGGCGGCCCCGTGCTCGTGCAGGACCAGCTCCTGCTGGAGAAGCTGGCCCACTTCAACCGTGAGCGCATTCCGGAGCGTGTCGTGCACGCCCGCGGCGCCGGCGCCTACGGCACCTTCACGGTTACCGCCGACGTCACCAAGTACACCCGGGCGAAGTTCCTGTCCGAGGTCGGCAAGGAGACGGAGACCTTCCTCCGCTTCTCGACCGTGGCCGGCAACCTGGGCGCGGCGGACGCCGTCCGTGACCCGCGCGGCTTCGCGCTGAAGTTCTACACCGAAGAGGGCAACTACGACCTCGTCGGCAACAACACCCCGGTGTTCTTCATCAGGGACGCCATCAAGTTCCCGGACTTCATCCACACCCAGAAGCGCGACCCCTACACGGGCTCGACGGAGATGGACAACGTCTGGGACTTCTGGGGCCTGTCGCCGGAGTCGACGCACCAGGTGACCTGGCTGTTCGGTGACCGCGGCATCCCGGCGTCGTACCGCCACATGGACGGCTTCGGCTCGCACACCTTCCAGTGGAACAACGAGGCCGGCGAGGCCTTCTGGGTCAAGTACCACTTCAAGACCGACCAGGGCATCAAGTGCCTCACGCAGGCCGAGGCCGACAAGCTCGCCGGTGAGGACCCCGACTCCCACCAGCGCGATCTGCGTCAGGCCATCGAGCGCGGCGACTTCCCGTCCTGGACCGTCGGCGTGCAGATCATGCCGGTGGCCGAGGCGGCGACCTACCGCTTCAACCCGTTCGACCTGACCAAGGTGTGGCCGCACGCGGACTACCCGATCGTCTGGTTCGGCAAGCTGGAGCTCAACCGCAACCCGGAGAACATCTTCGCCGAGGTCGAGCAGTCGATCTTCTCCCCGGCGCACTTCGTGCCCGGCATCGGCCCGTCCCCGGACAAGATGCTCCAGGGCCGTCTGTTCGGCTACGGCGACGCCCACCGCTACCGCGTCGGCATCAACGCCGACCACCTGCCGGTGAACCGTCCGCACGCCACCGAGGCGCGCACCAACTCCCGGGACGGCTACCTGTACGACGGTCGCCACAAGGGTGCGAAGAACTACGAGCCGAACAGCTTCGGCGGCCCGTTCCAGACGGACAAGCCCCTGTGGCAGCCGGTCGCTGTCTCCGGTGTCACCGGCGAGACCGCGACTCCGTCCCACGCCGAGGACAACGACTTCGTCCAGGCGGGCAACCTCTACCGGCTGATGACGGACGAGGAGAAGGAGCGGCTGATCAACAACCTGGCCGGCGCCCTCTCCGATGTCTCGCGCGACGACATCATCGAGCGTGCGATCAACAACTTCCGTCAGGCCGACGGCGACTTCGGCAAGCGGCTGGAGTCCGCGGTGCAGGCCCTGCGCGGCTGACGTCCAGCACTGGACCGCTTGTCGCAGCGGCGGGCCGGATCCCCGGGGACGGGGGTCCGGCCCGTTCGTCGTGTCGGCGGGAGTGCCACTGGGAGTGTCGCTGGGGGTGCCGCTGGGAGTGCCCCAGCCGCGTCGCCGGCGAGCTGTCGTCAGGCGATCACCGCCGGTGCCGCGGGTCGCGAGCGTTCCGGAGCCCAGCAGCGGATGATGTCGCGGACCGAGACGATGCCCGCGGGCTCGCCGCGGTCGAGGACGATGAGGTGGCGGAAGCCGCCGTGCGCCATCGCCCGGGCCGCCTCCTCCACGGTCCAGGAGGGCGCGGCGAACACGACGTCGGTGGTGGTGTGGGCGTGTGCGCGTTCGGTGTCCGGGTCCTGGCCCATGCCGACGGAGACGAGGACGTCGCGTTCGGTGAGGATGCCGATGCCGCCGGCGTCGGGGTCGTACACCACGGCCGCGCCGACGCGGCGCGCGGACATCAGGGCGGCGGCCTGGCGGAGGGTGTGGGCGGGGCCGATGGTGAGGACTACCGTGCTCATGGCTTCGCGGACGAGCATGGGTGGAGCCACCTCCTGCCGGTGATCCATGAGTTAGTTCATGGATTCACAAGTTCACAAGTGGGGGGACTCTCAGAGTGGCAGGTAAAACACGGGTCAACAAGAGGGCGGGCGGGGGTGCGTAGGGCGCGTCAGGAATGCGCTCAGTAGCGCTGGTTGAGATACCCCAGAAGCTCGTCGTGGAGCCGTCCGTTCGACGCCGCCGCGTTGCCGCTGTTCGGACCGTGACGGCCGTCGAGGCCGGTGAAGGTGCCGCCTGCCTCCGTGACGATGATCGCGTTCGCGGCCATGTCCCAGAGGGAGAGCTCGGGTTCGGCGCAGATGTCGACCGAGCCCTCGGCGACCATCATGTACGGCCAGAAGTCGCCGTACGCGCGTGTGCGCCACACCTCGCGGGTCAGATCGAGGAAACCGTCGAGCCGGCCCTGCTCCTCCCAGCCTTGAAGCGAGGAGTACGCGAAGGAGGCGTCGGAGAGGGCGGAGACCTGGGAGACCTGGAGCCGGGAGGCCGAGGTCAGGCTGCGGCCGGTGAAGGCGCCGTGGTCCTTCACCGCCCACCAGCGGCGGCCGAGGGCCGGGGCGGAGGCGAGGCCGACGACGGGCTGGTAGCCGCCCTCACCCGCCTCCATGAGGGAGATGAGGGTGGCCCAGACGGGGACGCCGCGCACGTAGTTCTTGGTGCCGTCGATCGGGTCGATGATCCAACGGCGGGGACCGGTGCCCTCGACGCCGTACTCCTCGCCGAGGACCGCGTCGCGGGGGCGGGCGCGGGCGAGGTGGCCGCGGATGAGTTCCTCGGCGGCCTTGTCCGCCTCGCTCACCGGGGTCATGTCCGGCTTGGTCTCGACCTTCAGGTCGAGGGCCTTGAAGCGTTCCATCGTCGCGGCGTCGGCGGCGTCCGCGAGGACGTGGGCGAGGCGGAGGTCGTCGAGGTAGTCGGGCATGCGGTCACGGTATCTGTCGGGGGTGGGGCGGGGCTACCAGGGGTTTGGCGGGGCGGGGCGGTCGACGGGGTGGGCGGCGGTGCCGGACGGGCACCCCTGGCAGCGGTGTTGGTGGCGTACGGGTCTGTCGGTGCTGCGCGGAGGTGGGCGCGCGGCCCGGCGTGGCGGGGTGCCGCCCCCGGGAGGGGTGTCCCCAGCACCCACCCGCGTCGCCCTGGGGAGGCGCGGTTGCCCGCAGCTACCACGGCATGCGCTTGGCCGCCGTCAGACGGCGTGCGCTTGCCCGTGGCTACTACGGCGGCGCCCACTCTGCCCGCGGCCGCGACGGCATGCGACGGCGCGCCGCCTGCCTGCCAACGGCACAACTTGCCCGCGGCTCTGCGCCGCGGCTGCCCGAGGCCGGGGCCACGGCTCCGCGCAGCCCCTTGACAGTGCCCCCATACCCGTCAAATCTGGGCACCAAGTCGCTCGGCCCGAGGGAGGCGATGGTGCCTGCAGCCCGGGAGTCCCTGCTCGATGCCGCCTACACGGCGCTGGCGCGTCGGCCGTGGTCCGCTGTGCGGATGGTGGACGTGGCGGCGGCGGCCGGGGTGTCCCGGCAGACGCTGTACAACGAGTTCGGGAGCAAGGAGGGCCTCGCCAGGGCGCTGGTCCGCAGGGAGGCGGACGGGTATCTGGCCGGCGTGGAGCGTGCGCTTGCCGGTGGTTCCGGCGGTGCCGTCGACCCTCGTGAACGGCTTACCGCCACCGCGGAGTGGACCACGTCCGCCGCCCGCGAGAACGCGCTGGTGCGGGCCATGCTCACCGGCTGCTGGAGCGAGCGGCTGCCCTCCCCGGCCCTGACGGCGGTGCCGTCCTCCTCCGCGGTGCCGGCCCAGCGCCGGGCCGACGGTCCACTGCCCTCGCCCGCGGACTTCGTCGCCCTCGTACGCGACCGTGCCGTGGCCGTCCTGAACGGCGCCGGCACGCTCCCGCCGCCGACCACCGCCGAGTTGGCCCGCTCCTGCGAACTGGCCGTGCGTCTCGCCCTGTCCTGCGTCGCGGCGCCGCCCGCCGAGGGCGGGGTGGCGGAACTCGTACGCACCGCCCTGCCGCGCCAGTTGACGGCCTAGGGGGTGTGTCAGTGCGCCGAGCCCGACAACTGGAGCCCGATCACACCGATGATGACGAAGCTGATCGAGACGATCTTCAGGGTCGACACCAGATCGCCGAGGAAGACCATGCCGTAGATGGCGGTGCCCGCCGCGCCGATGCCGGTCCACACCGCGTACGCCGGACCGACGTCGAGCTTCTTCAGGGCGAGGGTCAGCAGGCCGAAACTGCCCAGCGCGAAGACGCAGAAGGCAATGGTGGGCCAGAGCCGGGTGAAGCCGTGCGACAGCTTCAGGCAGACGGCGAAGCCGGTTTCGAGCACCCCGGCCACGATGACCAGCAGCCACGCCATGTCTTGTCCTCCCGTAGTCCCGTACCGTGACCGCTGCGTCGCCTGGTCTTCTTCGTATGGTGGCTTCGTCCAGCTTTGCTCAGGCCTGGATCCGGCTTGGATCCAGCTTGGTGCGATTATGCACTTACCGGTACCACGGCACGGCAAACAACGCGAAGGTCAGTCGCCTTCCTTCCGCTCCCGCGTCGACAGCAGCCGACGCAGCGAGTACAGCCGCGCCGGATCGGCGTGGCCTTCGGCGACCCACGTGTCCAGAGCGCAGTCGGGCTCGTCGTGGCTGCACGCGCGCGGGCAGCCCTCCGTGCCGGGCACCAGGTCGGGGAAGGCGTTGATCACCCGCGACGGATCGATGTGCGCCAGCCCGAACGACCGCAGGCCGGGGGTGTCGACGACCCAGCCGCCCCCCGCCGAGGACAGCGGCAGGGCGAGGGCCGAGGTCGTGGTGTGCCGGCCGCGGCCCGTCACCGCGTTCACATGGCCGGTCACCCGGCGGCGGTCCTCCGGCACCAGGGTGTTGACCAGGGTCGTCTTGCCGACGCCGGAATGGCCGACGAAGGCCGTGATCTTCCCGTCCAGATGCTCGCGCACGAGACCGGCTGCGGCGCCGTTCTCCAGTTCCTCCCGGCTGGTGACAACGTAGGGGATGTCCAACGCCCCGTACAGCTCCAGGAGTTGGTCGGGCGGTGCGAGGTCCGACTTGGTCATGACCAGCAGCGGAGTGAGGCCGCCGTCGAACGCCGCGACCAGGCAGCGGTCGATCAGGCGGGGGCGCGGCTCGGGGTCGGCGAGGGCGGTGACGATGGCGAGTTGGTCGGCGTTGGCGACGACCACACGCTCGTAGGGGTCGTCGTCGTCCGCCGTGCGGCGCAGGACGGAGGTGCGCTCCTCGATGCGGACGATGCGGGCGAGAGTGTCCTTCTTGCCGGACATGTCACCGACCAGCGCCACCCGGTCGCCGACGATCGCCGCCTTGCGGCCCAGTTCGCGGGCCTTCATCGCCATCACGACCCGGTCCTCGACGAGGCAGGTCAGCCGGCCGCGGTCCACGGTGAGGACCAGGCCCTCGGCGGCGTCCTCGTGTTTGGGCCGGGTGTGGGTGCGCGGCCGGTTGCCCTTGCGGTTGGGGCGGGAGCGGATGTCGTCCTCGTCGGTGTGCTTGCCGTAGCGGCGCATGGCGAACCGTCCCTACGCCCCGAGCATCCCGGTCCACAGGTCGGGGAATTCGGGCAGGGTCTTCGCCGTCGTCGCCACGTTCTCGATCCGCACCCCCTCCACCGCGAGGCCGAGGATCGCGCCGGCGGTGGCCATGCGGTGGTCCTCGTAGGTGTGGAAGACCCCGCCGTGCAGGCGGCGCGGGCGGATGTGCAGGCCGTCGGCGGTCTCCGTGACGTCGCCGCCGAGTTCGTTGATCTCCTTGGTGAGCGCGGCCAGGCGGTCCGTCTCGTGCAGGCGCAGGTGCGCCACCCCGCGCAGCGTGGACGGGGAGTCCGCGAGAGCGGCGACGGCGGCGATGCCCGGGGTCAGCTCGCCGACCTCGCCGAGGTCCACGTCGATGCCGCGCACGGCGCCCGATCCGGTGAAGACGAGCCCGTAGTCCGTCAGTTCGCAGGAACCGCCCATCTCGGTGAAGATCTCGCGGAGCCGGTCGCCCGGCTGGGTGGTGCGGGACGGCCAGTCGGGGACCACGACCTTGCCGCCGGTCACCAGCGCCGCCGCCAGGAAGGGCTGGGCGTTGGACAGGTCCGGCTCGATCGTCAGGTCCCGGCCGAGCAGCGCGCCCGGCGTGACCCGCCAGACGTTCGGCTCGCCGCCGGACTCCGGGGTGTCGACCTGGGCGCCGACCGAGCGCAGCATGTCGACGGTCATGCGGATGTGCGGCATGGACGGCAGCGCGGATCCGGTGTGGCGGACCTCGACACCCTGGTTGAAGCGCGGACCGGACAGCAGCAGTGCGCTGACGAACTGCGAGGACGACGACGCGTCGATCTCGACCGGGCCGCCCTCCAGGGCGCCGCCGCCGTGCACGGTCATCGGCAGCGCGCCGCGCGCGTCGTCGTCGATGCGGGCACCCAGGACGCGCAGCGCGTCGATCACGCCGTGCAGGGGACGCTCGTACGAGCGCGGGTCGCCGTCGAAGCGGATGGCGCCGTCGGCGAGCGTGGCGACCGGCGGCAGGAAGCGCATGACCGTGCCGGCGTTGCCGACGTCGACCGTGGCCGGGCCGCGCAGGCCGGCCGGGATGACCCGCCAGAACTCGCCGGTGCCGTCCGGACCGACGCCCTCCTCGATCTCGACGCCCATCGCGCGCAGGGCACCGGCCATCAGCAGGGTGTCGCGGGAGCGCAGCGGGCGGCGCAGCCAGCCCGGCTCGGAGGCGAGCGCGGCCAGCACCAGGGCGCGGTTGGTGACCGACTTGGACCCGGGCACGTGGACGGTCGCGTCGACGGCCCCGCTCGCGTGCGGGGCGGGCCAGAGGGCGGTGTGCGTGGGGTTCACGGTCATGGGTCCCACTTTAATGGCTGAGGACGATCGGAGATCTTGATCAAAAGCGGCGAAACCTGACCGAAAGCGCGACAGTGCAATTCGACTGTGCAATTGCCGTGCATATATGCGGGAGTGTGAGGCCGGATGCGCCCCGGCTCACAGCTCCAGCAGCCAACGCACCCCGCCGATCAGCGAGCACAGCGACACCGCGTGGAACAGGAAGAACCACACCCCCGCCGGTGCGTGGGTCAGGCGGGCCAGCTGGTCCGCGTCCGAGTCCCCGGCGCCGCCCCGCGCCCGCTTGGCCTGCAGCTCGAAGGCCGGTCGCACCCCGCCGAGCAGCAGGAACCAGACCACCGCGTACGCGAACGCCGCCTGCACCTGCGGCCCGGCCAGCCAGGACACCAGGACGAACGTCGCGCCGGTGAGCACCACCGTCAGTACCCCGTACGCGTTGCGGACCATCACCAGCAGGGCGACGAGCAGCGCCGTCGCCAGCCACAGCAGCAGGGTGATGCGCCCCGCGGCCAGCAGCGCGGCGCCGCCGAGGCCGAGCAGCGGGGGAGCGGTGTAGCCGGAGACCGCGGTCAGGATCATCCCGAGCCCGTGCGGCTTGCCACGGCTGACGGTCAGGCCGCTGGTGTCCGAGTGCAGCGTGATGCCGGTCAGCGTGCGCCCGGTGAGCAGGGCCACGAGCCCGTGGCCGCCCTCGTGGGCGATGGTGATGGCGTTGCGCGCTATCCGCCACAGCCCGTGCGGCACGACGACGGCGAGCGCGGCGACCAGGGCCGCGAGCACCACCCAGAGGTCGGGATCGGGCTGGGTGCCGGAGACCTCGTCCCAGAGGGAGGTGAGCGAGGCCGTTGCGAGGTGGTCCATGTTCGGTGAGGGCTCCTCGTATGCGCGCGGGGTCTGGCAGTGTGGCACGTATGTGCGGACGTTGTCTGAGGCGCCCGGGTAGCAGCGATCGTTCCTGACGGCAAACGTGCAGGTCACAGCATCAGAGCCCCGGAGTGATCCGGGGCTCTTGCCCTGCCCGTGCTGGCTGTGTGCTGACCTGGAAGCACCTGTGATCACCCCGGGAAGCCCGCCCCGTGCTGGGCCGGTGCTGATCTCGCAGACCTACCACCGCTCGCGTCGTCGACGCCGGGAGAGGTACCCGTTTGTGAGTGCGAGGCTCGTGCCGCAGGAGAACAAGTCGTCTACGCGCTGCTGGTCTCCCGCTCGAGGCATCTGCCGGTGCGCCCGAGCGGAGACGACCACATCGAGCTGCTGCCGGTGGAGCGGAACCTCACCCGCGTCTGCCCGCCGCAGAAGGCCAAGCTCCTCGACTACCTCGAGGCCGCACCGTCACTTTCATTCGTGCGTCAAACGCGGGGCACAGGAGTGCGGGAGCGACGCGCAGGCAGCGAACCCCGAGGGGACAGCCGGCGAAAATGCTCGTCCGAGACCCCAGAGCGAGGCGCGGGACCGGCCCGTACCGGGTCGATGCCAGTGACGAGGCCGGCGGGGCCCTCCCACGGATCCGTCGACCGAGCTGCCCACCAGGCAACGCAACTGCGAAACCGACATCCGCCATCCTGGTGCGTGCCGCGAAGCCTGTCGGCGGGGGGCCGTGCCTGTGCGGCACATCTCACTCAAGCCTCCTGACTGACGTGTCCGGCGGTACTCGAACGGGCTGGGGCCGAGCGACAGATGTTTCGCAAACGCCTCGGCGGATTCGGTGAAATCGGTCCGCGTATTGTCAATGGATCGGTGTCCTGGGCGGCAGGCCCACCTGCACGCACCTGCTCGTGCGGCAGGTCGCGCGGCTGGTGGGTGAGCATCTGACGGGCCTGGTCCACGGTCATGCCGTCGACTTCGATCCGGGTCGCTGAAGACGGGAGCACGTCGGGCCTGCTGGTGGTCGACAGAGGCACGCAGGCCCGTTCGGCACCATGCATGAAAAAGTCGAGCTGGTCACGCTCCCATACGTCGTCGATCACCAGCAGAGTGCGCGGCCGCTTCGCGAGGAGAGCACCCGAGTGGTTCCCGGCGAGCTCCGGGTCCGGGCCGGTCTCCGACGTATCACCGGTGATCAGGCAATTCCCTTCCGCGACTTTCGCCGCGATCGCGGCACGACCGCGGACCTCCCGCCCGATGGTGATCAGGTGAACAGCGCCCGGGAATCGCCTCTGTACCGACTGCTGCGCGGCGACGTAGCGTGCCAGGCTGGTCCTGCCGAAGCCGCCGGCCCCGTGCAGGCCGATCGTGATCGCGACAGTGGCGCTGCCGCGCCATCGCCAAGTGCGTCTGACCGCCTTGATGACGGCGTCGGCCTCCTCCCGACACGGTCGCCGAGAAGACAGGCATCGTCCGTCGCCGATGGTCCGGTCGTGGCCCGAGGGATTCCGGGGGGCCGTGATGCCGTCGAGGATCTCGCCAACTGATGTCACGTCAGTAGGCAAGACCTCTAACTATCCTATCGAATCTGCATCTTGACTGATTATCATGACCACGCGCCATCGACGTTGATCGCTCTGATACCTCCCCTACGGGGGAACTGGGGGAACAGTGATGCGGACTCTGAGCGTGGTTCTGATCGGTAAGGGCGGTGTCCTCGCTCGCTGCGGTGAGGCGCTGCTGTCGGCAGGGCACCGGATCCGGGCGGTGGTGACCGGCGACGCCGTGGTCCGCGCCTGGGCCGTCAAGTCGGGAATCGGCCACCACGACCTCGATGACGCGCTTCTCGACCCGGCCCGGCTGTCGTGCGACGTGCTCCTCAGCATCGGGAACGACGCCCTGATCCCCGAGGCACTGCTGGCATGCGCGCATCGGACGAGCGTCAATTACCACTACGGTCCGCTGCCCGAGTACGCCGGCCTGAACGCACCCTCCTGGGCCGTCGCCAACCGTGAGAGCGACTACGCCATCACGTGGCACCGGATCGGCGAACTGGTGGACGGCGGCGACATCCTCAAGCGGGTACCGGTGCCGGTCGAGCCCGACGAGACCGCGCTGTCGCTGGGCGTGAAGTGCGACGAGGCGGCTGTCGCGAGCGTGGCCGAACTGATCGGTGACATCGTCGAAGGCCGTGAGGCCGCCGTCCCTCAGGACCTGGCCGCGCGTCGCTACTTCTCCCAGCACACGCAGCTTTCCGCCGAGGGCCTGATCGACTGGGCCCGCGCGGCCGAGGACATCGTTGCGATGGTCCGGGCGACCGACCACGGGCTGTTCGGCTGCCCGCTCGTGTGGCCCAAGGTGAACGTCAACGGGCGCATTCTCGCCGTCCGCGAGGCCCGCGTCGGCGTGGCGTCCCCCGGTGCCGCACCCGGCGAGGTGCTGTCCTGCGACGCGGACGGCCTGAACGTGGCCACGGCCACCGGTGCCGTTCGCCTGATCCGGCTGAGCACGCTGGAGGGCGAGCCGGTCGACACGGACAGCCTCCGGACGGAGAACGCGGTCCAGGCCGGCCTGATCCTCCTGGCTCCCGGCGACGCGCTCCGGGACAGCATCACCGAGACCGGCACCCGGGCGTCGAAGGCCGCCGCCCACTGGCGCGAGCGTCTTGGCGTCGACGCCCACCCGTTCCGCCTGCCCTTCACGCCGCGGGCATCTGGCACCGAGCAGGACGCCACACAGGACACCGAGCAGGACGCCGCTCCCGTCGTCGCGCGCTGCCCGGCACCCGGCGGAGTGTCCGCCCTGGCCGGCATGGTGAGCACGTACCTGAGCCGGGCGGCCGCGACGAACGACGTCACTCTCGCCGTCGCCGCGCCCCGCGACGGGATCGACCCCGGCTACCGGGACCTGTTCGCCGCCTGGCTGCCGCTGCGCGCCACGGTCGACCCCGGCCGGACGATCGCCGACAACCTCCGGGCGGTCGCCGAGGAGTTCCGTCTCGGGCAGGAGAAGGGATGGCTGCGCCGGGACCAGATCGGACGGGACGAGACGCTGCGCCGGCTGTGGGACGCCGGCGATCTGACACCCGACGTGATGATCTCGTGGGCCGATGCGACGGAGCCCGCGGACGCCCGGCGCCCGGCGCTGAACCTGGTCGTCAGACCCGACGGCGAGACGGTCGAGTTCCACTTCGACGCCCAGCGTCTGGCCCGCGGCGACGTCGCCCGCCTCGCCGCGCAGATCGGCGACTGGTGCGACCGCATACCCGGGCTGGCCGACGAGACCCTGGCGTCCGTCGACATCCTCTCCGCGGCGGAGCGCGCGTCGTTGACCGACGCCTTCAACGCCACCGACGACGACACCGTCCTCGGCCACCGCCTGCACACGCTCTTCGAGCAGGCCGCCGAGCGCCACGCCGACAACGTCGCACTGATCTGCGGCGACATGCGGCTGACCTACGGCGAGCTGAACAGCCGGGCGAACCGTGCCGCGCACACGTTGATCGAGCGTGGCATCGGCCGCGGCGACCTGGTCGGCATAGGGCTGGACCGCTCGCCCGACGTCGTCGTGGCCGTGCTGGCGGTGCTGAAGACGGGTGCCGCCTATGTGCCGGTCGACCCGGCTTTCCCGGCGGAACGTATCCGCCAGATGATCGACGACGCCGACCCCCGGATCGTCCTCACCCCGACCGCGGTGCCTGCCAACCTCGCCGAGTGGTCGCAGCGCTGCCTGAGCATCACGGACGCCGCCGGCGAGCGTGCCGACGGCGACGCCGCCAACCCGGGCGTCGAGGTCCAGGCCGACGACTTCGCCTACGTCATCTACACCTCGGGCACGTCCGGCACGCCCAAGGGCGTGGAGATCAGCCATGGCGCGCTGTGCAACCTGCTGGAGTCCATGCGCCGGGAGCCTGGCTGCGCCGAGACCGACCGGCTGCTGGCGGTCACCACCATCTCCTTCGACATCGCGGTCCTGGAACTGTTCCTGCCGCTGCTCAGCGGGGCCGCCACGGTCATCGCCCAGGCCCACGAGACGGCCGACGCGAACGCGCTGATCGGCCTGATGGAGCGTCACGGGATCACGATGATGCAGGGCACGCCGGCGACCTGGCAGCTGCTGCTGGACGCGGGCTGGGAGGGCGAGCCGCGGCTGGGCAAGATCCTGTGCGGGGGTGAGGCCCTGCCGCGCGCACTGGCCGACCGCCTGCTCGGCTGCGGCGACGCCGTCTGGAACATGTACGGGCCCACCGAGACCACCGTCTGGTCCAGCATCTGGCGGGTGGAGCCGGAGGGCGATGTCGTCATCGGCCGGCCGGTGGCCAACACCCAGCTCTACGTCCTGGACGAGAATCTCGCGCCGGTGCCGCCCGGCTTCTCCGGAGAACTGTGCATCGGCGGCGCCGGCGTGGCACATGGCTACCACGCCGCCCCCGAGCGGACCCAGGCCCGCTTCGTCCCCGACCCGTTCCGCGCCGGCCACAGGCTGTACCGCACCGGCGACATGGCCCGGTTCGTCGCACCCGGCGCGCTGCGCGTGCTCGGCCGCAACGACAGCCAGTTGAAGCTCCGCGGCCACCGCATCGAGCTGGGCGACATCGAGGCCACGCTGACCGCTCACGACGACATCGCCCGCGCGGTCGTCGTCGGCCGCGACGAGCAACTGGTCGCCTACTGCGTCCGCGAGACCGCCGCGTCCACCGAGTCCGCCGGCGATGAGGAGGCACAGCGCACCGCGCTGGCCGAGTGGGCCGGCGCCTGGGACCGCGCCTACGAGTCCGACGCCGATGACGACACCTTCAACCTGGCCGGCTGGCGCAACAGCTACGACGGTCTGCCGTTCTCCGTGGCTGAGATGCGTGACTGGCAGCGCGGTTCGGTCGACCGCATCCTGTCCTACGCGCCCCAGCGCGTGTTCGAGGTCGGCTTCGGCACCGGGCTGATGATGTTCGCCGTCGCGCCGCACTCCACCGCGTACCACGCGGTGGACGCCTCGGCCCAGGCCGTCGAGGTCACCCGGCACCACCTGCACTCGCTGCCGCATGTCACGTGCGAGCACCGCCCGGCGCACGACCTGCCGGCCGTGGCCGCCGGCTCCTTCGACACCGTGATCGTCAACTCGGTGGCCCAGTACTTCCCGAGCGTCGAATACCTGAACTCGGTGCTGGAGTGGGCGACCACCGCGGTGACGGAGGGGCGGGTGTTCCTCGGTGACATCCGCGACCTGTCGCTGCTGCGCATGTTCCATGCCGACGTGATCCAGTTCCGCCACGACGGCCTCACGCCCGAGGAGGTGGCCCGCCGCGTCGAACGCGAGGTGCGGGCCGAACGCGAACTGGTCGTCGCACCGGACTACTTCGCCGACCTCCCCTCTCTCTTCCCGCAGATCACCCGCGTCGACGTCATGCTGCGCAACGGCCAGTACGTCAACGAGATGACTCGCTACCGCTACGACGTGACGCTCCACATCGGCGGCGGCCCCAAGGCGCACGCCGCCGACACCGAGCACGACTGGCGGACCGAGTCGCTCGAGATCGCCGCCGTGCCCGCGCTGCTCGCCGGCCTCGACGGCGGGCCGCTGCGCCTGACCGACGTGCCCAACGGCCGGCTGGCTGCGGTGCCCGATCGCATCGGGGCCCTCGGCGAGGCGACGGAACCGTACGCCCTCCCGGTGGATCCCCGTGACCTCACCGAGATCGCTCAGGAGACCGGACTGGAATGCGCGCTGCTCCCCAGCCGCTCCGGTGACAAGCGGACGTTCGACGCGGTGTTCTGGCGCCCGGGCCTGACGCCGGACCTGAGCCTGCGCCCGGCCGCCGCCACCGACCGCGCCACGCTGGCCCAGTATGCGAACGTGCCCGCGGCGGGCGAGCCGGCCAAGGAGCCGATGGGTCGCCTCCTTCGCCCCTGGCTGGCCGAGAGGCTGCCCGCGTACATGGTGCCGGCGTTCTTCGTCGAGCTCGACGACTTCCCGCTCACCCCCAACGGCAAGATCGACCGCAACGCCTTGCCGGGCCCGGTCACCGACGCCGGAGCCATGGCCAAGCCTGCCAACGAGCTGGAGCGGGACATCCTCGCGATCTGGGCGGAGGTACTGGGCCACGACCGCATCGGCGTCAACCAGAACTTCTTCGAGATCGGCGGGGACTCCCTGCGCGTGGTCCGTGTCCAGACCCGGCTGGAGAAGGTGCTGGGCCGGCCGATCTCCTCGGCCAAGCTCTTCGAGCATTTCACCGTCAAGGCCCTGGCGGCGCACCTCACCGGGGCCCGGACCGGCCCGACGCAGATCCCGCCGAGCCGCCGGGCGGAGGAGGAGCCCATCGCCATCGTCGGCATGGCCTGCCGGCTTCCCGGCGACGTGAGCAGCCCGGAGGAGTTGTGGGACCTGCTGGAGCGCGGGGCCGACGGTATCAGCGAGGTCCCCGCCGACCGATGGGACGCCGACGCGATCTACGACCCCGACCCGGATGTGCGCGGCAAGTCGGTGACACGCCGCGGGGGCTTCCTCGCCACGCCGATCGACATGTTCGACGCGTCGTTCTTCGGTATCGCGCCGCGGGAGGCGCATGCGATGGATCCGCTCCAGCGGCTGATGCTGGAGACGACGTGGGAGGCGTTCGAACGCGCGGGCTACACACTCGACCAGCTGCGCGGAAGCCAGACTGCCACGTACATCGGCGTCGGCAAGAACTCCTCGTACCACGAGTACGGCATCACCACCGGCGGTTCCATAGCCGACCTGGACGGGTACGTGGGTACGGGCTCCGCGCTCGCGACCGCGTCCGGCCGACTCTCCCACGTGTTCGGCCTCGAAGGCCCGACCATCACGATCGACACGGCCTGTTCGTCGTCCCTGGTGACCACTCACCTCGCCGCCAACGCGCTGCGTGACGGGGAGTGCGACCTGGCCATTTCCGGCGGCGCGACCATCCTGCTCACCTCCAACATGAACGTCGAGTTCAGCCGGCTGCGCGGGATGTCGCCCGACGGGCTGTGCCGGTCGTTCTCCGCCGACAACGACGGAACCGGATGGAGTGAGGGTGTCGCCGTCGTCATCCTGAAACGGCTCTCCGACGCGCAGCGCGACGGCGACACCATCCATGCCGTCCTGCGCGGCACCGCCGTCAACCACGACGGCCACGCGGCGAGCCTGACCACGCCCAGCGGACCCGCTCAGCAGAAGGTCATCCGCGCGGCCCTCGGCGCGTCCGGGCTGCAGCCGAAGGACATCGACTATCTGGAGGCCCACGGCACCGGCACCCGCCTCGGCGACCCCATCGAGGGCACCGCCGCCAGTGAGGTCTTCGGCGGCAGCCACCCCGATGAACCGCTGTGGGTCGGCTCGGTCAAGTCGAACCTCAGCCACACCCAGGCGGCCGCCGGCCTGGCCGGTGTGATGAAGGTCGTCCTGTCCATGCGGCACAACATGATTCCGCGCACCCTGCACGTCTCCGAAGCCACCCCGGACGTGGACTGGTCAGGCGCGAACATGGCCCTGACCCTGGACCCGCAGCCGTGGCTGCCGAAGGACCGGCCGCGCCGCGCCGGGGTGAGCTCGTTCGGCATCGGCGGCACCAACGCACACGTCATCGTGGAGGAACCGCCGGCGCCCCTCCCGTCGGACAGGCCCGCGGCGCAGCCGCCTTCGATGCTGCCGTTCGTGGTGTCCGGGTTCACCGACGCTGCCCTGCGCGCGCAGGCCGAGGCGCTCCACCAGTACGTGGGCATGAACATCCAGGACCGGCTTCTCGACCTGGCACATTCGCTGGCCACCACCCGCAGCCACTTCCGCAAGCGGCTCGTGGTGATGGCGAAGGACAGGTCCGAACTGCTGGACAAACTCGGTTCCTTCGCCCGCAGCGGGGAGACCCCGCCCGGCGCCGCGCGGACCGGTGACAGTGCAGAGGAACAGCGCCTGGCCCTGCTGTTCACCGGACAGGGCAGTCAACTGGTCGGCATGGGCAGGGATCTGTACGAGACCCATGAGGCGTTCCGTGACGCGCTCGACGAGATCGTCGCCCACTTCACCGAACTGGACCGTCCGCTGCTCGATGTCATGTGGGCCGAGGAGGGGACCGACGACGCCGCGCTGCTCGACCGGACCGACTTCACCCAACCGGCCCTCTTTGCGCTGGAGGTGGCGCTGTGGCGGCTGTGGGAGAGCTGGGGCGTGCAGCCGCAACTGCTCCTGGGCCACAGCATCGGTGAACTCGCCGCCGCGCACGTCGCCGGCGTCTTCGACCTGGCCGACGCGTCCCGTCTGGTGGCCGCCAGGGGACGCCTGATGCAGGCGCTGCCCAGCCGCGGCGCGATGGCTTCGATCGAGGCCGGCGCCGCCGAGGTCGAGGCCGCGGTGCGGGAGCTGGACCTGACCGGCAAGATCGATCTGGCCGGCCTCAACACCCCGACACAGACCGTCGTCTCCGGCGATGCCGACGCCCTGCGGGCCCTGGTGGCGCACTTCGCCGGTCAGGAACGCCGGGTCAAGGAACTGACGGTGTCGCACGCGTTCCACTCCCACCACATGGACGCCATGCTGGCCGGCTTCCAGGCGGTCGCCGAGACCGTGACGTACCGCCCCCCGACGATCCCGCTGGTCAGTAGTCTCACCGGAGCTCTCGCCGCGCCGGGCGAGCTCGAGCAGGCCGGCTACTGGGTGCGCCAGGTGCGCCAGGCGGTGCGCTTCAGCGACGGCATCGCGACCCTGCACCGCGAGGGCGTCACCACCTTCCTGGAGCTCGGTCCGCAGCCGGTGCTCTCCGGTATGGGCGTGGCGTGTCTGGCCGACGAGACCGACATCGCGTGGCTGCCGTCGCTGGCCGCGGGCAAGGACGGCGTCGCCGTGGTCCAGCGCAGCCTTGCCGACCTGCACGTGAGGGGCGTGCCGGTCGACTGGCGGGGCTGGTTCGGTCCCTTCGGCGGTGAACGGGTCGCCCTGCCCACCTACGCCTTCCAGCGTGAGCGCTTCTGGTTCGAGCCGTCGACGCCACGCACGGTCGGCGCCGGTCTGGACGACACCGACCACCCGCTGCTGGGCGGCGCCGTGCGGATCGCCGGCACCGAGACGGCGGTGTTCACGACCGTGGTGGCGCCCGAGGAGCCGGCGTGGGTGCAGGACCACCAGATCACGGGCACCGTCCTGATGCCGGGCACCGCGTACATCGAGGCGATGCGCTCGGCTGCCGACGCCGCCGCACCCGGCGAATGGGACGTGGCCGACGTCGACTTCCTGTATCCGATGGTGTTCGCCGGCGGTGCACCCGCCCGCCTGCAGGTCGTCGTGGGGGAGGAGTCCGAGGGCGCCCGGCCGGTCCAGGTGTACAGCGCACCGGACCGTAGGGACGGCGAGTGGCTGCTGCATGCGCAGGGCCGGATCGTGCCCGCGAAGCCCGTCACGGCAGACGCCGTGGTGCTGCCGCCGCCCGGTGCCGAGCGTCTCGACGTCTCTGCGCTCTACGCCGAACTGGACACCATCGGCTACGAGTTCGGTCCGGTGTTCCGGGGCATACAGGAGGCGTGGCAGGCCGACGGGGTGGTGTGGGCCCGGGCGGCCCTGCCCGAGGACGCCGCGCACACCGCCGGCAGCTACGTCCTGCACCCCGCTCTGCTGGACTCGGCGATGCAGTCGCAGCTCTTCAGCATGCGGATGCACAACACGAACCCCGAGGACGTGCTCGTGCCGTTCGAGGCGGAACGCCTGTCGATCCGGGAGAAGGGCCTGGCGGAAGTGTGGGTCCGGGTCGCCGAGTTCGAGATGGGCGACGGCGAGTTCCACGCGTCCCTGGACCTCTTCGACTCCGCTGGTGGGAACATCGGCCGGCTGGAGCAGTTGCACGCCCGGCGGGTCGACCGCGCGGTGCTGCGAAGGCTGGCCGCGGAGGGAGTGGACCGGCTCCGGTTCGAGGTGAACTGGCGGCCGGCCGACACCGAGAAGGTGGAGGTCGGCGGTTCCTGGGGCCTGCTGTCGCCGGGCGGTGACGTGCCTTGGGCGGCTGAGGTGAAGAGGGCGCTGAGCCGGGCCGGTGTCCAGGCGTTCAAGGTGCGCGACCTGGAGGAAGCCGAGGAGCTCGACGGCGTCATCTGCCTGTGGGACGCCGGCCAGGACACCTTGGCCGGGGCGCACACGCTGTCCGCCGCGGCACTCGGCCAGCTCCACACCGCGGCCGAGACCGGGTTCGTGCCGCCGTTGGTGTGGCTGACCCGCCGCGCGGTGGGCGTCAACGCCGACGACATGGCCTCCGGGCTCGGCGCGGGTCCGCTGTGGGGCCTGATGCGCACCGCCCGCAGCGAGCACCCCGACCTCGCGTTGCGCCTGCTCGACCTCGGTGACGAGGACGCCGATCTGGCCGCTCTCGCCCCGGCGCTGATGATCTCCGATGAACCGGAGTGCGTACTGCGGCACGGCGAGGTACTCGTCCCGCATCTCGAGCGGGTCGGCGCCTCGGGCGAGCTGACCCTGCCCCCGGAGGGTCGCTGGCAGCTGGAAATCGCCGCCAAGGGCCGTCTGGACCAGCCGCTGTCGGTGCGCCGGGTGACCCCGAAGCCGCTGGCGGCGGGCATGATCAGGGCTGACGTGAAGGCCGCCGGGGTGAACTTCCTGGACGTGCTCAACGCGCTCGGCATGGTCGAACTCCCCGTGTTCGGCATGGAGTTCTCCGGCGTGGTCACTGAGGTCGGGGCCGGTGTCAAGGACGTCGAGGTGGGCGACCGGGTACTGGGCCTCGGCCAGGGCTCGTTCGCCGCGGAGGTCGTCACCGACGCGCGCTGGGTGGTCCGCGTCCCGGAGAACCTCACGTTCGAGGAGGCCGCGACCATCCCGATGACGTTCCTGTCGGCGTGGTTCGGCCTGCACGACCTGGGCGCGCTGAAGCCGGGCGAGCGGGTGCTGGTCCACGCCGCGGCGGGCGGCGTCGGCATGGCAGCCGTCCAGCTGGCGCGACTGCACGGCGCCGAGGTGTACGGCACTGCCAGCGAGCCGAAGTGGGCGACGCTGCGCGAGATGGGGCTGGCCGACGACCACATCGCGTCCTCCCGCGATCTGGGCTTCGTCGAGTCGTTCGGCCGCACCGCGCCCGGACGCGGCTTCGACGTCGTACTGAACTCGCTCGCCGACGAGTTCATCGACGCGAGCCTCGGCATGCTGGGCGAGGGCGGACGCTTCCTGGAACTCGGCAAGATCGACCTGCGGGAGCAGTCGTGGGTGGACGAGAACCACCCCGGCGTGAAGTACCGGGTCTACCACCTGCTCGAGGCCAGTCCGGACCGGATGCACGAGATGTTGGTGTCGCTGGCCGAACTGTTCGCGGCGGGCAAGCTCACGCCGCTGCCGCTGCGCACCTTCCCGATCACGGCCACGTCCGACGCGCTCCGCTTCATGGCCCAGGCACGGCACGTGGGCAAGGTGGTGCTGACACCCACTGAGCACAAGGAATTCGTCCAGCCGGGCGGATCGGTGCTGATCACCGGTGGCGTCGGGGGCCTGGGCGGGCAGGTCGCCACCTGGCTGGCGGACGCCCATGGGGTGCGCGACTTCGTGCTCACCTCGCGGCGCGGCCCGGACACCCCTGGCGCGGACGCGCTGGTGGCCGGCCTGGAAAAGCTCGGTGCCACCGCCACGGTGGTGGCCGCCGACTCCGCCGACGCGGACAGCATGGCCTCGGTGCTGGCACTGTTCGACGCGGAACGTCCTCTGCGCGGTGTGGTCCACGCGGCCGGTGTGCTCGACGACGGCGCTCTGTCGGCGCTGACGCCCGAACGGCTGGACACCGTCTTCTCGCCGAAGGTGGACGGGGCCTGGCACCTGCACCGGCTGACGAGCGATCTCGACCTGGACTTCTTCCTGCTCTTCTCCTCGATCTCCGACATCCTGGGGGCGCCGGGCCAGGGCAACTACGCGGCGGCCAACGCCTTCCTGGACTCGCTTGCGTACCTGCGCCGGGCCCAGGGCCTGCCGGCCACCTCGGTGGCCTGGGGACCATGGGACGGCGAGGGCATGGCCGCGACGCTCAGCGAACGGGACCGGGCCCGGATCAGCCGCACCGGCATGGACGCGCTCTCTCCGCAGGACGGCCTGGAACTGCTGGAGGAGACGGTGCGCAGCGGCCGCCCGCTGACCGTGGCGGCCGCACTGGACCTCACCGGGATCCAGAGCTACTACGAGGGCCAGGGCGGCGTACCCCCGCTGCTGCGCTCGCTGCTGAGCGCCCACGGTGGCGGCGGCTCCCGCGCCAAGGGCGACGGCGGTGCGGGTCTGCGCAAGCTGCTCGGCCAGACCGCTCCGGCTGAGCAGGAGTCGGTCGTGCTGGACATGGTCCGCGAGGGCGTGGCCAGGACGCTGGGCTTCCACTCGATGAGCGACGTGGACCCCGGCCTGCCGCTGCAGGACCTCGGCATCGACTCGCTGACCGCCGTCCTGATGCGCAACCAGCTCGCGGACATGACCGGCATCGCGTTGCCGGCGAAGGTCGCGTTCGATCGTCCGAACCTGAAGTCGCTGGCTCAGTTCCTGCTGGAGAAACTGCTGGAGCGTGGCCTGGACGAACCGTCGGAGGCGGCCGTCTCCACCGGTGAGGACACCGCCGGTGCGGCGGACACGGACAACGCGGCCGGTCTCGACATGGCGCTGGTACGCAAGGGCTACCTGGACCCGGCGCTGCGGTTCGACAACTGCCGAGGCGACCTGGGGCGTCCGGAATCGGTGTTCCTCACCGGTGCCACGGGCTTCGTCGGCGCCTTCCTCCTGCGCGAACTGCTGGCCGCCGGCGTCGCCACACACTGCCTGGTGCGGGCCGACGACCAGGAGACCGCCACGCGGCGGCTGACCGGTGTGCTGTCGAGCTACGGCATGTGGCAGGACGACTTCGCGTCGCTGCTGCATCCGGTCGTGGGCGACCTGTCCCAGCCCCTGTTCGGGCTGACGGGCGAGGCGTTCGACCGGCTCGCCGACGAGGTCGACGCGGTGTGCCACTCCGGCGCCCTCGTGGACTGGATGCGGCCCCTGAGCGAGTACATCGGCCCGAACGTGGTCGGTGTGCACGAGTCCCTGCGGCTGGCGTCGACGGGCCGCGGCAAGACGGTGCACGTCATGTCGACCTTCGGGACCCTGCCGCGCTACCTCGGGTACGAGGTCACGCCGGACGAGATGGAGTACGGCTACGTCACCTCCAAGTGGATGGCGGAGCAGATGGTGAACGCGGCACGTTGGCGCGGCGCCAAGGCCTCGGTGTACCGGCTGCCGTTCGTGGGGCCGTCCGCCGCGACGGGCCACTTCCGGCTCGACCGCGGCGACTTCCTGCACAACCTGGTCGCCGGCAGCATGGCCCTGGGGTGCTTCCCGAGCACGGGCGCCAGCCTCACGGCTGTCCTGCCGGTCGACCATCTGTCCCGGACCATCACCGCGATCATGCTTGAGGAGCGGGACCGCATCGGCCGGGACTACGACTTCGTCAACGCCGGGGCGCCGAGCTTCAACCGCTTCTTCGAGATGGTCGCTTCGGCGACGGGCGCCGGCGAACTGGTGCCGTTCGACGAGTGGAAGCAGCGGGCCCTGGCCTTCGCGGCCACGGACTCCACGAGTGCGCTGGCCCGGATCGCCGCACTCGTGGACGGACTGACGCCGGACAACCTGACGCTCACGTTCGGGGCCGGCCTCGCCGGCGAGTACGTGCTGGGCGGCGACGACCACCCCGCGGCGCCGTTCGACGAGCAGTTCGTCGAGAGGTATGTCCACCGCGTCATCGCCTCCGACGAGGCGGCCGCCAGGCCGCACGGCCCCGTCGGGGCGTAACGACACCAGGCACGGGTGGAGCCGGACCGACGGGCGGCTCCACCGGCTCCACCAGCCCCTGACCGACACCCGGATACACAGGAGAGTGGGACGGCATGAGCGCACCATCCGACCAGGAGCCCGCCGTGACGGGTACCTACCAGCCCAGCGGCACGTACCTGCACACGTCCGCCGGCGCGCACGCCGAGAAGTTGATGCCGGTTCTGGACAAGTACCCGGTCGACGCCGGGGAGGTGGAGTCGCGGCTGCCGCCGAAACGCAGCCTCAACCCCAGCTGCTTCTATCCGGACACGACCCCCACCGTGGTCGAGCAGATGAACCTCGACGACGGCCTCGCCGACAACCTGGCCAGACAGCTGCGGTGCCAGGCCGTCATCCAGGAGAGTTTCGCCGAGGCGTCGATCGGCAGCTACTTCCCGCTGTCGACGATGTTCGAGAACTGTGTGCTGTTCATACCGTCGGCCAAACGCTTCTACGACCTGAACCAGGAGATCGTTCACAAGCACTTCCCCGAGGTTGAGACCGCGGTGGTCAATGCCTTCGTGGTCACTGCGGGCAAGCGCTCCTACGGCACCCACTCGGCCAGCGGCATCGCGCTGCAGATCCCCTCGCTGGTGAAGAAGCGGCTCGGCTTCCCGACCGAGTACCGCAGCTTCCACACTGCGGTGACGCCGACCCCGCTCGACCGGCAGCCCTTCGTGATCTTCGAGGAGGCCGAGGTCGAGGCGCCGAATTTGCAGTTCGTGTACGAGAAGATCATGGAACACGGTGTGGATAAGGAGGAGAAGGCCGCCGTCGACAAGGCCCTCTACCTGTTCCTGGAGGGCAAGCTCTCCGAGATCGACCTGCCGACCGTGCGCGACTTCCTGATGGCCAAGTACTGGGAGAAGCGGTACGCCGACACGCCGTCTCCCGGCTACTACTGCGACTCGCGGGTCGGTGACGCGCTGGTCTTCGACAACTACCGGGCCCACGGCGACGGCACGCTGCCCGGTTCGCCGAAGGACCGGCTGACGATCGACTTCCGCTGCTTCAACAAGGTGCACTACCCGCAGGGCATGTCCAGCGGCCTCGACTTCATCGTCGACCCGGACGAACGCGACTACCAGATCAGCCGCAAACGGGACTCCATCGACTTCCTGCTGTCCACGCTGGGTTACGAGGGCATCGACGAGTTCCTGTACCTCGTGTTCGGCACCCGGAACACCGAACACATCAACCCGTTCGGTCTGATGACCGACCTTCAGTTCGGCGTGTACAACAAGTCCGAGTACCACCTGCTGGACCAGAACCTCGACGCTCACTACGAGCGCGTGGAGCGGCTGTACGACAAAATCGAACGAGACGGCGAGTACGTCCTGCCCGAGGGCGCGAAGCAGCGCCTCCAAGCGCTCGCGCAGTAGGGGGGACGCGGCATGCCGAACAACACGGTGGTCGCGCGTGCCGGGACCTCGTCGCGCGGACTGCTCGGCGTTCTGCTGACCGGGGTGTTCATCGCGATCCTCGACGTCGCCATCGCCAACGTGGCGGCGCCGAGTATCGGCACCGACCTGCACGCCAGCGGCGCCGAGCTGCAGCTCGTCGTCGGCGGCTACATCATCAGCTACGCCGTGCTGCTGATCACCGGAGCGCGGCTCGGCGACCTCGCCGGCCGCAGAAGGATGTTTCTCGTCGGTGCCGCCGTCTTCACGGCGGCGTCGCTCGCCTGCGGCTTGGCATGGACGCCTGTGGCACTGATCGTCTTCCGGCTGGTGCAGGGTGCCGGGGCCGCGTTGATGGTGCCGCAGGTGCTCAGCCTCATCCAGCTGAATTTCGCGGGCACCGCTCGGGCCAAGGCGCTCAGCGCCTACGCCACGGTGATCGCCGGCGGCGCGATCGTCGGCCAGATCGCCGGTGGTGTTCTGGTCAGTGCCGACATCTTCGGCAGCGGATGGCGGCCGGTGTTCCTGGTCAACGTGCCCGTCGGTCTGGTGATGCTGATCGTCGGAGCGCGCACGCTGCCCAAGGACCCCGGCAATCCGTCCCGCAAGCTCGACCTGCCTGGCCTGGCCATGCTGTCCCTCGCCGTGATCGCGCTGGTACTGCCGCTGGTCCTCGGGCCCGAGCTGGGCTGGCCCGCGTGGACGTGGGTGAGTCTGGTGTTGTGCGTGCTCTTCACGCTGGCCTTTGTCCTGGTCGAAGGCCGGTCGAGCCGGACCGGCGGTTCACCGCTGGTCCCCGGCGAGCTGCTGCGCGCGCCCGGCTTGGCCGCAGGCGCGCTGGCTCTGCTCGCCGCGACAGCGAACTACGGCGGCATCCTCTTCCTGACCGCGCTCTTCGTGCAGCGTGGCCTGGGCCATGGCGCGCTGGTCGCAGGGCTGGTGTTCCTGCCCGCTGCGTGCGCCTTCGGCTTCGCCAGCCTGAACTGGGGCAAGCTGCCCGCGAGATGGCATCGTCTGCTGCCCTCGGCAGGTCTGTTGCTCACCATGCCGGCGCTGATCGGTCTCGCCTTCGCCATGGACGCCGGTCGCCTCTCCGTCTGGATGGAGATCTGCCTCCTGCTCTTCGGCCTCGGCATGGGGACGGCGTTCAGCCCGCTGTTCGCCATCGCGCTCCGGAAAGTCCCACCGGCCAATGCGGCGGACGCCAGCGGCGTGATGTCCACGGTGATGCAGCTCGGCCAGGTCATCGGCGTCGGGGTCTTCGGCTCGGTGCTCCTGAACCTCATGCACACGCCGTCCGACGCGCCGCACGCCGGCTTCGTCACCGCACTCGTGATGGCCGCCACAGGGGTGCTCGGAGCCCTGATCGCGCTGGGCCTGCCCCACGCGAACGACACCCCCAAGGGGTCGACCAGCTGATCGCCAGGTCCGAGAATCAGAAGACATCAGTCGTCGTTGAGGTGGGAGAAACATGTCAGGCTCTGTCATCGTCGGTGGAGTGCGTACGCCGATGGGCCGACTACTGGGCTCGCTGAAGGACTTCTCCGGGGTTGACCTCGGAGGCCTGGCGATCAAGGCGGCGCTCGATCGCGTGGGCCTCGCGCCGGAGGCCGTGCAGTACGTGATCATGGGGCAGGCGCTGCAGGCCGGTCAGGGGCAGATTCCATCGCGCCAGTCCGCGGTCCAGGCCGGCATCCCGATGAGTGTGCCGTCCCTGACCGTCAACAAGGTGTGTCTGTCGAGTCTGGACGCGATCGCCCTGGCCGACCAGCAGATCCGCCTGGGCGAGTTCGACATCGTGGTCGCGGGCGGCATGGAGTCGATGACCAATGCCCCGCACGTTCTGCCCGGCTCCCGCTCCGGCACCAAGTACGGGCCGATCGAGATGGTGGACGTCACGGCGCACGACGGTCTCACCGACCCCTTTGACCAGGTCCTCATGGGTGCCCTGACCGACCTGCACAGCGCGAAGGCCGGCATCTCCCGCGAGGACCAGGACGCGTTCTCGGCGCGCTCGCACCGGCGCGCCGCCGCCGCGATCAGCAGCGGCCGCTTCGCCGAGGAGATCGTGCCGGTCGAGGTCCCGCAGCGCAAGGGCGATCCGGTCGTGGTCGGCACCGACGAGGGCGTGCGGCCGGACACCACGGCCGAGGGACTGGCGAAGCTCCGTCCCGCGTTCGGCGCGGACGGCACCATCACCGCCGCTTCCGCCTCGCAGATCTCCGACGGCGCATGCGCGGTTGTCGTGATGAGCAAGGCCAAGGCCGAGGAGCTCGGCCTCGAGTGGCTGGCCGAGATCGGCGCCCACGGCAACGTGGCCGGTCCGGACAACTCCCTGCTGTCGCAGCCGTCCAACGCGATCAGGCATGCGCTGGGCAAGGAGAACCTGTCGGTCGACGACCTGGACCTCATCGAGATCAACGAGGCGTTCGCGGCGGTCGGCCTGCACTCCGCGCGTGAACTCGGGCTCAGTGACGAGGACATCGAGGCGAGGGTCAACGTCAACGGCGGCGCCATCGCGCTGGGGCACCCGCTCGGCATGTCCGGTGCCCGCCTGGTGCTCACGCTCGCGCTCGAGCTCAGGCGCCGCGGTGGCGGCGTCGGTGCCGCGGCGCTGTGCGGTGGCGGCGGCCAGGGTTCCGGCCTGATCATCCGCGTCCCGGAAGCGGTGGACGCATGAGCGCGCACCCGGCACGGCGGCTCTGGCACAGCCTGGAGACGCTCTACCAGCCGGCGCTGTCGGTGGAGCGCACCCGGGCAGCCGGGAAGGAACTCGGCCTCCGGGGATTCTGGATGACCATGCTCGCCTTCCGCTCGGCTCCGCTCGGCGCGGTGGAGGCCGCGACGGTGGTCGCCACGTTCGGCGGCTTCGCGCCGGAGATGGTGGGCAAGTCCATCCCCGCCGCGTGGGCGCTGGTACCGCCGGCGACGTGCGTCGAGCGCCGGAACGCCCTTGCGGGCGAGCTGCTCCGGGAGGCCGGCGTCACCGGCGAGATCGCCGGGCCACTGGTCGCGCGGCTGGCCGGACTGCCGTCGGCGCTCGAGACGACCGGACGCCCGCTCGGTGCCGCCAATGCCGCTCTCCCGCTCCCGGACGACCCGGTCGCGGCACTGTGGCAGCTCGCCAGCACGGTACGGGAACATCGCGGCGACGGGCATCTGGCCGCCTGGGTCGCCGCCGGCGTCACCGGGCTCCAGGCCCATCACATGCTCGTCGCCGACCTCGGTCAGCACGAGATGATGCGCGAGCTGCGGGGCTGGACACCGGAGGAGTGGTCCGAGGCGGCCGAGGCGCTGGTCGCCCGTGGCCTGCTGGACGCCGATTCCGGTGCCCTCACCACCGCGGGCCGGGAACTGCGCGACAAGGTGGAGCAACAGACGGACGAGCTGTCCTGGTCAGGGGGCCTGTCCGTGCTGGGCGAGGAGGGCGTGGACAAGATCTGTGCGGAACTCGCCCCTCTGGCGAGTTCGGTCCGCGGCTCCGGCCTGGCGCCACTCTTCACCCTGCTCGCGGGCAGCGAGGCCTGATGCGCCGTTCTGGCCACGCCGTCCGCTCGCGCCGGTGGGGCGGGTGAGGCCGCCGCCGCGGTACTCGAAACGTGGATCGATCGCGGCGCGGGGACGATCCCGGTCAGAACGCCTTCATGACGTGACGTGTCCATGATGGTGAGGAGATCGGGTTGTCCTTCGTCCGATCGTTCGCGCGCATACGGTCGCGTCATCGCGGACGGACGGCGGCCACGAGAGCCCGCCGCACCGGGGCCGTCGTGGTCGCGGCGGCCGGTGACCAGCATCTCGCCGTACCCGCGCACTTCAGCCCCTCGAGCACGGCAGGCACCGGCTTCTGGACGCGGATCCACCAGGCCGGGTCCAAGGCCGGCATCGCCGCGTGGACCGCGCAGATCAACGCCCCGTGGCCAACTGGTACGCCTGGTGCGGCTCCTCGGGCCTGGCGGGCATCTTCTTCGACGACGCCCTGGGCGACTGCGGCAGGCCCACCGCTCACCGGGGTCCTGGTGGCCACCTCGGACTACTCGTCTCCCTTCCGTAAGGTGAGGAGAAGGCGGACACCTACGGGCACCTCACCCCGGACGCCACGGGACGGGCAGTGAAGGTGATGGAGCTGGCGCTCACCCGGCACCGTGCTGACTGGTGCTGACTAAGGCGGCGTGAATCGGCGTTTTCGCTGTTCGGAGGGGTGGTTACATATGTGCGGACGGTATGCGGCGAGTCGTCGACCCGAGGATCTCGCGGGAATCTTTGAGATCGAGAAGTGGGAGCCGGAGGAGACTCTGGAGCCCGACTACAACGTGGCTCCCACGAAGGAGGTCTACGCCGTCCTGGACCGTCCCCTGAAAGACGTCGAGGACCCGAAGCCGGTCCGCCAGCTGCGCAAGCTCAAGTGGGGGCTCGTCCCCTCCTGGTCCAAGACGCCCGAGGGCGGCGCCCGGATGATCAACGCGCGCGCGGAGACCGTCCACGAGAAGCCGTCCTTCCGGCGTGCGTTCACCACCCGGCGCTGCATCCTGCCCGCCGACGGCTACTACGAGTGGGTCACCGGCAAGCAGGAACGCGACCTGGAGGTCGAGGGGCGCAAGAAGCGGCCCCGCAAGCAGCCGTACTTCGTGACCCCTGCCGACGGGTCCGTGTTCGCCATGGCGGGGCTGTACGAGTTCTGGCGGGACAAGACACTGCCGGACGACCACCCGCGGTCCTGGTGGGTCACGTGCTCGGTGATCACCACGGAGGCGGAGACCACGCCTCTCGCCGTCGCCCCGGCCGACGGTCCGCACGCCCTGGCCGACATCCACCCGCGGATGCCGCTGATGCTGACACCGGACCGCTGGGACGACTGGCTCGACCCGGCGCGCACCGACCCCGACGAGCTGACCTCGCTGCTGGCGCCGCCGCCCGCCGGACTGATGCGGGCGTTCCCCGTCTCCACGGCCGTGAGCAGCGTCCGCAACAACGGACCGGAGCTGCTGAAGGAGCTGGACGGACCGGAAGAGGGCACACTCTTCTGATGTGACGGATGCGACAACGGATGCGACAACGGATGCGACAACAGATGCGACAACGGGCGTGACAGAGGTCGTGACAGAGGTCGTCGAGACGGAAGCGGGCCCCGCCCGCGTCACCTGGCACCCGGCGAAGAAGCCCCGCTTCGTCCTCGCCGTGAGCCACGGTGCCGGCGGCGGCATCGAGGCCCGCGACCTGCGGGCGCTGGCGGCCGCACTGCCCGCCCACGGTGTGAGCGTCGCCCTCGTCGAGCAGCCGTGGCGGGTGGCCGGCAAGAAGCTGGCGCCCGCGCCGAAGACGCTGGACGTCGGCTGGCGGGGCATCTGGCCCGCGCTCGCCGCGCCGGGGCTGCCGGTGATCTCGGGCGGCCGGAGCGCCGGTGCCCGGGTCGCCTGCCGCACCGCCGGCGAACTGGGCGCCCACGCCGTCCTCGCCCTCGGCTTCCCGCTGCACCCACCCGGCAAGCCGGAGAAGTCCCGTGCCGACGAGTTGCTCGGGGCCGGCGTGCCCACCCTCGTCGTACAGGGCGGCAACGACCCGTTCGGCAGGCCCCAGGAGTTCCCCGAAGGGACGTACGACCTGATCGAGGTCCCGCACGGCGACCACGGCTTCGCCGTGCCCAAGCGGGCGCAGACCACGCAGGAACAGGCCCTGGACCTGATCACCGAAGGTGTCGTGAAGTGGGTCGGCTCACTCGGGTGAACGCCCGGGAATGACCGGCGTGCGCCCACTGTTGTGGCGGACATACGTTGCTGAGAATCAGCACCGACGCCGTAGGAGAGGAAGTCCGCCGCATGGGTTCAGCCTTCTGCCCGAGTCGCAGCAGCCGCGCCGACCTGGACTGGACGGTGCTGCACGCGGCGAAGACCGCCCCTATTCGGGCGGCGGGCGGACCGGATCGTCGTCTATCCTCCGATTCGAGTGGGGCCGGTCTCGGTCTCACGACAACACTGGAGGAGGTGGGTCCGGTCACTGGGACCGACGCAGGGACCGAACACGGCCAGGCGGAGCAGCCCGAGGGCCGGGGCACGGGCGCGGAGTCGACCGCGGAGCGCAGCGCGCGCTTCGAGCGGGACGCGCTCGAGTTCCTCGACCAGATGTACTCGGCCGCGCTGCGCATGACGCGTAATCCGGCCGATGCCGAGGACCTGGTGCAGGAGACCTACGCCAAGGCGTACGCGTCCTTCCACCAGTTCCGTGAGGGCACCAACCTCAAGGCGTGGCTGTACCGCATCCTCACCAACACCTTCATCAACTCGTACCGCAAGAAGCAGCGCGAACCCCAGCGCAGCGCGGCCGAGGAGATCGAGGACTGGCAGCTGGCGCGCGCCGAGTCGCACATGTCGACGGGTCTGCGCTCCGCGGAGTCGCAGGCGCTCGACCACCTGCCCGACTCGGACGTGAAGCAGGCGCTCCAGGCGATCCCCGAGGAGTTCCGCATCGCCGTGTATCTGGCCGATGTAGAGGGCTTTGCCTACAAGGAGATCGCCGACATCATGGGGACACCCATCGGTACGGTGATGTCCCGGCTGCACCGTGGACGCCGTCAGCTGCGCGGCATGCTGGAGGACTACGCCCGCGACCGCGGCCTGGTCCCGGCCGGCGCCGGAGAGTCGAACGAAGCGAAAGGCTCGGGCTCATGAGCTGCGGAGAGCCGCACGAGACGGATTGCAGCGAAATCCTCGATCATCTCTACGAGTTCCTCGACAAGGAGATGCCGGACTCGGACTGCGTGAAGTTCGAGCACCACTTCGAGGAGTGCTCGCCCTGCCTGGAGAAGTACGGGCTGGAGCAGGCCGTCAAGAAGCTGGTCAAGCGGTGCTGCGGACAGGACGACGTGCCGGGAGACCTGCGTTCCAAGGTCATGGGCCGGATCGACCTGATCCGCTCCGGGCAGTCCGTGCCCGAGCACGACGTCACGGCCGCGCCGCCGACTCCGCAGGAGTCCTGACGCGACTCCGCAGGAGTCCTGGACTCCGCACGAGTCCTGACGTCACCCGTACGTGCTAATCCGCGGGTTATCTGCCCGCGTTCCCCCTGCCGCCGTCCTAGGCTCCGGAGCCTGACAGGCATGGCCGGGGGAGGGGCACATGGACGCGGTACCGGCGCGGGCACACGCGTACGTCGCCGGTGTCGTCCTCGCCGCCCTGGTCTGCCTGGGCCCCCTGCCCCAGGTGCGTACGCCATGGTGGGCCGTGCTGCTCCTCGCCGGGCTGTACGCGGGCTCCGAACTGGTCGCCCGCTCCCGCTTCGTCGGGACCTGCTATCCCGTACTGCTCGCCGGGGCCTTCCTGCTGCCGCCGCCCGCCGCCGCGCTCGTGGCGCTGCCCGGGGCCCTGCTGTCCCCGGTGGCGCAGCGGCCCTTCGCCCTGCGGCGCGTCTGGCGGGCCGCGCAGCTGACGCTCGCCGTGTGGGCCGCCGCGCGGGTCCACTGGGGGTGCGGCGGGCGGGACGCGGTCGTCGCGTCCGACTTCCCGTACGCGCTCGTGCCGGCGGGGGCCGCGGTACTGGCCTTCTGCCTGGTACTGACCCTGCTGGACGGCGGCATCCTGGCGCTCGCCGACCGCGTGCCGGCCGGACGGGCGTGGCGGGGGCTGTTCTCCGGATCGCTCGCGCCGATCGCCGTGCACGGGCTCGCCGGGCTGATGATGGCCGTCCTGTGGCGCAGCCCGTACGGTCCCGTCGCCGCGCTGCTCGTGCTGCTGCCGATGTGCGTGGCGTGGTGGGCGTTCGCCCAGTACCACCGGGAGCGGGCCGCGCACCAGGCGACCATCCGCGCGCTGGTCCAGGCCGTCGACATCAAGGACGGCTACACGCGCGGGCACAGCGAGCGGGTGGGCCAGGCCTCGATGATGATCGCCCGCGAGCTGGGCATGGACGACGAGCGCGTGGAGACCCTCCGCTTCGCCGGCATCCTGCACGACGTCGGCAAGCTCGGGGTGCCCACCCGGCTGCTGCGCAAGGACGGGCCGCTGACGCCCGAGGAGCGCCGGGTGATCGAACTGCACCCCGAGTACGGGCACGAGATGGTGCGCGGCATCCGCTTCCTGGGCGAGGCCCGGGCCGCCGTCCTCCACCACCACGAACGGCTGGACGGCAGCGGCTACCCCTACGGGCTGGTCGGCGACCGGATCCCGGAGTCGGCCCGGGTGGTGGCCGTCGCCGACGCCTTCGACGCGATGACGTCCACGCGGTCCTACAGCAGGGCCCGTCCCGTCGCGGCGGCGGTGGAGGAGCTCCAGCGGTGCGCCGGGACGCAGTTCGACCCACGGATGGTCCGAGCGCTGGTCCGCTCCCTGGGACGCCACGGCTGGCGTCCGGCGGTGACGGCGGACGCCACGCCGGTCGTTCCCGCCGGCGTGGCCCCGGGCCGGGGCGAGGGCGCGTGGGACAGCGCCGGAAGGGGAGCGTCATGACGGGGTGGGCGCAGTCGGGGGACGGCGCCTGCGCCCGGAGCGCCGTCGGCGGTCGGGGGCGGTGGCCGACGGAATGCCGACCGTGACCGGGCCAGGTGCCGTCGTTCCCGCAGGCGCGGGCACGGGCAAGGGCCACGACCGGCGGAGGCCGGCGCCGAGGGCCGGCCGCGGCGAGGTACCGCGTGACCACGACGGCGGGGGAGCACCATGACGTCCTACCAGTCCCAGTCCCAGCCCCAGCCCCAGCCCCGGCCCGAGTCCCCGTCCCAGCCCCAGTACCAATCTCGGCCCCGATACCAGCCCCAGCCCTGGCTCCTTCTCCAGGCCGGGCCACGGTCCACGTCCCGGTCCCCGGTGGCCCTTCTCCTGATCCCCGTCGGCGCGGGGCTCCTCGCGCTCGTCTGTCTCGCCGCCGTGTTGTGGTCGGGGTTGACCGAGCGGCCCGTCGCGCTCGCCTTCGGCGTCCTCGTCGCCCTCGGTGAGGTCATCCGGCGGGCCGGGGCCGAAGCCCGGGAGGCCGCGCCGCTCGGGGCCGCCGGGGCGCTGGCCTACGCGCTGCTCGGGGACGTCGCCGGGCAGCCCACGCAGCACGGCGTCGCCCAGACCGTCACCGTCGTGCTCGCCGCCTCGCTGCTCGGCAGCGTGCCGTACATCGCGCGCGGCGGCGGGCCCGTGCTGGACCATCTGGCGCGGCGCGTGCTCACCGTCGCCTTCGCCGCCGTGTGCTTCCAGCCGCTGTCCAACCAGGGCGTCTTTCGCGACTGGAGCGGCCCCGCCTACGCGCTGCTGCTGATCGCGCTGCTCGCCCTGACCGCGCTGTGCGACGCCGTGCTCGCCGCGGCACCCGCGCACGCCCGCACCGGGTGGCCCTTCGGTCCACTGCTGCGCGAGGAACTGCGCGGCATGGTCGGGATCACGTCCGCGGTGTGCGCGACCGGGGCGGTGATGGCGCTCGCGGTGGCCGTCGCGGGACTGTGGGCGCTCCCCGTGTTCTGCGTGCCGCTGCTGCTCACCCAGCTTTCCTACCGGCGGTACGCGGCCGTCCGGGCCACCTACCGGCAGACCATCGCCTCCCTGGCCCGCGCGACCGAGATCGCCGGGTACACCCCGGCCGGGCACGCCCGCCGCGTCGCCGAACTCAGCGGTGCCGTCGGGAGGGAGCTGGGGCTGTCCGGGGCCGAGCTGACCGTGCTGGAGTACGCGGCCCTCATGCACGACATCGGCCAGCTGAGCCTGGTCGACCCGGTCCCGGCCGGGGCCACCGCCGGTCTGCCCGCCGCCGAGCAACGGCGGATCGCGCTGCTCGGCGGGGCCGTCGTCCGCCAGACCGGGGTCGACGCGGCCGTCGCGGTGGTGGTGGAGCGGCAGGCCGACCCCTGCCGGGAGCAGCCGGTCGCCGCGCGGATCGTACGGGCCGTGAACGCCTACGAGGAGAAGGCCAGGGACGCCGGGCCCGGCGGCGGCCTCACGGCACTGGAGGAGCTGCGCCTGGCCACCGCGGGCGACTACGCTCCCGACGTCGTGGAAGCACTGGCCCGGGTGCTTTCACGCGGCAGCCTTACCTCGCCCGCGGCTGGGTAACCCATGGGTAATGAGCGCCCTTCCAGCCGTACGTGGTTGGATGCGAAGGAGAAGGTGTCCGGGGGCGCGGGAAGGCACAGCCAGCCCACAGAACGGAACTGGCAGGCGGGAATCGTGAGGATCTTCGGCAAGGGACGGCACCGGCCCTCCGCCTCCTGGCGGCAGGCCACCGACCGCGCGTTCACGCTGATCGGCGACGGTCGCTACGAGGACGCGGGCGCGCTGCTGACGCGCGCCGCCGACCTGGAACCCTGGCTGTCGGAGTCGTGGTTCAACCTCGCCCTGCTGCACAAGTTCCGGCATGACTGGGAGCAGGCCAGGGCGGCGGGGCTGAGGGCGGTGGCGCTGCTCGACCGGGACATCGGCGCACCCGACTGGTGGAACGTCGGCATCGCCGCGACCGCCCTCCAGGACTGGCCGCTGGCCCGCCGGGCCTGGCAGGCCTACGGACTGCGCACCCCGGGGGACGCGACGGACGCCGGTGAGCCGCTCGGCATGGACCTCGGCAGCGCGGCCGTACGGCTGTCCCCGGAGGGGGAGGCCGAGGTCGTGTGGGGGCGGCGGCTGGACCCCGCCCGCATCGAGGTGCTGTCCATCCCGCTGCCGTCCTCCGGCCGCCGCTGGGGCGAGGTCGTCCTGCACGACGGGGTGCCGCACGGGGAGAGGACCACCACCGCAGGGCACGCCTATCCCGTCTTCGACGAGATCGAGCTGTGGGCGCCGTCGCCCGTACCCACCTGGGTGGTCCTCCTGGAGGCCGCCACCGAGTCCGACCGGGACGCCCTGGAGCAGCTCGCCGCGGACGCCGGGTTCGCCGCCGAGGACTGGTCGTCGTCGGTCCGGCTGCTGTGCCGGATGTGCTCGGAGTCACGGATGCCGTCCGACGAGGGCGAGGGCGAGCACCTCGACCCGCACGACCACAGCGAACCCGGACACCCAGGGCCACTCGGCCACCGCACCGACGGTCAGCTGTGGGTGCCGGAGCGGGAGTGCGGGGTGGCCGCGCCGGCCGCGCTGGTGAAGGGGCTGCTGGACGGGTGGGTCGCCGACAGTCCCGACTCCCGGGACTGGCGGGACCTGGAAGAGGTCTGCTGAGCGGCCCCGTAGTCTTTACCGGGGCCTCCGCGGCAGCGGTCGCCATCAGCGTCACCCCTTAAGTCGCATCACCCTTAGTTGTTCGAGGAAGGCATACGTCGGTCATGGCCCAGCAGGACACCGATCAGCAGCACGTGGGCGTGCTCCCCGTGGACGACGAGGGGTTCGTCGTCGACACCGAGGACTGCGAGGAGCGCGAGGCGGCCTGGCGTGCGCGCGGCACCTCGCGTCCGATCACGGTGGTCGGCAACCCGGTGCTGCACAAGGAGTGCGAGGACGTCACCGACTTCGGCGCGGAGTTCCAGCAGCTGGTCGCGGACATGTTCGCCAGCCAGCGCACCGCCGAGGGTGTGGGCCTGGCCGCCAACCAGATCGGCGTCGGCAAGAAGGTCTTCGTCTACGACTGCCCCGACGACGAGGGCGTCCGCCACGTCGGCGTGGTCTGCAACCCGGTCCTCGTCGAACTGCCCGCCGACCGGCGCAGCCTGGACGACAGCAACGAGGGCTGCCTGTCCGTACCGACCGCGTACGCGCCGCTCGCCCGCCCCGACTACGCCGAGGTGACCGGGCAGGACGAGAAGGGCAATCCGATCAAGGTGCGCGGCACCGGGTACTTCGCACGGTGTTTGCAGCACGAGACGGACCACCTGTACGGGTACCTCTACATCGACCGGCTCTCCAAGCGCGAACGCAAGGACGCGCTGCGGCAGATGGCCGAGAACGAGCCGCGCTACCCCGTGGTCGCGAACGACTGACACCGCATCACCTGTCACCCATCCTCCGTGCGCACGGCGCCCGTTCGGGTCTCACCCGAGCGGGCGCCGTTCGTCTGCCGGAACCTGTCACACAACAGGAGAATTCCGGCACTGTGGGGTAGTGAATGGAGCAAATCCATTCCCAGAACGGTCAGTTGTAGTGCTGAATGGGAAGTGCGGGGATACGCAACGGCGCACGCCTCGCTCAGCGAGAGGGGTGCGCCACCGGCGGCTGAGAGGGGTTTGTTCGTGCATGCTTTCTCACATGGCACCACAGCGACACCGACCGCGATCGCAGTACCGCCATCGCTGCGCCTTCCGGTGATCGAGGCGGCATTTCCCCGCCAACTGCACCCGTATTGGCCGAAGCTCCAGGAGAAGACCCGTGCCTGGCTGCTCGAAAAACGGCTCATGCCGGCGGACAAGGTCGAGGAATATGCCGACGGCCTGTGCTACACGGACCTCATGGCGGGCTACTACCTGGGCGCGCCCGACGAGGTCATGCAGGCGATAGCGGACTACAGCGCGTGGTTCTTCGTCTGGGACGACCGGCACGACCGGGACATCGTCCACGGCCGTCCGACCGCGTGGCGGCGACTGCGGAACCAGCTGCACGCGGCACTCGACTCACCCTGGGACCATCTGCACCACGAGGACACGCTGGTCGCCGGGTTCGCCGACAGTGTGCGCCGGCTGTACGCCTTCCTGCCGCCGCCGGCGACGTGGAACGCCCGGTTCGCCCGGCACTTCCACGCGGTGATCGAGGCCTACGACCGGGAATTCCACAACCGCACCCACGGCATCGTGCCCGGCGTCGAGGAGTACCTCGAACTGCGCCGGCTCACCTTCGCGCACTGGATCTGGACCGACCTGCTGGAGCCGAGCGCGGGGTACGAACTGCCGGACGCCGTTCGGAAGCACCCGGCATATCGCCGGGCGGCACTGCTGAGCCAGGAATTCGCCGCCTGGTACAACGACCTGTGCTCACTGCCCAAGGAAATAGCGGGCGACGAGGTCCACAATCTCGGAATCAGTCTCATCACACATCATGGGCTGACCCTGGAAGAAGCCATCGGAGAAGTAAGGAGACGCGTCGAGGAATGCATCACCGATTTCCTCGCCGTGGAACAGGACGCGTTACGGTTCGCCGACGAACTGGACAACGGCACCGTACGCGGAAAGGAACTGAGCGGCGCCGTACGGGCCAACGTCGGCAATATGCGGAACTGGTTCAGTTCCGTCTACTGGTTCCACCACGAGTCCGGCCGGTACATGGTCGACAGCTGGGACGACCGGTCCACGCCCCCGTACGTCAACAACGAAGCGGCAGGTGAGAAATGACCGTCGAGTCCGTCAACCCCGAAACCCGGACCGAAGCGACAGCGGAGCTGCGCGAGCCGCCCGTCGCGGGTGGCGGTGTCCCGCTCCTCGGCCACGGCTGGAGGCTGGCCCGCGACCCGCTGGCCTTCATGTCCCAGCTGCGCGACCACGGTGACATCGTTCGCATCAAGCTCGGCCCGAAGACCGTCTACGCGGTCACCGCCCCGGAGCTCACCGGTGCCCTGGCCCTGAGCCCCGACTACCACATAGCCGGTCCGCTGTGGGAGTCACTGGAGGGCCTGCTCGGCAAGGAGGGCGTGGCGACCGCCAACGGCCCGCTCCACCGCCGTCAGCGGCGCACCATCCAGCCGGCGTTCAAGCTCGACGCGATCCCCGCCTACGGGCCGATCATGGAGGAGGAGGCGCATGCGCTCACCGAGCGCTGGCAGCCGGGGCGGACCGTGGACGCCACCTCCGAGTCCTTCCGCGTCGCCGTGCGCGTCGCGGCCCGCTGTCTGCTGCGCGGCCAGTACATGGACGAGCGGGCCGAGCGGCTGTGCGTCGCGCTCGCCACCGTCTTCCGGGGCATGTACCGGCGCATGGTGGTCCCGCTCGGACCGCTCTACCGGCTGCCGCTCCCGGCAAACCGCGAATTCAACAACGCGCTGGCCGATCTGCATCTCCTGGTCGACGAGATCATCGCCGAGCGCCGCGCATCCGGTCAAAAGCCGGACGATTTGCTGACGGCATTGCTGGAGGCGAAGGACGACAATGGCGATCCCATCGGGGAACAGGAGATCCACGACCAGGTCGTCGCGATACTCACCCCCGGCAGTGAAACCATCGCCTCCACGATCATGTGGTTGCTGCAGGCACTTGCCGAACACCCGGAACATGCCGACCGCATACGCGACGAAGTCGAAGCGGTCACCGGCGGACGCCCCGTGGCATTCGAGGATGTCCGGGGGCTCACGCACACCGGCAATGTCATCGTGGAGGCCATGCGTTTGCGCCCTGCCGTGTGGGTTTTGACGCGGCGCGCGGTGGTCGAGACCGAACTCGGTGGCTACCGCATTCCGGCCGGGTCGGACATCATCTACAGTCCGTACGCAATCCAACGCGATCCGAAGTCGTACGCGGGCAACCTGGAGTTCGACCCGGACCGTTGGCTTCCGGAGCGGGCGACGGATGTGCCGAAATACGCCATGAAGCCGTTCAGTGTGGGCAATCGAAAGTGCCCCAGCGACCACTTCTCCATGGCGCAGCTGACGCTGATCACGGCCGCGCTCGCCACGAAGTACCGCTTCGAGCAGGTGGCGGGCTCGAACGACGCGGTCCGAGTGGGCATCACCCTGCGGCCGCACGACCTGCTGGTCAGGCCCGTCGCACGGTGAGCGGCGCGGTGACGTGGCTGTGGCGGCTCAGGCGACGGCCTCCGGGCCCCGGAAGGCGCGCCGGTAGGCGTGCGGGGTGGTGTCCAGGGCCCTGACGAACTGGTGCCGCAGCGCCGCCGCCGTACCGAAGCCGGTGCGCCACGCGATCGCGTCCATCGTCTCGTCCGTCGCCTCCAGCAGCCGCTGGGCCAGCAGCACACGCTGGCGCAGGATCCAGCGGTAGGGAGTCGTACCTGTCTCCTGCTGGAAGCGGCGGGCGAAGGTGCGCGGGGACATGTGCGCCCGGGCCGCGAGCTGCTCGACGGTGACCTCCTCGTCGAGGTGCTGTTCCATCCAGGCCAGCACCTCGCCGACGGTGTCGCAGGAGGAGCGCGGCAGCGGACGTTCGATGTACTGGGCCTGACCGCCGTCCCGGTGCGGCGGTACGACCATGCGCCGGGCGATCCTGTTGGCGACCTCCGGTCCCTGTTCCTTGCGGACGATGTGCAGACAGGCGTCGATGCCGGCGGCGGTGCCGGCGCTCGTGATCACGGGGTCCTCGTCCACGTAGAGCACGTCGGGGGCGACGGCGACCCGCGGGTACTGCCGGGCGAGCTCGGCCGCGTGATGCCAGTGCACCGCGCACCGCCGCCCGTCCAGCAGCCCGGCGGCGCCCAGCACGAAGACCCCGGAGCACACGCTCAGCACCCGCGCGCCCCGGTCCACCGCCCGCCGCAGGGCGTCCAGCAGCTCGGGCGGATACTCCCGGCGGGCGTAGTCGCTCCCCGCCGGCACGGCGATCAGGTCGGCCTCCTCCAGCCGGTCCAGCCCGTACGGCGTGGAGACGGAGAGCCCGCCGACATGGGTACTCAGCTCCGGGCCCTCCGCGGAGACCACCGCGAAGTCGTACCCGGGCAGGCCCTCGTCGCTCCGGTCGATGCCGAAGACCTCGCAGACCACACCGAGTTCGAAGGGATGCGCGCCGTCCAGCAGGACGGCGGCCACGTTCTGCAGCATGCCGCCAGTGTGCCTCGGAAGTGGCAGGAAATCGAGGTCCTACGGCAGTCCTGCCACTCCCGGTAAGGAGCATCCGGCGCGACAGTGGTGTCATGACCGGAAACCAGATGGAAGCCCTGATCGGAATGCTCGTGACCTTCGGACTCCTGGTCCTCATGGTCCTCCCCTCGGTGATCGGCATCGTGCGCGACAGGCGCATCGACCGTCAGCTCAGGGAGGCCCGGGAGGCCCGGGAGGACGAGGGTGCGGGGAAGGAGACTCAGAAGTCCTCGGACAGGTCGACGGTGCCCTCCACCGCCACCTGGTACGCCGAGGGACGCCGCTCGAAGAAGTTGGTCAGCTCCTGAACGCCCTGCAGCTCCATGAAGGAGAAGGGGTTCTCGGAGCCGTACACCGGGGCGAAGCCGAGACGCGTCAGGCGCTGATCGGCGACGCACTCCAGGTACTGCCGCATCGAGTCGGTGTTCATCCCCGGGAGGCCGTCACCGCACAGGTCGCGCGCGAACTGCAGCTCGGCCTCGACGGCCTCCCGCAGCATGTCGGTGACCTCCTGCCGGAGCGCGTCGTCGAACAGCTCCGGCTCCTCCTTGCGCACGGTGTCGACGACGTCGAAGGCGAAGGACATGTGCATCGTCTCGTCCCGGAACACCCAGTTGGTGCCGGTGGCCAGGCCGTGCAGCAGGCCCCGGCTGCGGAACCAGTAGACGTAGGCGAAGGCGCCGTAGAAGAACAGGCCCTCGATGCACGCGGCGAAGCAGATGAGGTTGAGCAGGAAGCGGCGGCGGTCGGCCTTGGTCTCCAGGCGGTCGATCGACTCGACCGAGTCCATCCATTTGAAGCAGAACCCGGCCTTCTCGCGGATGGAGGGGATGTTCTCCACGGCCGCGAAGGCGGCGGCGCGGTCGTCCGGGTCGGGCAGGTAGGTGTCCAGCAGCGTCAGATAGAACTGGACGTGGACGGCCTCCTCGAAGAGCTGGCGGGACAGGTAGAGCCGCGCCTCGGGCGAGTTGATGTGCTTGTAGAGCGTCAGCACCAGGTTGTTCGCCACGATCGAGTCACCGGTGGCGAAGAAGGCCACCAGCCGGCCGATCAGGTGCTGCTCCATGGGGCTGAGCTTCGCGAGGTCGGCGACGTCCGAGTGGAGGTCGACCTCCTCCACGTGCCAGGTGTTCTTGATGGCGTCCCGGTAGCGCTCGTAGAAGTCCGGGTAGCGCATGGGGCGCAGGGTCAGCTCGAAGCCCGGGTCGAGCAGGTTCTTGGTGGTGGTCTCGGTGGTCATTACTGGCAGGCCTCGCAGGACTCGGGGTTTTCCAGGGAGCAGGCGACCGCTTCGGGATCCGGGGCGGCCTGCACGGGGACGGTGGCCCGGGCGGCGGCGCGGGCGATGCGGGTCGCCGGGCGGGAGCGCAGGTAGTACGTGGTCTTCAGGCCCTGCTTCCAGGCGTACGCGTACATCGAGGAGAGCTTCCCGATGGTCGGCGTCTCCAGGAACAGGTTCAGCGACTGGGCCTGGTCGAGGTACGGGGTGCGGGCGGCGGCCATGTCGATCAGGCCGCGCTGCGGGATCTCCCAGGCGGTGCGGTACAGCGCGCGGACGTCCTCGGGGATCCAGGTGAAGCCCTGCACCGAGCCGCCCGCCTCGCGCAGCGCCTCGCGGGTACGGGCGTCCCAGACGCCGAGCCGCTTGAGGTCGTTCACGAGGTACGAGTTGACCTGGAGGAACTCACCGGAGAGCGTCTCGCGCTTGAAGAGGTTGGACACCTGCGGCTCGATGCACTCGTAGACGCCCGCGATGGAGGCGATGGTGGCGGTCGGCGCGATGGCGAGGAGCAGGGAGTTGCGCAGGCCGGTCGTGGCCATGCGCTCGCGCAGCGCCGCCCAACGCGCCGGCCAGGCGGGCTCGACGCCGTAGTGGTCGGGGTGCAGCACGCCCCGGGCGGTACGGGTCTTCACCCAGGCAGGCAGCGGGCCGTTGCGCTCCGCCAGGTCGGCGGAGGTCTCGTACGCGGCGAGCATGATCCGCTCGGCGATGCGGGTGGAGAGGACCTTCGCCTCGGGCGAGTCGAAGGGCAGGCGCAGCTGGAAGAAGACGTCCTGGAGGCCCATCGCGCCGAGGCCGACCGGGCGCCAGCGGGCGTTGGAGCGGCCCGCCTGCCCGGTCGGGTAGAAGTTGATGTCGACGACCCGGTCGAGGAAGGTGACGGCGGTGCGGACGGTGGCGTCCAGGCGCTCCCAGTCGATGCCCCGGGAAGCCGGGTCCACGAAGGCGCCCAGGTTGACCGAGCCCAGGTTGCAGACCGCCGTCTCCCCGTCGTCCGTGACCTCCAGGATCTCCGTGCAGAGGTTGGAGGAGTGGACGACGTGGCCGGGCTCGGCGGTCTGGTTGGCGGTGCGGTTGGCGGTGTCCTTGAAGGTCATCCAGCCGTTGCCGGTCTGCGCGAGGGTGCGCATCATGCGGCCGTACAGCTCACGGGCGGGGAGGGTCTTGCGGGCCAGCCCCGCGGCCTCGGCCCTGCGGTACGCCGCGTCGAACTCCTCGCCCCACAGGTCGACCAGCTCGGGCACGTCGGCGGGCGAGAACAGCGACCACTGTCCGTCGGCGTCCACCCGGCGCATGAACTCGTCCGGCACCCAGTGGGCAAGGTTCAGGTTGTGCGTGCGGCGGGCGTCCTCACCGGTGTTGTCCCGCAGCTCCAGGAACTCCTCGATGTCCGCGTGCCAGGTCTCCAGGTAGACCGCCGCCGCGCCCTTGCGCCGGCCGCCCTGGTTCACGGCGGCGACCGAGGCGTCCAGCGTCTTCAGGAACGGGACGATGCCGTTGGAGTGCCCGTTGGTGCCGCGGATCAGCGAACCCCGGGCGCGGACGCGGGAGTAGGCGATGCCGATGCCGCCGGCGTGCTTGGAGAGGTTGGCGACCTGGTGGTAGCGGTCGTAGATGGAGTCCAGCTCGTCCTTGGGGGAGTCCAGGAGGTAGCAGGACGACATCTGGGCGTGCCGGGTGCCGGAGTTGAACAGGGTGGGGGAGGAGGGCAGGTAGTCGAGGCGGCTCATCAGCCCGTACAGCGCGGCCACCTCGTCGAGCGAGCGCGTGGTGTCGTCCTCGGCGAGTCCGGCGGCCACCCGCAGCATGAAGTACTGGGGCGTCTCGACGACCTTGCGGGTGATCGGGTGCCGGAGCAGGTAGCGGCTGTACACGGTACGCAGGCCGAAGTAGCCGAAGCGGTCGTCGGCGGCCGGGTCGACCAGCGCGTCCAGGCGGTCCGCGTGCAGCCGGACGAACTCGGCGGTGCGGTCGGCGATCAGGCCCTCGCGGTGTCCGGTGGCGACCGACCCGGTGAACGAGGTGACGCCCTGCGAGGCGGCCTCGGCACGGATGCCGATGGTCAGCAGTCGGGCGGCCAGCCTGGAGTAGACCGGGTCCTCCGAGATGAGCCCGGCCGCCGCCTCCGTGGCCAGCTCCCGCAGCTCGGACTCGTCCGCACGGGCGGACCGGCCGCGCAGTGCGGCGGCGGCGACCCGGCCCGGGTCGGCGTCGGGGAGGTCGGCGGTCAGCTCGGTCAGGGTCCGCAGCAACGCGGCGCCGGGGCCGTCGGGCTCCTCGGTCACCGGGGTCGCTGAAGTCGTCGCCGGGGTCGCTGAAACCGGGTCGGCTGGCGCGATGGTCACGTGGGGCACTCCCTCGCTCGGCACGGGGCCTGGGGGAGGAGGGCAGGGGCAGCTCACGAGCGCACGCGGCGTCGCGTCCACCGGCCCACTCCACGAGGCCCGGACGTCAGGCACCCGGACCGGGACGGTACGGGCGCACTGTCGGCAGGTCCTCGGACTGGACATGCGTGTGCACACGTGCGGAGACGCGCGGATACACACAAGTACACCGTTGCGGGACAGTTCCGGATTCGCACCGGATTCCCCTGCGGCGACAGCGAGCACGAGCATACATCTTGTGCCGGGTTCGGCGAGCACCCCCAGATGTTGTGTCGCGGAGGGGTCGTCGAGGGGTGGCGCTGGTGTCAGAGCGTCAGTTCGTAGGTGAGGAGCGTGATGTCGTCGAGCTCCGGCAGCGGGTTCCAGTCGCGGTCGGGCGTGCGGGTGAAGCCCATCCGTTCGTAGAGGCGGTGGGCGGTGCGCATGGCGCGCTGGGTGGACAGTACGACGCGCGCGCAGCCCTCGACGGCGCGGGACCGGTCGACGCAGGTCCGCACGAGGGCCTCGCCCACCCCGCGTCCGCGTGCCTCGCGGGCGACGGCGAGCATCCGTATCTCGGCCTCGCCGGGCCGGGCGATGTCGGCCATGGGGCCGCCGGACGGCACGAAGGTCACGCCGCCGAGCACCCGGCCGTCCGCCGCGGCGACCAGCACCTCGGCGGCCGCCGCACGCTTGGCGACGTTCATCAGCTCGCCGAGGTACGCGTCGCTCTCCCCGAAGTCGAGGAGGCCGTCGCGCAGCTAGGGGGTGTCGTTTGGATCCTGCCGGGGTCGCGGGGTCTGGCACGCACATCTGCGGCGTTGTCGTCGGTTGCCAGGGCTCCGCCCTGTCGCCCTCCTCCGCCTTGCAGCTGCACGCACCAGACCCCGCTCGGCTCCGCTGCAAGGCACCGTTGCCTGGAGTCGGCCTGATCCAAACGACACCCCCTGGGCCTGCGCGGCGATCTCACCAAGGGCGTCGTACTCGTCCGTCGCCGCCTGCCGGGTCACGAAGTCCATGCAGCCGAGTGTGCCCGACGGGTACGACAACGGGCCGCCGGATTCTCCGACGGCCCGCCGCGTTGTCGGGGTCAGTGCGAGGTGCCCGCCGTGGCCGGCGGCAGCTCCACCTCGACGCCGGGGTCGCCCGCGTCCGCCGTGTAGTCGGCGGGCTTGGTCTCGTCGACGCCGTCGGGGGCCTTGAGGGCCCTCATGACGAAGGTCAGGACCACGGTGACCAGGACGTTCAGCACGAAGGCGGTGAGGCCGATGTAGCCGATCTCGCCGATGCCCGGGATCTCCTTGGAGGAGCCGCCGAAGTGCTTCTGCGTCGGCGAGGCGACACCGTACGCGGCGACCGTGCCGTAGACCATGCCGACCGCCCAGCCGCCGAGCAGCGCCCAGCGGTGGAACCAGCGGGTGAACAGGCCGCCGACCAGGGCCGGGAAGGTCTGCAGGATCCAGATGCCGCCGAGCAGCTGGAAGTTGATCGCGACCGTCTTGTCCATGCCCAGGACGAAGACCAGCGCGCCCACCTTCACCATGAGGGACACCAGCTTGGAGACCTTGGTCTCCTGGGCCGGGGTGGCGTCCGGCTTGATGAAGTCCTTGTAGATGTTGCGGGTGAAGAGGTTCGCGGCCGCGATCGACATGATCGCCGCCGGGACCAGGGCGCCGATGCCGATCGCCGCGAAGGCCACGCCGGCGAACCAGTCCGGGAACATGTTCTCGAACAGCTGCGGGATCGCCAGCTGCCCGTTCTCCACCTTCACCCCCGCCGCGATCGCCATGAAGCCCAGCAGCGCGAGCAGGCCGAGCATCAGCGAGTACAGCGGCAGGATCGTGGTGTTGCGCCGGATCACCTCACGGCTGCGCGAGGAAAGCGTCGCGGTGATCGAGTGCGGGTACATGAAGAGCGCGAGCGCCGAGCCGAGCGCCAGGGTGGCGTACGTCCACTGGCCGCCGTGGTCCGGCACCAGTCCGCCCTTGCCCGACTCGCTGAACTTGTCGCCCGCCGCGGCGAAGATGTCGTCGAAGCCGCCGAGCTTGATCGGGATGTAGATGATCGCCACCGCGATCACGATGTAGATCAGCGTGTCCTTCACGAACGCGATCAGTGCGGGCGCGCGCAGCCCCGACGAGTAGGTGTACGCCGCCAGCACGCCGAAGGCGATCAGCAGAGGCAGGTCCTTGATGAACCAGTTGGTGTCCTCGCCGCCGCCGACGCCCATCACGTCCAGCACGGCCTGGATGCCGACCAGTTGGAGCGCGATGTACGGCATCGTGGCGAGGATGCCTGTCACGGCGACGGCGAGCGACAGCCCCTTGGAGCCGAAGCGGCCGCGTACGAAGTCCGAGGTCGTCACGTACCCGTGCTTGTGGGAGACCGACCACAGCCGCGGCAGGAAGGTGAAGATCAGCGGGTAGACCAGGATCGTGTAGGGCACCGCGAAGAAGCCGGCCGCGCCCGCCGCGTAGATCGCCGCCGGGACGGCGACGAAGGTGTACGCGGTGTACAGGTCGCCGCCCAGCAGGAACCAGGTGACCCAGGTGCCGAACGAGCGGCCGCCGAGGCCCCACTCGTCGAGGCTCTGGTCGTTCGCGGCCCGGCGCCAGCGGGCGGCCAGGAAGCCCATGGCGGTGACGAGGACGAAGAAGAAGATGAAGACGGCGAGTGCGACGCCGTTCACGCCGTCGTTCACTTGGCCCCGCCTTCCCGGCGGGCGCGCTGGTCACGCTGCCACAGCTTGTAGGCGATCACCGTGAGCACCGTGGAGACGATCACCCACGCCATCTGGTACCAGTAGAAGAACGGGATGCCGATGAAGGCCGGGTCCGTCTTCGCGTACGAGCCGACCCACAGCATGGCGACGAACGGCGCGACAAGGCAGAGGCCGATGACGACGCGCACCGGCGTCACCGTCGGCCCTCTGCTCACTTCTGGGGCTTGTGACATGCGGTGGCTCCGTCCCCTCGCTGATCACCTCGTGCAGTGCGCACGAAATGTAGGTGACGGTGTCGAGACAGCGGAAGACCTCGTCCGTATATCGGTCCTCAACTGCAACTTCATGGTCACGCGTGCGGGGATTTGCCTGAAACGCCCTGCGGCCGGCGTCAGTCCTGGGGCCGCTTCAGCCGGGCCACGAACTTGTAGCGGTCGCCCCGGTACACCGAGCGCACCCACTCCACCGGCTGGCCCGTCCGGTCCTGCGAGTGCCGGGAGAGCATCAGCATGGGCAGGCCGACGTCGGTGCCGAGCAGGCCGGCCTCGCGCGGGGTGGCCAGGGAGGTCTCGATGGTCTCCTCGGCCTCGGCGAGATGGACGTCGTACACCTCGGCGAGCGCGGTGTAGAGGGACGTGTACTTCACCAGGGAGCGGCGCAGCGCCGGGAAGCGCTTGGCGCTGAGGTGGGTGGTCTCGATGGCCATCGGCTCGCCGTTGGCCATGCGCAGCCGCTCGATGCGCAGCACCCGCCCGCCGGCCGTGATGTCCAGCAGCCCGGCGAGCCGGTCGTCGGCGGTGATGTAGCCGATGTCCAGCAGCTGAGAGGTGGGTTCGAGACCCTGTGCCCGCATGTCCTCGGTGTACGAGGTGAGTTGCAGCGCCTGCGACACCTTGGGCTTGGCGACGAAGGTGCCCTTGCCCTGGATGCGCTCCAGGCGGCCCTCGACGACCAGCTCCTGCAGGGCCTGGCGCACGGTCGTGCGCGAGGTGTCGAACTCCGCGGCCAGCGTGCGCTCCGGCGGGACCGGGGTACCCGGCGCCTGGGTCCGGGTCATGTCGAGCAGATGCTTCTTCAGACGGTAGTACTTGGGCACGCGCGCGGTACGGACGGTCGCCCCACCCTCGTTCTCCGCACTGCTGACGTCGGTGCTCATGCTCTGCCTTCCGGCTCCGGGTGCCGAAGCGACCGCTATCCCTGTCGGCCACGGCTCACATCGTGGCACGGCTTCGTGCCGGGTTGGACCCGCACGCTCCGTGATCCCTTCTGTATACCTCCGGGGCCCTCGTTGGTCTAGTCCACAGCGCCGACCGGCGTCGCTGGTACGCGCGTTCGGAACGGTACCGGCACGTCATTCGGTGGGCGGTGGTACACCCGGCCCCGGTCCGTCCGATCTGTCGCTTGCGCAATGAAAGGTCCCTGCATATCTCGGTCGCATCACGGACGCGAGGAGCCCGGTTGAACACCCTTGACAGCCCTATTGGTCTGGGCCAAGCTCCCCGTACTGGTCTACACCATTGGTCCAGGTCCCGGCCCCATGGGCGGTCCGCGTCGACGAGCAACCGCGGGGAGGCAGGGGGGTTGTGTGGCATCCCTGAGGAGGGTTGGCGTGAAGCGCAAGCTGATAGCCGCGATCGGTATCGCGGGCATGATGGTCTCGATCGCGGCGTGCGGGGGCGACAGCGGCGACGACGGCAAGAAGGCCGGGGCGGACGGTTACGCCGGCGAGACGCTCACCGTGTGGGTGATGGACGGTTCCTCGCCCGACGACTGGCAGGCGGAGCTCGCCAAGGAGTTCGAGGCGAAGACCAAGGCCAAGGTCAAGTTCGAGATCCAGACGTGGAACGGTATTCAGCAGAAGCTGACCACCGCGCTCTCCGAGGAGAACCCCCCCGACGTCTTCGAGGTCGGCAACACCCACACCCCGGCGTACGCCAAGACCGGCGGCCTCGCGGACCTCAGCGACCTCAAGGCCGAGATCGGCAAGGACTGGACCGAGTCCATCAACGAGTCCTCCGTCTTCGAGGGCAAGCAGTACGCGGCGCCGTGGTTCGTGGTCAACCGCGTGGTCGTCTACAACAAGAAGGTGTGGGCGGACGCGGGCATCAAGGAAACGCCCAAGACCCGCGACGAGTTCTACAACGCCCTCAAGACGATCGGTGAGAAGACCGACGCCGAGCCGATCTACCTGCCGGGCCAGAACTGGTACCACTTCGTCGGCCTGGCGATCGGCGAGGGCGCCGAACTGGTCAAGAAGGACGGCGACAAGTACGTCTCCAACCTCGAAGACCCGAAGATCGCCGCCGCGATGGATACCTACAAGAAGTTCCAGTCCCTGTCCAAGGCGCCCCAGGACAAGGACGAGGCCACCCCGCAGCAGGGCGAGGTCTTCGCCAAGGGCAACGTCGGCTCCTTCATCGGCATGGGCTGGGAAGCCGCCACCGCGATCAAGGCCAACCCGAAGATCGAGAAGGACATCGGCTACTTCACCATCCCGGGTGAGACCGCCGCCAAGCCCGAGGGCGTCTTCCTCGGCGGCTCCAACCTCGCCGTCGCCGCGGGCAGCAAGAAGCAGGAGCTCGCCAAGGAGTTCCTGAAGATCGCGCTGTCCGACAAGTTCGAGGGCCAGCTGGCCAAGGCCAACGGTGTCACCCCGAACAAGGAGTCGCTGGTCAGCAACCTGGAGGGCAACCCCGCCGCCGAGGCCGGCTCGCCGGCCGTCGCCTCCGGTGGCACCACGCCGCTGATCCCGGAGTGGGCCGCGGTCGAGAACGCGCCCAACCCGATCAAGACCTACATGACCGCCGTGCTGAAGGGGAAGTCCCCGGCCGAGGCGGCCAAGCAGGTCGAGGAAGAGTTCAACAAGCGCCTGTCGCAGCAGCAGTAGCACCGGGTGGGCCGGGGCGGGGTGGCCGGAGACGGCTCCCGCCCCGGCGACCGTACGCGAGTCGACGTACGCAGGCCCTCTCGTAGGCCGAGAAGAGAGATCGCGAGCATGACCGTGCAGACCGAACGGCCGCCCTCCGGCCCGGCGGACGTCCGCAAGGCGGACGACGAGGGCAGCGGCGGGCCGAAGCAGAGAGCCGCGTCGCGCGTCGGCGCGCTCGCCCCGTACCTGTTGCTGCTGCCCGCCTGCGCGGCCACCGTGCTGCTGCTCGGCTGGCCGCTGCTGAAGGACCTCCTGCTGTCCTTCCAGAACCTCAACATGACGCAGCTGATCCAGCACGTCACCGAGTGGAACGGCGTCGACAACTACAAGGAGACCCTCACCAGCGAGCACTTCTGGCGGGTCACCCTCCGCTCGATCCTGTTCGCGGCGGTCAACGTCGCCCTGATCATGATCCTGGGCACCCTGGTCGGCCTGCTGCTCGCGCGCCTCGGCAAGCGGATGAGGTTCACCCTGCTGCTCGGTCTGGTGCTGGCCTGGGCCATGCCGATCGTGGCCGCCACCACCGTCTACAAGTGGCTGTTCGCCCAGCGCTTCGGTGTCGTCAACTGGGTCCTGGACAAGCTCGGCTGGCACTCCATGGCCGACTACAGCTGGACCAGCAGCCAGATGTCGACGTTCTTCGTCGTCACCCTGCTGATCGTCTGGGGATCCATTCCGTTCGTCGCGATCAACCTCTACGCGGCGACGACCACCATCCCGAAGGAACTCTACGAGGCGGCGTCCCTCGACGGCGCCGGCGCCTGGCGGAGCTTCACCACGGTCACCATGCCGTTCCTGCGGCCGTTCCTCTACGCCACGACGTTCCTGGAGATCATCTGGGTCTTCAAGGCGTTCGTGCAGGTCTACACCTTCAACCAGGGCGGACCCGACCGGCTCACCGAGATCCTGCCCGTCTACGCCTACGTCGAGGGTGTCGGCAACCAGCACTACGGCATGGGTGCGGCGATCGCCGTGCTGACCATCCTGATCATGCTCGGTCTGACCGCCTACTACCTCCGGATCGTGCTCAAGCAAGGGGAGGACGAGCTGTGAAGCGCTCGCTCTTCGGCCGCCTGTGGCCCAACGCCACGGCCGTCGTCCTGTTCATCGGCTTCGTCTTCCCCGTGTACTGGATGTTCTCCACGGCCTTGAAGCCGACCGGCGACATCATCACGGAGGACCCGGTCTGGTTCCCGACCGACGTCACCTTCGAGCACTTCAAGACGGCGACCAACGCCGACCACTTCTGGACGTTCGTCACCAACTCGCTGACCGTCACCGTCCTCGCCGTCGTCTTCTCGCTGATCATCGCGCTGGCCGGCTCCTTCGCCCTGGCGCGGATGCGGTTCAAGGGACGGCGCGGCTTCGTCGTGGGCTTCATGCTGGCCCAGATGGCGCCCTGGGAAGTCATGATCATCGCGATGTACATGATCGTGCGCGACGCGTCGATGCTGAACAGCCTCGTGCCGCTCACGCTCTTCTACATGATGATGATCCTGCCCTTCACCATCCTGACGCTGCGCGGCTTCGTCGCCGCCGTGCCCAAGGAGCTGGAGGAGTCGGCGATGGTCGACGGCTGCACCCGCAGCCAGGCGTTCCGCCGGGTCATCCTGCCGCTGCTCGCGCCGGGCCTGATGTCCACCTCGCTGTTCGGCTTCATCACCGCCTGGAACGAGTTCGCCCTGGTCCTGGTCCTGAACAAGGACGCCGAGGCCCAGACGCTGCCGCTGTGGCTGACCAGCTTCCAGACCGTCTTCGGCGACGACTGGGGTGCGACCATGGCCGCCTCCTCCCTCTTCGCCATCCCGATCCTGATCCTCTTCGTCTACCTCCAGCGCAAGGCCGTCAGCGGCCTGACCGCCGGCGCCGTGAAGGGATAACGCCACCGATGACGACCATCGCCAGGGCCACCGACACGCTCACGCGGGACGCGCTCACCGTCCTCCAGCCCGGGTTCACCGGCACCACCGCCCCCGACTGGCTGCTGCGCCGCCTCGGCGAGGGCCTGGCCTCCGTCGGCCTGTTCGGGCGCAACATCGCCTCGGCCGAGCAGGTGGCCGCGCTGACCGCGCAACTGCGCGCCGAGCGCGAGGACGTCCTCGTCGCCATCGACGAGGAGAGCGGCGACGTCACCCGGCTGGAGGTACGCACCGGTTCCTCCTTCCCCGGCAACCTCGCCCTCGGCGCGGTGGACGACGTCGGGCTCACCCGGGAAGTGGCCGCGGAACTCGGCCGCCGGCTCGCCGCCTGCGGCGTCAACCTCAACTGGGCCCCGTCCGCCGACGTCAACTCCAACCCCGACAACCCGGTCATCGGCGTGCGCTCCTTCGGGGCCGGCACCGACCTGGTCGCCCGGCACACCGCCGCCTATGTCACCGGCATGCAGTCGGCGGGCGTCGCCGCCTGCACCAAGCACTTCCCGGGCCACGGCGACACCGGCGTCGACTCCCACCACGCCATGCCGCGCATCGACGTGGGCGCCGATGTGCTGGCCGAGCGTGACCTGGTCCCGTTCCGCGCGGCCATCGCCGCCGGCAGCCGCGCGGTGATGAGCGCACACATCCTGGTCCCGGCCCTGGACCCGGAGTACCCGGCAACGCTGTCCCGCCGCATCCTGACCGACGTCCTCCGCGGCGAACTGGGCTACGACGGCCTGATCGTCACCGACGGCATGGAGATGCGGGCCATCGCGGGCACGTACGGCATCGAACGCGGCAGCGTCCTGGCCATCGCGGCCGGCGCCGACGCGATCTGCGTGGGCGGCGGGCTGTCCGACGAGGGCACCGTGCGGCGGCTGTGCGACGCCCTGGTCGAGGCCGTCCGCTCGGGCGAACTGCCCGAGGACCGCCTGGCCGACGCGGCGGAACGCGCCCGCGCCCTGGCCCGCTGGACCGCGGCGCACCGGGCCGACGCCGGGGCGGGGGAGCCCGTGGACGGCGACGTGGGGCTGCGCGCGGCCCGCCGCGCCCTGCGCGTCACCGTGGCCGACGACTTCGCCGCCCTCACCGAACCGCCGTACGTCGCCGCCCTCACCCCCGTCGCGAACATCGCGGTCGGCGACGAGACCCCCTGGGGCATCGCCGCCGAGCTCTTCCGCCTGCTTCCCGGCACGGAGACCGGCAGCTTCACCGGCCCGGACACCGGGAAGGACGTGCTGGTCGCGGCCGGCCCGCGCCGCATCGTGGCCGTCGTCCGCGACGAGCACCGCCACCCCTGGATGGCGGCGGCCCTCGACACCCTGCTGGCGGCGCGTCCCGACACGATCGTGGTCGAGATGGGCGTCCCCCGCGCCGAGCCCCGGGGCGCCCTCCACCTGGCCACCCACGGCGCTGCCCGGGTCTGCGGCCGGGCGGCGGCGGAGGCGATCGCGGGCGTGTAGCGGCCACGCCGCTTCGCCGGGCTCCAGACGGTACGACGAAGGCGCCGGTCCTCCTGGTGGGGGACCGGCGCCTCTCGTTCGCGTCGTTCGCGGTGGCGCACGTGACGGGGCCGCCCGGGCGGGCCCGTCCGGCGATGCGCGTGGGAGTCGTGAGGACACCGCGCTCCGCTCGCCGGTACGGAGAAGGCGCCGAACCCCGTGGAGGGTGTCGGCGCCCTTCGCCTGCGGCGGCTGTCCGTGTCCGTGTCCGGCCGGTCAGGGCTGGGGCGGACTCGGATTAGGGCTCAGATTCCCTGCCAGTCGGGCTTGTGGGCGTAGGTGTGCCGGAAGTAGTCGGCGAGCTTCAGCTTGGAGGCGGCGGCCTCGTCGACGACCACCGTGGCGTGCGGGTGCAGTTGGAGTGCGGAGGCCGGGCACACGGCCGCGACCGGGCCCTCGACGCTCGCGGCGACCGCGTCCGCCTTGCCCTCGCCGGTGGCGAGGAGCACCACGTGCCGGGCCTCCAGGATGGTGCCGATTCCCTGCGTGATCACGTGGTGCGGCACCTGCTCGATGTCACCGTCGAAGAAGCGCGCGTTGTCGACGCGGGTCTGCTCGGTGAGCGTCTTGATCCGGGTCCGCGAGGCGAGCGAGGAGCACGGCTCGTTGAAGCCGATGTGCCCGTCGGTGCCGATGCCCAGCAGCTGGAGGTCGACCCCGCCGGTCCCGCCCAGCGCCTTGTCGTACGCCTCGCACGCCCCCTGCACGTCCGCGGCCGTGCCGTCGGGGCCCATGAACGCGTCCATGCCGATCCCCAGCGGTTCGAGCACCTCACGTCGCAGCACCGAGCGGTACGACTCCGGATGCTCGGCGGGGAGTCCCACGTACTCGTCGAGCTGGGCGATCCGCGCCCGCGCGGTGTCCACGACGCCCGAGCGCACCTTGGCCGCCAGTGCCTCGTACACGGGCAGCGGCGTCGAGCCGGTGGCCACCCCGAGCAGGGCGTCGGGCTTGCGTCGGAGCAGCTGCGCCATGGCTTCGGCTATCAGCTCGCCGCCTGCCTTGGCGTCCGGAACGATGACAACTTCCACGCTTGCCTGCCGTTTCGAAGAGAGGACTCACCCGGGGTCCGGGACTGGCTGTGTGGGGCCCTATGTGGTTTAGACCAATCTAACAGAGCTGGGCCCGGCGAGCGCGTCGAAACGGTCAGGTGGGTGGCGGTGTCAGGTCAGCGAACCTCCCGTCGCGTCCACCCAGCTTCCCGTGACCCACCGGCCCCCGTGCGAGGCGAGGAACGCGACCACGTCGGCCACCTCGGCCGGGGCCCCCACCCCGCCGAGTGCGGAGAGCGCCGCCGCCCGGTCCCAGCCGTCCGGGCTCCCGTGCAGCAGCCCGGCCGTGTTGTCCGTTTCGATGATGCCGGGTGCCACCGAGTTCACCGTGATGCCGCGGGTGCCCAGCACCTTGGAGAGGTCACGCGAGAACACGTCCAGCGCGCCCTTCGTCATCGAGTACGCCATGTTGTCCGGCATCACCGCGGTGCGGGACAGCCCCGACGAGATGTTGATGACCCGGCCGCCGTCGCGCAGGCGGCCCATGCCGTGCTTGAGGATGAAGAACGGTGCCTTCACGTTGACGGTGAAGACCGCGTCGTACTCCGCCTCCTCTATCTCCCCGATGGGGCGCGTGCTGCCGATTCCGGCGTTGTTCACCAGGATGTCCACGCCGTCGGCGTGCCGGTCGAACTCCTCCCACAGGGCCTCGGCGGCTCCGGCGACACTCAGGTCGGCGCTGATCGCGAACGCCGAGCCGCCCGCCGCCTCGATCGCGGCGACCGTCTCCTTCGCCGCCGCCTCGTTCCTGCCGTAGTGCACCGCGATCCGTGCGCCGTCGTGGCCCAGCCGCTCCGCGATTCCTCGCCCGATGCCCCTGCTCGCCCCCGTGACGAGAGCCGTCCTGCCCGCAAGCACTCCCTGCACGCCCATGTCGGCGCCCCCTTCGCATTTCCCTATCGGTCGCTACAGAAAAGACCGTACAGCATCCCGGCGACATTTCTCTAGTGCCCGCTATAAAATGCACTCCATGGTGAGCAGCGAGAAGAGCGGACAAGCGGAGGCGCCGACTTCGAAGGCCGCGGTCAGAGGGCGGCGGGGCCGCCCCCGTTCCTTCGACCGGGCGACGGCCCTGGAGAAGGCGCTGATGGCCTTCTGGGAGCACGGTTACGAGGCCACGTCGGTCTCCGATCTCACGCGGGTCATGGATATCGGCGCCCCGAGCCTGTACGCCGCCTTCGGTGACAAGCGCTCGCTCTTCGAGGAGGTCGTCCAGGAGTACGGCGTGCGGTACGGCTCGTTCGGCGGCCGCGCCCTCGCCGAGGAGCCGACCGCCCGCGCGGGGGTGGAGCGGATGCTGCGCGAGGCCGCCGTCGAGTACACGGTTCCCGGCCGGCCGCACGGCTGCCTCGTCATCCACGCGGCCGCCAACTGTTCGACCGCCGAGGTCGAGGAGTCCCTGCGGGAGCGGCGCAACGGCAACATCGCCGCGATCGAGGACCGGATCGGCGCCGACGTGGTCGCGGGCGTGCTGCCGCCGGACACCGACGCGGCCGCCCTCGCCCGGCACACCGGAGCCATGATCCAGGGCATGTCGCAGCAGGCGCGCGACGGCGCGAGCCGGGCGGAGCTGGAGGCACTCGCGGAAATTGCCCTGGCCGTCTGGCCCCGTGTGTGAGTCAACGGGGTTAGGCTTTGGCCGGGCGCTCGGATGTCCGAGTAGTCGACGGAACGCGACAACTGCGAACACCGTCCGCCGCATGGACACGGCGAGTGGTCTAGTCCACAATGGCGACTGAAACACTTGCCGTGACACTCACGCAAGGTGATCGTCAGGCTTCCGCCTTCCCCGCACAGGAGGGCGGACCGAGGAACCGGTGCTCTCTGCCCTGACTGCTCCGGGTCCTCATCCTTCGGCCGACCGGGACCGCACACCCCACGGCCGTTGTTGCTCCGGGCTGCGGTGCCGGGAGGGTTGAGGGTCCCTCTCAGGCGCCGCGGCCCGCGGGTGTTTCCAGGGCCGGTCCAGGGCGGGATCCGGGAGCGGGGACGGTGGAATCCGGCTGGTTTCGATCGCTGTCCGAACCGCCAGGTACGCTCGGCCACGTGCCCTCCATGAACGAACTCGTACGCCAGCACACAGCGCTCGACGACTCCGACCTCGAGTGGCTCCACCTGCTGGTCTCGGAGTGGCAGCTCCTCTCCGACCTCTCCTTCGCCGACCTGGTCCTGTGGGTGCCCACCCGCGACGGCGCCCGTTACGTCTCCGTCGCCCAGATGCGGCCCAACACCGGACCCACCTCGTATCAGGACGACATGGTCGGCCATCTGGTCCCGCGCGGCCGGCGCCCCATGCTGGACGTCGCCCTGGACGAGGGTCGGATCGTGCGCGAGGGCGACCCGGAGTGGCGTGAGGAGGTCCCGGTCCGCGTCGAGTCCATCCCCGTACGCCGCCAGGGGCGCGTCCTGGGCGTCATCGCCCGCAACACCAACCTGCTCACCGTGCGCACCCCGAGCCGCCTGGAGCTCACGTATCTGCAGAGCGCCTCGGACCTCGCGCAGATGATCGCGGCCGGCGCCTTCCCGTTCGAGAACCAGCAGGTCGACATGGACGCCTCGCCCCGCGTCGGCGACGGCCTGATCCGGCTCGACGCGGACGGCATCGTCCAGTACGCGTCCCCGAACGCGCTGTCGGCCTACCACCACATGGGCCTCGCCGCCGACCTGGTCGGCCATCACCTCGGACGGACCACCGCGGAACTCGCCCCGTCCCGCGGCCCGGTGGACGAGGCACTCGCCAAGGTGGCCAGTGGCTGGGCGCCGCGCGAGTTCGAGATCGAGGCGCACGACGGGGTGATCCAGTTCCGCGCCATCCCGCTCAAGCCGAAGGGCACGCGCATCGGTTCGCTGGTGCTCCTGCGCGACGTCACGGAGCTGCGCCGTCGCGAGCGCGAATTGATCACCAAGGACGCCACGATCCGGGAGATCCACCACCGGGTGAAGAACAACCTCCAGACGGTGGCTGCCCTGCTGCGCCTCCAGGCCCGGCGCATCGAGTCCGACCGGGGACGCGAGGCGCTGGAGGAGGCCGTGCGCCGGGTCGGTTCGATCGCGATCGTCCACGAGACGCTCTCCCAGAACCTGGACGAGCGCGTGGAGTTCGACGAGATCGCCGACCGCGTGCTGGCGATGGTGGCGGAGATCTCGCCGGGCAAGGTCACCGGCCGGCGCACCGGTCGCTTCGGCATTCTGGACGCCGAGGTCGCGACCCCCTTGTCGATGGTGCTGACCGAGGTGCTGCAGAACGCGCTGGAGCACGGCTTCCGCGACGGCGACACCGGCACGGTCGAGGTCTCCGCGGTCCGCGGCGGTACGACGAAGGAGGCCCGGCTCCTGGTCACCGTCCAGGACGACGGCGTCGGTCTGCCCGAGGACTTCGACCCGCACCGCTCCGGCAATCTCGGCCTGCAGATCGTCCGCACCCTGGTGGAGGGCGAGTTGGGCGGGGCCTTCGACATGGTGCCGGCCCCGGAGCGCGGCACCCGGGTGATCCTGGACATCCCGGTGCCGACGGACAAGTAGAGGGCGGGGGCGGGGAAGGGCACGGGGCCGGGGAAGGGCACGGGGCCGGGCAAGCAAAAAGCCCCGGACCCGTGAGGGTCCGAGGCCAGTGCTCGTGCGATCCATCGTCCGATGCGCATCGGGGGTACTGCGCGCTGCGGCTCGGGAGCGGGGGTTGCGTACTCGCTGTACGCGCCGCCAAGCTCAGGCTGTCAGCAGGGGTGGATGGTCAGGCGGAGGCCTGACGAGCCCGGTTGCGGGCGGCACGGCGCTTCATTGCGCGGCGCTCGTCCTCGCTGAGACCACCCCAGACGCCGGAGTCCTGGCCGGACTCGAGCGCCCACTGCAGGCACTGCTCCATGACAGGGCAGCGACGGCAGACGGCCTTGGCTTCCTCGATCTGCAGCAGCGCGGGACCGGTGTTGCCGATGGGGAAGAAGAGCTCGGGGTCTTCCTCGCGGCAAACGGCGCGGTGACGCCAGTCCATGGCTGCTACCTCTCCTTGGTATTACATGCTGGGATGCTTGTGAATGTGAACGCTTTCACGAATCCCTCAACAAGGGAAGGGCCTACCGTCAGGTTGCCCTGGCGCGGTCCTGTGGTTTGAAGAGGGGTTCTGGTGATCTGTGAAGGCCGGTGTTGCGGGCCGTTCCGATCGCCAAGAAGAGACTCGCAAACCTCGACGGCGGATACAACCCCTTCCGGAAAGTTTTTTTTGATTCTTCGGTGTCGACTAGGTCACAGCCGTACTTCTATGGGGTGGACCCTGGCCTAAACGTTCGAGTGAAAGGACTTTCGCCCCTTCTGCTCACACAATCACACGCAGTGCACGGCGAACGCCTGTGAACGCCACGCTGGTCCGCAGCCCCAGGTGGTCACCGTCCATCTGAAGGGGGAGCGGCACCTTCGAATGCAAGGTGAACTCCGTCATGTCGTGCAGGGAGACGGCATGCCGGCCCCGGGGACCGCGCTCGGGGGACGAAGTGAGCAACTGGGTGCCATACCGGGCAACCGCGGCCGTCGACAGGCGGCTGAGGCCGAAGACGTCGAGCCCGGTATCGAACGAGGCTTTAGGTGACGCGTAGATCGGGCGATTGCCGAGAAACGTCCAGGGGCACGTGTTCGAGACTATGGACAGCACCAGATCGGTGACCGGGTCCTCACCCGCCCGCTCCAGAGTGATCGTCCCGTTGCGGCGGTGCGGCTCGCCGATGAGCGCGCGCATCACCTGGCGGACGTAGAGGGCGTGCGTCGACTTCTTGCCGCGCTCCCGGTGCTGCTCGACCCGGCCGACCACGCCGGCGTCGAAACCCAGTCCGGCGTTGAAGGTGAACCAGCGGGCCGGGACCGCCTCGTCCTCCGTGCCCGGCGCACCCGAGGCCAGGCCCAGTCCGACGGTCCGCTCACTGCCCTCGCGCAATGCGTCCAGCAGGGCGCCGGTGGCCTCCACCGCGTGGTTGGGCAGGCCGAGGGCGCGGGCGAAGACGTTGGTGGAACCGCCGGGGACCACCGCGAGGCCGGGCAGGTGCTCCGGGTCGGGGCCGGCGTGCAGCAGACCGTTGACGACCTCGTTCACCGTGCCGTCGCCGCCGAGGGCCACCACCAGCTCGATGTCGTCGCTCTGTGCCGCCTGCCGACCGAGGTCGCGCGCGTGGCCGCGGTACTCGGTGGTGACCGCCTCCAGCTTCATCTCGCTGGCGAGCGCGTGGATCAGCACGTCGCGCGTACGCGCACTTGTGGTGGTAGCCGCCGGATTGACCACGAGAAGTGCACGCATGGTTTGCAGGGTACCTACTCAGTGGTACCCGGCCCAGACCGAGGTGGAGATCGCCGGGGGGCGCTCGGAGCGCACGGACCGCCGGACGCGCCCATGGGGCACGGTACGCCGAGGGCTACCCTTCAGGGGTGAGCAGTGAGCAGACCCCCACCCCCGAAGCCGCCGAAGAGGCGGGCCCCCGTCCCGGCCGGCTGACCGCCGCGGCCGCGCTGGCCGCACTGGAGGGGCTGGCGCTCGTCGTCGGCGGCGCCTGGATGCTCGTGGGGGGTCTCACCGGCCATCCCGACGACCGGACCTCGGCCATCACCGGCGGCGTCACCCTGATCGTCCTCGCCCTGCTGCCGCTCCTCGCCGCCCGCGGGCTGATCGGCCGACGGGGCTGGAGCCGGGGGCCCGCCGTCATCACGCAGATCATGGCGCTGCCGGTGGCCTACAACCTGCTGCAGGCCGACAGCGTGGCCATCCCGGCGGGCATCGTGCTCGGCGTCGTGGCCGTCACGGCACTGGTGCTGCTCGTGAACCCCACGACCACCCAGGCCCTCGGCATCCGGGGACCGGGCAGCGCCGAGAAGTAGCCGAGAAGCAGCCGTCGCCCGGAGCCGTCGCCCGGAGCTCTCCGATGACGGCCACCGACCGGTGCCCGGCCGCTACTCCTCGACCAGCAGCTTCTCCCGCAGCTGCGCCAGTGTGCGGGCCAGCAGCCGCGACACGTGCATCTGCGAGATCCCGACCTCCTGCGCGATCTGCGACTGGGTCATGTTGCCGAAGAAGCGCAGCAGCAGGATCCGCTTCTCCCGCGGCGGCAGGTCCTCCAGCAGCGGCTTGAGCGACTCCCGGTACTCGACGCCCTCCAGGGCCTCGTCCTCGGCACCCAGGGTGTCCGCGACCGCGGGGGACTCGTCGTCGGTGTCCGGGACGTCCAGGGACAGCGTGGAGTACGCGTTGGCCGACTCCAGGCCCTCCAGGACCTCCTCCTCCGAGATCGCCAGCTTCTCGGCGAGCTCGTGGACCGTGGGGGAGCGCCCGTGCAACTGCGAGAGTTCCGCCGTGGCCGTCGTCAGGGCCAGCCGAAGCTCCTGCAGGCGCCGCGGGACGCGCACCGCCCAGCCCTTGTCCCGGAAGTGCCGCTTGATCTCGCCGACGACCGTCGGGGTCGCGTACGTGGAGAACTCCACCCCGCGGTCCGGGTCGAAGCGGTCGACCGACTTGATCAGTCCGATGGTGGCGACCTGGGTGAGGTCGTCCAGGGGCTCGCCGCGGTTGCGGAAGCGGCGCGCGAGGTGCTCGACGAGCGGCAGGTGCATGCGGACCAGCCGATTGCGCAGTTCCGCGTAGGCCGGGCTGTCCTTCTCCAGCGTGCGCAGCTCGGCGAACAGGAGACGTGCCCCACTGCGGTCCTGCGGGTCGTGCCGCGTGCCCTGCGTGCCCCGTGCACCCGGCGCGCCGTCCTCGGAGTGTCGCTCGTGCTCGCTCATCGTCCCGCCCGTTGCCCTTTCCCGAGCCCTTGCCTCCGCTCGGACGGGCCGGACGGGGGTCTCCCCGGTCCGCTGTCCGTCGTCCGGGACGACGGCCTCGGGGGAGGCCTCGTCCTCCGGATGCGGCCGGGCCTGCTCGGGGATGCCGTCGATGCCGTCCGCCGTGCGCCGGGCCTCGTTCTCAGAACGTGTGCCCTCGGCCGGCAGCTCCCGTGTGCCGCGCTCTTCGTCCCGCACCGGCCCGTCCCCGTTCCTCACGTCGGCCCGGGTCCCGCGCCGCGCTGTTTGTAGAGGCTGATCGAAACGGTTTTGTCCTCGTCCACGGCGGAGGAGACCTTGCCCGCGAGGGCGGACAGCACGGTCCAGGCGAAGGTGTCCCGCGAGGGGGCGTGGCCGTCCGTGGTCGGCGCCGAGACGGTGACCTCGAGCGAGTCGTCGACGAGGCGGAAGACACAACTGAGCACCGAGCCGGGCACGGCCTGCTGAAGCAGGATCGCGCAGGCCTCGTCGACTGCGATGCGCAGGTCCTCGATCTCGTCGAGGGTGAAGTCCAAACGGGCTGCGAGGCCGGCCGTCGCCGTACGCAGCACCGACAGGTAGGCACCCGCGGCCGGCAGCCGGACTTCGACGAAGTCCTGGGTCGCGGGCTCGCCTGCGATCTGGGACACCCTCACCTCCAAGGTGGTACAAGCGTTACAGGGTCGAGGGCCGCCCCTCGGGGTAACGCGCTACGTGGTTCAGCGGTGACGTTATCGCGCTCCAGAGTTTCCTGTCCCCGAGACCCCAACCCCTTGCTGTCACTCATAGTAAACACATGAACACGCACAGTGGCTAGGGGTTCGGCGGGCCCAAATCGGAAGAGCGCGCGCCGGGTTGACGTACCCAGGCGTCAGAGGGTCGAACCGTCCCTGGGACAGGTCACACGAGTACGTGATCGACGAAGCACCAGCGCCAGCTCTCACCCGGCTCGAAGGTTCGCATCACCGGGTGGCCGGTCGCCTCGTGGTGGGCCGTCGCGTGCCGCCTCGGCGAGGAGTCGCAGCAGCCGACGTGACCGCAGACGAGGCACAGCCTCAACTGCACCGGGTCCGTGCCCTCGGCCAGGCACTCCGGGCAGGTCTCGCCGCGCGGCTCCGGTTCCGGGTGGGGCAGCGCGTCGGCGTGCGTGCACTGTTTCATGATTGCCAGGTTACGACGGGTGTGCGGATGACCGCGTGGGAAAAGAGGGCGGGCGAGGACCATGGACGTGATGCCGCTGCTGTTGCTGGTGGCGGGCAGCGCCGCGATCGCCGCGGCGGGGCGGCGCGTGCCGGTGCCGGCCCCGCTGCTGCTGGTCGCGGTGGGTCTGGCGGTGAGTTACATCCCCGGAGTGCCGGACTACACCCTCGACCCGCACATCGTCCTGCCCCTGTTGCTGCCCCCGCTGCTCCACACGGCGGCCACCGACAGCTCCTACCTCGACCTGCGGGCACAGATGCGGCCCGTGGCGCTGCTGTCCGTGGGCTACGTCCTCTTCGCCACCTTCGTCGTCGGCTGCGCCGCGTACCTGATCGTGCCCGGCCTGCCGCTGACCGCGGCCCTGGTGCTCGGCGCGGTGGTGGCGCCGCCGGACGCGGTCGCGGCCACGGCGGTGGCGCGCCGCGTGGGGTTGCCCTCCCGGATCACCACGATCCTCCAGGGCGAGTCCCTGGTGAACGATGCCACCGCGATCACCGCCTTCAGGGTGGCGCTCGCGGCGGCGGTCGGCGAGGGTGCCACGTGGGCCGGCGGGATCGCGGAGTTCCTGATCGCGGCCATCGGTGGCGTCGGCGTCGGGCTGGTGCTGATGGTGCCGCTCCACTGGCTGCGCACGCACGTGAAGGAGGCGCTCCTCAAGAACACGCTCTCCCTCCTGATCCCGTTCGTGGCCTACGCCGCCGCCGAGCAGGTGCACGCTTCCGGGGTGCTGGCGGTGGTGGTCGTCGCCCTCTATCTCGGCCACCGCGCGTGGGAGGTCGATTTCGCCACCCGTCTCCAGGAGGAGGCGGTGTGGAAGATGGTCGCCTTCGTCCTGGAGTCGGCCGTGTTCGCCCTGATCGGACTCCAACTGCCCGTCGTCCTCAAGGGCCTCGGGGAGTACGAGGGTGCCGACGCCGCCTGGTACGCGGTCGCCGTCTTCCTGGTGGTCGCCGTGGCGAGGTTCGTGTGGGTGTATCCGGCGACCTTCCTGCCGCGGCTGTCGGCACGCGTACGCGCGCGTGAGGGCGACCTCTCCTGGAAGGGACCGTTCGTGATCGGCTGGGCCGGGATGCGAGGTGTGGTCTCGCTCGCGATCGCCTTCTCCATCCCGCTCACCGTGCACGGCGGCGACCCCTTCCCCGAGCGCAACCTCATCCTGTTCCTCACCTTCACCACGGTCATCGGCACGCTGGTCGTCCAGGGCGTCACCCTGCCGCCGCTGATCCGCCTGCTGAAGTTCCCCGCGCACGACGTACAGGCCGAGACGCTCGCGGAGGCCAACGCCCAGGCACAGGCCTCCCGGGCCGCGGAGCGGCGCCTGGACGACCTCCTCGCCGACGAGCGCAACGCCTTGCCGGCCCCGCTCGCCGACCGCCTCCGCACGGTCCTGGAACGGCGCCGCAACGCCGTCTGGGAACGGCTCGGACAGGTCAACACCGTCACCGGGGAGACCGTCGACGACACCTACCGGCGGCTGTCCAGGGAGATGATCAGCGCGGAGCGCGAGGTCTTCGTCCGGCTCCGGGACGGCCGCTACATCGACGACGAGATGCTCCGGACGCTGCTGCGCCGGCTGGACCTGGAGGAGGCGGCGGCATACCGGGAGACGGCGTAACGGCGTCAGGCGCGCGCGTGCGGGCCGGACACGGGGGCGCGGGGGCAGGGGGGCACGGGGGCACAGGACCGTCCGACGTGTTCGGGTGAGACCTACCGTGGGTGAGGCCTACCGGCCTCCGGCCGTACCGGTCGTGTGCTCGCGGCCATCGGCCGGGCGTCCCCGGCCGGGCGTCGGCGTGGCCCGTTCACCGGCCTGCCGTACCCGGGCGCCAGGGGCGGGGTCGTGCGGCGCCCGTGACGTCCGGCGGGGTCCGTCAGGGAAAGGGGCGGCCGGTGATGACCGCCGTCAGGGTCGTGCCCCGCGGGAAGCTGCCCTCCTCGGCGAGGGTGAGCAGGGCGTGGAGCATCTTGGCGACGTAGACGCGTTCCACGGGGAGGCCGTGGCGGTGTTCGAAGTCCGCGGCGAAGGAGTCGAGCTCGGGGGTGGTGCGGGCGTAGCCGCCGCAGTGGAAGCGGTCGTCGAGGCTCCAGGCGCCGCGGAGCCCGCCGAAGGCGCGGATCTGGAGCCGCCGTATGTCGTCGGTCAGGAAGCCGCCCTTGAGGACGGGTATCCCGAGCGACCGGCGGCCCGGCGGGAGGCCGGCGGCCAGCCCGGCGAGCGTGCCGCCGGTGCCGCAGGCGAGCGCGACCACGTCGGCGTGCTCGCCCAGTTCCTCGCCGAGGGCCCGGCAGCCGCGCACGGCCTCCGCGTTGCTGCCGCCCTCGGGGACGACGACCGCGTCCTCGGCGTCCACCGCGCTCAGCAGGGCCGCCAGGGTCTCCGGCTCGGTCTTGCGGCGGTACGTCGAGCGGTCGACGAAGTGCAGCCGCATGCCGTCGGCCGCGCACCGGGCCAGCGAGGCGTTGAGCGGCCGGCCGGCCAGTTCCTGACCGCGCACCACGCCCACCGTGGGCAGTCCGAGCAGCCGGCCGGCGGCGGCGGTGGCGCGCAGGTGGTTGGAGTAGGCGCCGCCGAACGTGACGACGGTGCGACCGTCCGCCGTGGCGAGGTTCGGCGCGAGTTTGCGCCATTTGTTGCCGACCAGCTCGGGGTGGATGAGATCGTCCCGCTTCAGCAGCAAGCGGAGACCACGACGCTCGAACCGTTCGTCGGCGACCTCCCGCAGGGGAGAGGGCAGGCGGGGGCCCAGGGTGGCGAGGTCGCGGGTGTCGGTGCCGGTCACCCCGCCATTGTCACGCCGCCGCGCGGCGCACACATCACTTCAGCCGGTCCCGGATCCGTCCACGCATCGACGCCATGGTGAACCCCCGCGGGTCCGCCTTCCCCGGCTGCCATTCGAGGTGGCCGATGACGGAGCGTTCGCTCCACCCGTGGTGCCGGCAGACCGCGGCGGCGGCCCGCTCGATCGCCTCCAGCTGCGCCGCCGGCCAGGGATCGTCGCCGTCGCCCAGGTTCTCGCACTCGAAGCCGTAGAAGTGCCGGTTGCCGTCCGTGTTCGACTCGTTGTCCCGGGGCAGTCCCTTCTCCGCGATCACCGCGCGCAGGACGTCGTCGTCGCCGAGCCCGGCGTGGTTGGCCCGGCCGTACCCGACCAGGTGGACCTTGCCGTCCTTGGTGATGACCCCGTGGCACAGCGGTCCCGGCAGGCCTTCGTAACCCTTGCGGCAGATCTCCACGGTCCGCGCGCTGCCCTTGGTGACCGTGTGGTGGATCATCACGCCGTGCACCGGCCCCCAGGGGCCCTTGTGGTTGCGGTTGTGATCCCGCCAGTCGCCGACCTGGACCACGGTGAGGCCCTCCGCCTTCAGCGCCTTGAGAAAACTGCTCGCGGACATGGGTGAGGCCACGGCCGGCTCCTTCACGCTGCGCGACGACCGCCCGACGCGGCCGCCTCGTACGGTGTTGTACCGAAACGGAGCGTTCCCTAGTATTTGTTCGGTCCGTGTGCGATCCGATCCGGACAATCTTGTCCCGGCCAACAGTGCTGATCAGGGCGGGACAAGGCGCCGAGAAGCTGAAGAAGCACCCATGTGTGCCCCGGCCGCCGGTGATCCATTCCCGCTCTTTCGGGTAATAGCACCGGCGTGCTGCGTGAGGAAGGCTGGTCCCCGCACATCGATGCCGGGCGTAGCCGTCCGGCATGACCGGGAGGGCAATTCCTTATGTCGGTAGGCGAAGAGGTCCGCACCGAGCAGACCAGGCCGCAGCAGAGCCTCGGCACGGCGGCCGCGCGGAACCTGGCCACCACGACCAAGTCCGTTCCCCAGATGCAGGAGATCAGCTCCCGCTGGCTGCTGCGCACGCTCCCATGGGTGGACATCCAGGGCGGCACGTACCGGGTGAACCGGCGCATGACCTTCGCCGTCGGCGACGGCCGGGTGACGTTCGTGAAGACCGGCGACCGGGTCGAGGTCATCCCCGCCGAACTGGGTGAGCTGCCGGCCCTGCGGTCGTACGAGGACGAGGAGGTGCTCGCGGAACTCGCGCAGCGCTGTGAGCAGCGCGAATTCGGCCCCGGCGAGGTGATCGCCTCGTTCGGCGGCCAGGCCGACGAGGTCTACCTGCTGGCGCACGGCAAGGTGGAGAAGGTCGGCACCGGACCCTACGGCGACGACGCGGTGCTCGGCGTCCTGGCCGACGGCTCCTACTTCGGCGACCAGGCGCTGCTCGACGGGGACGCCATCTGGGAGTACACCGCCCGTACGGTCACCGCCTGCACGGTGCTCGTGCTGCCCCGCCAGGAGGTGGAGCAGGTCGCGGAGCGCGCGGAATCCCTGCGCACGCACCTCGAGGAGCAGCGCTCGATCCCCGAGCAGCGCACCAACAGGTCCGGCGAGAAGGCGATCGACCTGTCCGCCGGCCACAGCGGCGAGCCGGACATCCCGCACACGTTCGTCGACTACGAGGCCCGGCCCCGTGAGTACGAACTGAGCGTCGCCCAGACCGTGCTGCGCATCCACTCGCGCGTGGCCGACCTCTACAACCAGCCGATGAACCAGACCGAGCAGCAGCTCCGGCTGACCGTCGAGGCGTTGAAAGAGCGTCAGGAGCACGAGCTCGTCAACAACCGTGAGTTCGGCCTGCTGCACAACTGCGAGTACGACCAGCGGATCCAGCCGCACGACGGTGTGCCCGGCCCGGACGACCTGGACGAGCTGCTCAGCCGCCGGCGCGGCACCAAGCTGCTCCTCGCCCACCCGCGTGCGATCGCCGCGATCGGACGCGAGCTCAACAAGCGCGGACTCGTCCCCGAGACGATCGACATCGCGGGCAACCGCATCCCGACCTGGCGGGGTGTGCCGATCTACCCGTGCAACAAGATCCCGGTCACCGAGGCCCGCACGTCCTCGATCATCGCGATGCGTACCGGCGAGCAGGACCAGGGCGTCATCGGCCTGCGCGCCACCGGCATTCCGGACGAGATCGAGCCGAGTCTGTCGGCGCGCTTCATGGGGATCAACGAGCAGGCCATCATCAAGTACCTGGTCACGGCCTACTACTCGGCCGCCGTCCTCGTACCGGACGCGCTCGGAGTCCTGGAGAACGTCGAGATCGGCCGCTGGCAGTGACGCCAGTCTCCCGAACGCCGTGTTCCCGCCCTCCCGGGCGGGTACACCCCCGGGGTACGGAGGTGGGCGTATGGGGGAGGTGAGTCCATGACAGAGGCTCGGCACGGCGCCGCCGAGACGCGTCGCCCCACCGGAACGCTGGAAAGGCACGGGCCCATCGGCACGCAGCGGGAGAAGGAGCCGGGGACGTCGCCCGACGGGCAGGGACCGGCGGGGTCCGACGGACACGAGGCGGCGGTGCTCCTGCGTGAGTCCCGGGCGTCGGTCGACCCCGAACTGCGGTCCGCCATCGCGTCACTGCCCGCCTCGATGCGCCGGATCGCGCTCTACCACTTCGGCTGGCAGCACGCGGACGGTACGCCCGCGGCGGGCAACGCGGGCAAAGCGATCCGCCCGGCGCTCGTCCTCACCTCGGCCGCCGCGCTAGGCGGACCCGGGGCCCGGACGGCGGCGGCGCGGGCAGCGGCGGCGGTGGAACTGGTACACAATTTCACGTTGCTGCACGACGACGTGATGGACCGTGACGCCACCCGGCGCCACCGGCCGACCGCGTGGACCGTGTTCGGCGACGCCGACGCGATCCTCGCGGGGGACGCCCTGCAGGCGCTCGCCCTGCGGCTGCTCGCCGCCGACCCGCACCCGGCGTCCGCGGCGGCGGCCGCCCGGCTCGCCGACTGCGTCGTCGAACTGTGCGAGGGGCAGCACGCGGACACGGCGATGGAGCGGCGCGCCCCGGGCGAGGTCACCCTCGACGAGACGCTCGCCATGGCCGAGGCCAAGACGGGCGCCCTGCTGGGATGCGCCTGTGCCCTCGGCGCGCTGTACGCGGGGGCCGCCGCCGAGGACGTCGAGGCACTGGACGCCTTCGGCCGCGAGGCGGGCCTCGCCTTCCAGCTCATCGACGACATCATCGGCATATGGGGCGACCCACGCCGTACCGGCAAGCCGGCCGGCGCGGACCTGGCCGCCCGTAAGAAGTCGCTGCCCGTGGTCGCCGCCCTCGGCTCCGGCACCCCGGCCGCCGCCGAGATCGCCGAGTTGTACGCGGCGCCGTACGACGAGGGCAAGGAGGATCTGGAGCGCACCGCGCTGGCCGTGGAACGGGCGGGCGGCCGGGACTGGGCGCAGGCCCAGGCGGCCGACCGGATGGCGAGGGCCATGCAGGAACTGGCCCGCGCCGTGCCCGACCCGGAGGCGGCGGGCGGCCTCCTCGCGCTGGCCGAGTTCGTGACCCGGCGCAGCACCTGACGGTCACCCGGGCCGCCTCGGCCACCGCGCGGCGACCGGCCACCGCTCAGCGGCCGGCGACCGCTCAGTGACCGGCGGTCGCTAAGCAAGACCCCGGAGCCCGTGCCGGGCCGTACGGCACCTGACCGACGTACGGCCGCACCGCCGAGGGCTCCGGTCCGGCGGGTCCCGCACTTCCCCACGGTGTGCGGGGCCCGCCCCCTTTTCCGGCGCACGGCCGGGAGCACCGCCCATCAGCCGCGGAGGTCAGCGGCCGCTAGGCTCAACCGCCGTATACACGGACGGTGTTGAGTCGAAAGGGCGGGCGGGACATGGGTGTGGTGATCCGGACGGCGGGGGGCGGCGACCGGGAGCTGGTCGTGCGGCTGCTGGACGAGGCCTTCCAGGACGACCCGGTGAGCAGCTGGGTGTTTCCCGATGAGGAGTACCGCCGCCGGACCCACCACCGGCTCATGGCGGCCTTCACCGACGCCGTGCTCGCCGACGGGCGTATCGATCTCACCGAGGACGGCGCGGCCTGCGCGCTGTGGCTGCCCGTGCCGGCGGACGGGCACACCGGCGACGACTCCGGCGACGACCACTGCGAGAGCGCCGACGACGGCCCCGTCCAGGTGCGGGAGGCCGTCGACCCGGGGAACGAGCGCGTCGAACTGATAGCCCGGCTGACGGACGGCATCCACCCCTCCGGCCGGGCCCACGAGTACCTGTGGATGATCGGCGTCACCCCCGGACGGCAGGGCGAGGGCCTGGGCACCGCGCTCATCGAGTCGGTACTCGACCGCTGCGACCGCGAGGGCCTGCCCGCCTATCTGGAGGCCAGTAGCGCTCGTGGCCGGGTGCTGTACGAACGCCTCGGCTTCGAGTTCACCGGCCGAGCCCTGGATCTGCCGGACGGCCCGCGGATGTGGCCGATGTGGCGCGAGCCGCGGACACCGGCGACCGCCTGACCGCCGCACGCTGTTCCGAGAATCGAAAACCTACTTGAACCACTACGAGTGGAGTACTATAACTGAAGTGGTCAAAACGAAGGAGACCGGTTTGCGCAAGCTCACGTACTTCATCGCCTGCTCGATCGACGGCTTCATCGGCGGCCCGGACGGCGACGCGTCCTTCATGGTGCCGTTCGTCGACGAGGAGTTCTTCGAGTTCCTGGCGTCGGAGTATCCGGAGACGCTGCCGACCCACGGCCGCCGGCACTTCGGGATCGACGACCTGCCGAACAAGCGGTTCGACACGATCATCCAGGGCAGGGGCAGCTACGACCTGGCCCTGAAGGAGGGCGTCACCAGCCCCTACGCCCATCTGCGTGAGTACGTGGCCTCGCGCACGCTCACGGAGTCACCCGACCCGAACGTCGAGATCATCTCGTCGGGCCTGGTCGGCCGGGTCCGCGAACTGAAGGCGGAGGACAGCGCCTTCGGCATCTACCTGTGCGGCGGTTCGGTCGTCGCCGGCGAGCTGGTCGACGAGATCGACGAGCTGGTCATCAAGACCTACCCGGTGGTGCTGGGCACGGGCATGCCGATGTTCGGCTCGGGATTCCAGGTCTCGGAGTTCGTTCAGGAGACGGTGCGGGCCTTCGGCAACGGCGTCGTGGTCCGGACGTACAGCAGGAAGCGCTGAGCCGTCACCCGCACCGGGCGGCCGGTGCGCACGAGGCGGACCGGTGCGGTACTGCCAGCCCCGGCCCGGCGGCCACGGGAACACCGAAGGGGCCCGGCCGGGATGTCGGCCGGGCCCCTTCGGGCTGTTCCGTGGGCCTGCGATGGTGCACCGATCGCCGGCTTCCGAATGCTGACTTGGCGTCAGGCCTTCTTGGTCTCCCAGAAGATCTTGTCGATCTGGGCGATGTAGTCCAGGGCCTTCTGGCCGGTCGCCGGGTCGGTCGAGCCCTTGGCGGCCGACAGGGCCTTCAGGGTGTCGTTGACCAGCTGGTGCAGCTCCGGGTACTTCTCGAAGTGCGGGGGCTTGAAGTAGTCGCTCCACAGCACGGACACGTGGTGCTTCGCGAGCTCGGCGCGCTGCTCCTTGATGACCGTGGCGCGGGCCTGGAAGTGCGGGTCGTCGTTGCCGGCCATCTTTTCCTGGACGGCCTTCACCGACTCCGCCTCGATGCGGGCCTGGGCCGGGTCGTACACGCCGCAGGGCAGGTCGCAGTGGGCGCTGACCGTGACCTTGGGGGCAAACAGGCGGGAAAGCATGGAGCGTTCCTTCCTCGTGATCGTCTTCTCAGGGGGGACATTACTCCCTGGGAGGCCCGATTTCGCGAGTGCCCCCGTGGGCTTAGGACAAAAGTCCGGGGTGAGACTGAGACTGGTGGAGGAAAGACCGGGGAGGTGCCGGGTCATGCCGGAGCAGTTGTCGCAGGAGACCGAACGCGCGAGAGGGGCGTTGCCCTTCGGGCCGGCCGAGGTGACCGGGCCGTCGATGGTGCCCACGCTGCACCACGGGGACATACTCCTGGTGCACTGGGGGGCCAGGGTCAGGCCCGGTGACGTGGTCGTTCTGCGGCACCCCTTCCAGCAGGACCTGCTCGTGGTCAAGCGGGCCGTCGAGCGGCGCGGGCCCGGCTGGTGGGTGCTCGGGGACAACGCGTTCGCCGGCGGGGACAGCACCGACTACGGAGCCGTCCCCCAGGAGTTCGTGCTCGGCAGGGCGCGGCTGCGGTACCGGCCGCTCCGGCCGGGTCAGCGCTCGCCGTTCGCCGTGGTCCGCTGGGCGCTGTCGGCGCTCAGGCCGGTGCTGACCGACCGGTCCGCCTCCAGGCGCTTGCGGGCGCGGTAGGCCGCCACGTTCGCGCGGGTGGCGCAGCGGTCCGAGCAGTAGCGGCGGGAGCGGTTGGTGGAGGTGTCCAGGTAGGCGTTGCGGCAGGGGGCCGCCTCGCACAGACCCAGACGGTCCACGCCGTACTCGGTGAGGTGGAAGGCCAGCCCCATCGCCGCGATGGCGGCGAAACCGGCGGTCGCGTTGGACGGGTGGTCCGCCAGGTGCATGTGCCACAGCGGGCTGCCGTCGTCGTCGCGGTGGTCGTGGCCTGAGATCTGCGGGCTCACCGGGAACTCCAGCAGGAGCGAGTTCAGGAGGTCCACGGCGAGGGTCTCGTCCCCGCCGTCGGCGGCCTCGAAGACCGCGCGCAGCCGTCCCCGGACCGAGCGGAACCGGGTCACGTCCGCGTCCGTGGCGCGCCGGGCCGCCGACTGGTTGGCGCCGAAGAGCTCGCGGACGGCCTCGACCGAGGTCAGGGAGTCCTGTCCCCGGGCCGGTTCCTCGGTGTTGACGAGACGTACGGCGTAATCCGAGTAATAGGCCAGTTCCACTTGTAGTCCTTACGAAGGGGCTCTATGGTCGTGCCTGCGATCAGGTAACAGCTGATCGCGGTACCAGGGTATTACGTACGCATGCGATGGAGGGGCTCGATGACGGACGCGGAGACCACCACTACCACCACGCCCGCCGCCGACTGGCACGCCTGGCAGGTCAGCTGGGACCGGCAGCAGGAGTGGTACATGCCGGACCGCGAGGAACGCTTCCGGACCATGCTGGACATGGTCGAGGCCCTGGTCGGTCCCGCACCGCGCGTGCTCGACCTCGCCTGCGGCACCGGCACCATCACGGCCCGGCTGCTCGAACGGTTCCCGGAGGCCACCAGCACCGGCGTGGACCTCGACCCGGCGCTCCTCGCCATCGCCGAGGGCACCTTCGCGGGCGACGAACGGGTCTCCCTGGTCACCGCCGACCTCAAGGACCCCGAGTGGACGGCGCGGCTGCCGTACGACTCCTACGACGCCGTCCTGACCGCCACGGCCCTGCACTGGTTCCACGCCGAACCCCTCGCGGCCCTCTACGGTCGGGTCGCGGATCTGGTCCGCGACGGTGGTGTCTTCATGAACGCGGACCACATGATCGACGAGACGACGCCCCGGATCAACGCGGCAGAGCGCGCCCGGCGGCACGCGCAGATGGAGACCGCCAAGCGCGACGGCGCGCTCGACTGGGCCGAATGGTGGCAGCTCGCCGCCAAGGACCCGGTCCTCGCCGGGCCCACGGCCCGCCGTTTCGAGATCTACGGCGAGCACGCCGACGGCGACATGCCCTCGGCGGCGTGGCACGCGCGCGTGCTGCGCGAGAAGGGCTTCGGCGAGGTACGGCCGGTGTGGTGCTCGCCGTCGGACACGCTGCTGCTGGCGCTGAAGTAGCCCGGGAGCAACCCGAAGGGGGCGGTACGGAGATCTCCGTACCGCCCCCTTCGTTCCGTCGCCGTGCGGGCGTTCAGAGAACCTTGGACAGGAACGCCTTCGTCCGCTCGTGCTGCGGGTCGGTCAGGACGTCGCGCGGGTTGCCCGACTCGACCACCACGCCGTCGTCCATGAAGACCAGGCTGTCGCCGACCTCGCGGGCGAAGCCCATCTCGTGGGTGACGACGACCATCGTCATGCCGGACTCGGCGAGGTCGCGCATGACGTCGAGGACGTCGCCGACCAGCTCGGGGTCGAGCGCCGAGGTCGGCTCGTCGAACAGCATCAGCTTCGGGTCCATGGCGAGGGCCCGGGCGATGGCGACGCGCTGCTGCTGGCCGCCGGAGAGCTGCGAGGGGTAGTTGCCGGCCTTGTCGCCCAGGCCCACGCGCTCCAGGAGCTGGCGTGCGCGGTCCCTGGCCTGGGCCTTGCTCACGCCCTTGACCTGGATCGGCGCCTCCATGACGTTCTCCAGGGCCGTCATGTGCGGGAACAGGTTGAAGCGCTGGAAGACCATACCGATGTCCCGGCGCTTGACCGCGACCTCGCTGTCCTTCAGCTCGTAGAGCTTGTCGCCCTTCTGGCGGTAGCCGACCAGCTGGCCGTCGACGTACAGCCGTCCGGCGTTGATCTTCTCCAGGTGGTTGATGCAGCGCAGGAAGGTCGACTTCCCCGAGCCCGAGGGGCCGATGAGGCAGAACACCTCGCCCTGCTTCACCTCCAGGTCGATGCCCTTGAGGACCTCGACGGCGCCGAAGGACTTGTGGACGCCCTCGGCCTTCACCATGGCGGTCATGCCGCACCTCCCGTCGTGCTGGAGCGGTTCGACAGGGACAGCAGGTTCGCCCTGATCTTCTGCATCGGGGTCGCCGGCAGGCTGCGGCTGGAGCCGCGCGCGTAGTAGCGCTCCAGGTAGTACTGGCCGACGCTGAAGACCGAGGTCAGCAGCAGGTACCAGGCCGCGGCCAGGAAGAGCATCTCGGCCGGGGCGCCGGAGGTCTGGCCGATGTCCTGGGCGACCCTGAACAACTCGGCGTACTGGACGACCGACACCAGTGAGGTCGTCTTCAGCATGTTGATGACCTCGTTGCCGGTCGGCGGCACGATCACGCGCATCGCCTGCGGCACCACGATCCGGCGCAGCGTCTTGGTGTGGCTCATGCCGAGCGCGTGCGCCGCCTCGGTCTGGCCCTCGTCGACCGCGAGCAGACCGGCGCGGCAGATCTCCGCCATGTACGCGGCCTCGTTCAGACCGAGGCCGAGCAGCGCCGTCAGGAACGGCGTCATGAAGTCCGACCACTCGTCGCGGTAGAACGGGCCGAGGTTGATGTACTCGAAGACCAGGCCGAGGTTGAACCAGACGACCAGCTGCACCAGGACCGGCGTGCCGCGGAAGAACCAGATGTAGAACCACGCGATGGACGAGGTCACCGGGTTCTTCGACAGCCGCATCACGGCGAGCAGGATGCCGCCGAAGACGCCGATCAGCATCGCCAGGACGGTGATCAGGAGCGTCTTGCCCATACCCGTCAGGATGCGGTCGTCGAAGAAGTAGTCCGGGATCGCACCCCAGTTGATCTGGCCCTGGGAGAACGCGTAGACGACCGCGGCCAGCAGCGCGATCGCGACGACCGCGGAGACGTACCGCCCGTAGTGCCGGACCGGGATGGCCTTGATGGCCTCCGGTCCGGCCGGCGGGGTGTCGGCCGGACCGCCCGCCGTCTTGTCGATGTCAACAGTCACGGATGTTGCCTTTCAGCGCCCGGCGCGTGGTCACTTGCCGCCGTTGACGGTGGCCTCGGTGACGGCGCCTTCCGCCACGCCCCACTTGTCGAGGACCTTCTTGTACTCGCCGTTGGCGATCACCGCGTCCAGCGCCGCCTTCAGGGCGTCCCGCAGCTGCGTGTTGTCCTTGGCGACCGCGATGCCGTACGGCGCGGCCTCGACCTGCTCGCCGACGAGCTGGAAGTCCTTGCCGCCGCCGGAGGTCTTCACCGCGTACGCGGCGACCGGGAAGTCGGAGGAACCGGCGTCGGCGCCGCCCGCGCGCAGGCGGGTCTGGGCCTGCTGGTCGTTGTCGAAGGCCTCCATGGCGATCTTCTTGCCGGCCGGGCACTTCTCGTTCTCGGCCTTGGCGAGATCCTCGGAGACCGTGCCGCGCTGGAGGACCAGCTTCTTGCCGCACAGGTCGGACCAGGTCTTGATGCCCTGGTCGTCGCCCTTCTTGGTGTAGATCGAGACACCGGCGGTGAAGTAGTCCACGAAGTCGACGCCCTGGCCGACCTTCTTGCCGGTGTCGGAGTCGACGCCCTCCTGGCGGTCCTTGGTGTCGGTCATCGCGGACATGGCGATGTCGTACCGCTTGGAGCGCAGACCGGTGATCAGGGTGTCGAAGGTGCCGTTCTCGAACTCGAACTTCACGCCGAGCTGCTTGCCCATGGCGTCCGCGAGGTCGGGGTCGATGCCCACCGTCTCGCCGGACTTGTCCTTGAACTCGACCGGGGCGTAGGCGATGTCGGAGCCGACCTTGATGACGCCCTTGTCGCGGATGGACTGGGGCAGCTTGTCGGCCAGCGGGGCGCCCGCCGCTGACTGGTTGTCGCCGCTGCCGGAGTCGCTGTTCTCGGTCTGGTCGCCGCATCCGGTGAGCAGCAGGGCGCCTGCGACCGCGATCGCACCGACCGCTGCTAGCCGGGAGTGCGCGGCGGTCGTACGACGGGTGGAGCGTGCGGTCATGGTGGTTCCTCCGGCGGATGAAAGGAGATGCCGATGGGGACGGTGGAGTTCCGGTGGGACGGGACGCCGGCCGGGTGACCGACAGGCGCCGTGGGTCGACGAGAGCACACGCCTTCGAGTGTCGCGACCTCGTGTGATTACGGCATCTTGCCATTCGGACTCGGCCATTCAGGGGGGACGCCATGTCAAAATCGGATAACGGGTGACCCCCCGAACCGCACCAGGTCGGTACATCACGACCGAACCTTTACGGGAATCTGCTCTTCCGGCCGAAAGATCTTCGGTATTTCTCGATATCCAGGCACGGTTCACCGGCGCGCGCGGCTGCTGGAGGTCTGCTCTCCAGGCCTGTCAAGAGGTACCGAGAAGTTGTCCGGATCTCTGGGTATGAGCCATGTCACCGGCATGCGGCGTCCGAGGTCCGACATGTGAGCTTGCCCTTATCGGACTCGTCGCGGTGGGTGTCCGTCGGGTAAGAAGGTTCTTTACACCCCTCATCAGGGGCTCAGGGCGCGTGTGCGGCGCGCCCGTCGCGCAGGGCCCACGTGGTCCCAACGGCCATCATCCTGCGCGGTGCCCGCCCATTCCTCACCAGGAGTGGACAAACCCTCAAACCATGAACTCTTAAGGGGTAAGACAAAGTGGCAGCGGAGATCGTCAATCCTCGCAGCGACAGCGACGCCAGTACGGAGCAGGAGGCGGGCGCCGAGCCCCTCGACTCCTTCGACCCCGCGTTCGCGCTGCACCGCGGCGGCAAGATGGCCGTGCAGGCCACCGTGCCGGTCCGTGACAAGGACGACCTGTCCCTGGCGTACACGCCCGGCGTCGCGAAAGTGTGCAGCGCGATCGCCGAGCAGCCCGACCTCGTCCACGACTACACCTGGAAGTCGTCGGTCGTGGCGGTCGTGACGGACGGTACGGCCGTTCTGGGGCTCGGGGACATCGGGCCCGAAGCCTCCCTTCCGGTGATGGAAGGGAAGGCGATCCTGTTCAAGCAGTTCGGCGGTGTGGACGCGGTCCCGATCGCGCTCGACTGCACGGACGCCGACGAGATCGTCGAGACGGTGGTGCGGCTCGCGCCCTCCTTCGGCGGCGTGAACCTGGAGGACATCTCGGCGCCGCGGTGCTTCGAGATCGAGCGCAAGCTCCAGGAGCGCCTCGACATCCCGGTCTTCCACGACGACCAGCACGGCACGGCGGTCGTGACGCTGGCGGCCCTGCGGAACGCCGCGCGGCTGAGCGGGCGGACGCTGGGTGAGCTGCGGGCGGTGATCTCGGGCGCGGGCGCGGCCGGTGTCGCCATCGCCAAGATGCTGGTGGAGGCCGGCATCGGGGACGTCGCGGTCGCCGACCGCAAGGGCGTCGTCTCGGCCGACCGGGACGACCTGACCCCGGTCAAGCGCGAAGTGGCCTCGTTCACCAACAAGGCGGGCCTGTCCGGCTCGCTCGAGGCGGCCCTGTCCGGCGCCGACGTCTTCATCGGCGTCTCCGGAGGTACGGTGCCGGAGCCGGCGGTCGCCTCGATGGCCGAGGGCGCGTTCGTCTTCGCGATGGCCAACCCGAACCCCGAGGTGCACCCGGAGGTCGCCCACAAGTACGCGGCGGTCGTCGCGACGGGGCGCTCGGACTTCCCGAACCAGATCAACAACGTGCTGGCGTTCCCGGGCATCTTCGCGGGCGCGCTGCAGGTGCGGGCGTCCCGGATCACCGAGGGCATGAAGCTCGCGGCGGCGGAGACGCTGGCCTCCGTGGTGGGGGACGACCTCGCCGCGGACTACGTCATCCCGTCTCCGTTCGACGAGCGGGTCGCGCCGGCGGTTACGGCGGCGGTGGCGGCGGCGGCTCGGGCGGAGGGGGTTGCGCGCCGGTGACGGTGTGATGCGGTGTGTGGTGTACGGCCTCGTCCCTGGCGGACGGGGCCGTTCGCTTTTGGGCGGGGCGGGGGCGGCTGGGCGGGGGCGGGGTGCCGCTGCGCCCACCCGTGCCGCCCCTGGGGGTACCTCCCAGGCCGTTCAGGCTCTGGGGGAGGCACGACTGCCCGCAGCGGCCGGGGTGGTGCAAGAGGGCGTGTGTCACAGGGCGTCGTGGTTCCGGTTGGCGGGTCGGGAACCTATCGTCAAGTTCATGTTCGCTGTCTACGCCGCCCGAATCGACCGCGACCAGCCGCTGACCGGCCTGGAGTTGGGAGAGCGTCCCGCTCCCGAGGCCCGTCCCGGCTGGAGTGTCGTCGATGTCAGGGCCGCCTCCCTCAACCACCACGACCTGTGGTCCCTGCGCGGCGTCGGCCTCCCGGAGGACCGGCTGCCGATGATCCTCGGCTGTGACGCCGCCGGTGTCGACGAGGACGGCAACGAGGTCGTCCTGCACTCCGTGATCGGTCAGACCGGTCACGGCGTCGGCCCGAAGGAGCCCCGCTCGATCCTCACGGAGCGCTACCAGGGGACGTTCGCCGAGCAGGTCGCCGTGCCGACCTGGAACATCCTGCCCAAGCCGAAGGAGCTCTCCTTCGAGGAGGCGGCCTGTCTGCCGACCGCCTGGCTGACGGCGTACCGGATGCTGTTCACCAACGCCGGGGTGCGGCCCGGTGACTCGGTGCTCGTACAGGGCGCCGGCGGCGGGGTCGCCACCGCCGCGATCGTGCTCGGCAAGGCGGCGGGACTGCGGGTCTTCGCCACCAGCCGGGACGAGGCCAAGCGGAAGCGCGCCCTGGAGCTGGGCGCCGTGGAGGCCGTCGAGCCGGGCGCGCGGCTGCCGCAGCGGGTCGACGCCGTCATCGAGACCGTGGGCGCCGCGACCTGGTCCCACTCGGTGAAGTCGCTGCGTCCGGGGGGCACGCTCGTCATCTCCGGCGCCACCAGTGGCGACCGCCCCTCCCACGCCGAGCTGACCCGGGTCTTCTTCCTGGAGCTCAAGATCGTCGGCTCCACGATGGGCACCAAGGACGAGTTGGAGGACCTGCTGTCCTTCTGTGCCGCGACCGGTGTGCGTCCCGTCATCGACGAGGTGCTTCCGATGGACCGGGCCCGTGAGGGCTTCGAGCGGATGGCCTCCGGAGGGCAGTTCGGCAAGATCGTGCTCAGTGGTTCCTGACGCGTTCTCCGCGCCTCCGACACCCCGGAGTGTGTCAACTACTGTTGACGCATTCCGGGGTGTCAACCTATGTTGACATCATGAGTGAAGCAACCGATCTCGCCGCGCGTGCCGGTGATCGCGACCCCCGGGTCGGGCTGCGGGCCGTCGCCGCACTGCGGAGGCTGCTGGAGCAGCTGGAGGCGGTGCAGGTGCGCAGCGCGCGTCATCAGGGGTGGTCGTGGCAGGAGATCGCCACGGAACTCGGGGTCAGCAGGCAGGCCGTGCACAAGAAGTACGGGAGGCATTGATGTTCGAGCGATTCACGAAGGATGCCCGGGCCGTGGTGGAGGGGGCGGTCGAGCATGCCGAAGGGGCGCGGGCGCAGACCGTCGACGCCGAGCACTTGTTGCTCGCCCTGCTGGATCGTGAGGGTGGTCGCGCCTCCTTCGCGCTGTCGGCGCTCGGGGCCGGCGAACGCAAGGACGCGGTACGGCAGGCCCTGGCGGAGGCGCGGCGCCGGGCCGGGCTGACGCGGGCCGAGACGGACGCCCTCGCCGGGCTGGGGATCGACGTCTCCGAGATCGTCGCCCGGGTCGAGGAGGCCCATGGCGTCGGCGCGATGTCCGGCGACCGGAAGGGCAAGCGTTGGTGGTCCGGGCAGCATCGCAGCTTCAGCAAGGGCGCCAAAGCGGTGCTGGAGCAGGCTCTGCGGGTAGCCGTCGCCCGGCACGACCGGAGTATCGGGGACGAGCACATCCTGCTCGCCCTGACCGTCCGCCCCGGTGTGCCCGCCGAGGTGCTCGCCGACCACGGGGTGACCCACGAGTCGTTGACCAGGGTGCTGGGTGGCGGCATCGGTGAGGCCTGCGCCTGACGTGCGCGGCCTCCCCCGGCCAGGCGTTTTCGGCGGTGGGCCGGGGGTGTCGCGTCCGAGGGCTCAGGCCTTCGGGGCCCGCAGTACCGCCCCGATGTGCGCCGCCGCGGTCGACAGGTGGAGGCGGGCGTCGCGGAGCTGGTCGGCGGTGACGCCGTGGTCCCGGGCCGCGTCGCGGATGTCGTCCCGGAAGCGGTCGAGCAGCCGGTCCAGGTCCCGGGCCGGATCGCCGGTGGCCTCCGCCGCGTCCTCGTGGGCCCAAGCCGGAGCGTAACCGGCCGGAAAGTCCTCGGGGGCGGCGGAGTACTCGGGCCGGTGGGCGGACTTGTCGGCGTCGGTGCGGCCGAAGCCCCAGTCCTTGCCGAACTCCTTTCCGAAGTCCTTCCCGAAGTCGCCGACCTCCTTGGCCAGTTCGCTCAGGCCCTCGCGCAGACCCGTCGGCCAGTCGCCCCGTGCGAAGTGGTCCTGCACCTGTTCCTGGACCCGCTGGGCGATGCGCTGCACTTCCTCCTGCGCCTGCACCCGGGCCCGCTCCTGCGCCTCCTTGGCCTGGCGCCGGGCCCGCTGGGCCTCCTCGCGGGCGCGGCGGCTCTCGTCCTTGGCGCGGCGGGCCTGCTCCTTCCACTCCTGCTTGACGCGCCGCATCTCCTCCTTGGCGGCGCGCCAGGCCTCCTTGTCGTCGGTGTCGGCGCTGCCGGTGGCGGAGCCGCCGTCCTCGTCGTGGGCTCCCGCGCCGGTGCCCCGATGGACCGCGCTGGCCGCGGCCCGCATCTCCCGGCGCAGATCGCCCGCGGCGCCGCGCACGTCGGCCCGGATCTCGGCGGCGAGTTCGGCCACCGACTCCCGGATCTCCAGCTCCAGGTCGGCCAGTTCACCACTGCGGTCGGACAGCTCGGCGCGGCCGGCGTCCGTGATGGCGTACACCTTGCGGCCGCCTTCGGTGGTGTGGGTGACCAGGCCCTCGGCCTCCAGCTTGGCCAGGCGCGGGTACACCGTGCCTGCCGACGGCGCGTACAGGCCCTGGAAGCGCTCTTCGAGGAGCCGGATCACCTCGTAGCCGTGGCGCGGGGCCTCGTCCAGGAGCTTGAGGAGGTAGAGGCGGAGGCGGCCGTGGGCGAAGACGGGGGACATGTCAGAGCACCTTCTTGTCGGTCGTGCCGTCGGCCGGGGCGCCGGCGGCGCCGTGGTCCCGGCCGGAAGCGGAATTGTCCCCCGAGTCGTCCTGAGCGTCGTCCGCCGGGCCGGTGCCCCGCGGCTCCCGCTCCCACGGTGTGTCCTCCGCCGCCGGACGGCGCAGCAGGGCGATCGAGCCGGAGACCGTCGTGGCCTTCAGGCGGCCGTTGCCCGCGCCGAGTCGGCCGGTGATCCGCTTGGCGCCCCACTGGCCGCCCACCCGGAGGTCCTCGAAGGCGCTGGAGACGGTGCCGCTGGCCGTGTTCGCCTCCACCTCCGCGTCGGCAGGCTGGGGCAACCGGATGGCGATCTCGCCCGAGACGCTGGTCAGGCTGATATCGGTGGGGCCGCCGGCGGTGTCCAGGTCGACGATCATCGAACCGCTCACCGAGTCGGCCCGGACGGAGGAGCCCGCCTCGACCACCGTCAGGTCGCCGGAGACGGAGTTGAAGCGCAGGTCTCCGGTGAGGGCCTGCGCCTCCACGTTCCCGGAGACGGTGTCGGCGCGGACCGGGCCCGCGAGGCTCACCAGTGTGGTGTCGCCGGAGACGCCCTTCACCTCGGCGCGCCCGTCGAGCCCGGAGACCACGGCCGCGGCGCTGACCACGCCCACCTCCACGCGGGTGCCGGTCGGCACGGCCAGGGAGACCACCGCGCTGCGGCGCCAGCCCTTGCGGTCGAGCCACTTGAGGAAGCCCTTCCAGGGCAGGTCCTCATAGGCCACCGTGAGCACGCCGTCCTGGTGGGACACGACCAGGGGTGGTCCCTCGATCTCGGAGACTTCGAGGCGGGCGGAACCCTCGTCCGTGCCCACGACGTTCACCGTTCCATTGACGATGCGTACGTGGAGCTCGCTCACGGACTCGTCGAAGGTGAGTTTCCTGGGCTCCGCGACGGACCACTCGGACATGGTGAGACCTCCTCGACCGAACGCGCCATATCGCGTCCTCCGTGATTCACGATATATCGCGGGCCCGGAAAGTCAAGACACCCGTTCTGGTGATCTAGGATCGGCTGAAAGTGCTGAATTGCCCTAGCTTGAGAGCATGTCGACGGAAGAGTCCGTGTCCGATCCCGCTACCGGTGCCCTGCTGCTGTGCCGCGCGGAGCCGGACTCCGTCGCCGCCGTCGCCCCGCTGCTGGGCGAACGCATGCCGCTGATCCGGGCGGGCGAGAAGTGGAGCGTGCTCGTTCCGCAGGGCACGCCCTGGCGGCACGGCGACGAGCCGGTCGACCGCGTGCTCACCGGCTGGGCCGCGGCCCTCGCCGTCGGCGCCCCGTGGCCCGTACTCGCCCTGTGGTGGGACGCCGACCGGGCCGGCTACACCCTCGCGTCCGGATTCCGCCGCCCCGTCGGCTACGTGTGGCTCGCGGGCGGCACCCCGGTCGGCGAGGACGAGGCCATGCGGACCTTCGCCGCCCGTCTCGGCCTGGACCCCGTCCTGGACGTCCAGTCGCTGGACCTGCTGACGAAGCCGGACCCCGGGGCCGACGCCCGTACCAGGCTGCGCGGACTGCTCGCGGTCCTCACGCGCGTGGGAGTCGCGCTCCCCGACGGACTCGACCCCGGCGAACCCGCCGACCGCCTCGGCGAGGCCGCCCGCGCCCTGCCCGGCGCCCGGCGGACCGAGGCGGCCGCACGCCACCCCACCGCCGACGAGAGCCGCCTCGCCCCCTGGATGCCCTGGGTGGGCGGCCCCGGCGCCCGTGCCCTGGCCGTGGCCCAGGTGGCGGCCGGCCTGTCGCTCACCGCCTGGGGCCTGCGGCGCCGCGCCGGCGGCTGGACCACGGCGGGGGCGCTGCTGGTCGCGCACGGCGCGCTGGGGGTGGCGTACGGGCTGGCACGGCGTCCGTGACCGCCCCTGGGCCGCGGCGGCGCGCCCCCGGTGGAACTACTCGTCCTCGTCGTCCTCGTCGTCCAGCCGCGCCAGCCACGTCGCCAGCCGCTCCACCGGTACCTCGAAGTCCGGGTTCAGGTCGACGAAGGTCCGCAGCTGCTCGGCGAGCCACTCGAAGGTGACCTCCTCCTCGCCGCGCCGCTTCTCCAGTTCCTCGATGCCGCGGTCGGTGAAGTACAACGTGCTCTCCGTCGGATGGTCGGTCGGGCCGGGTGGGCCGGACAGGGTCGGATTCTGCGGAAACCGCTGGTCCCAGGATAGGCAGGCCCAGCACGCCGAGGGCCCGTCCCCCGGTCTCCCGGGGGACGGGCCCTCGAACGTCGGGCCGTCAGGCCGTTCGGAGGCTCAGGCCTCGAACACCTCACGCACCAGCTGCTCCTGCTCTGCCTGGTGCCGCTTGGCGGAGCCGACGGCTGGGGACGAGCCGTGCGGACGCGAGATGCGACGCAGGCGCTCGCCGTGCGGGACGTCGGCGCCGACCGCCAGGTCCAGGTGGTCGATCAGGTTGAGCGCGATGAACGGCCAGGCACCCTGGTTCGCCGGCTCCTCCTGGGTCCACAGGTACTTCTCGGCGTTCGGGTACTTGGCGATCTCCGCCTGGAGCTCGGCACCCGGCAGCGGGTACAGGCGCTCGATGCGGATGATGGCCGTGTCCGTGATGCCGCGCTTCTTCCGCTCGGCGTCGAGGTCGTAGTAGACCTTGCCGGCGCAGAAGACGACCTTCTTGACCGCGGCCGCGTCGACCGAGTCGTCGCCGATGACCGGGCGGAACTGGCCCGTCGTGAACTCCTCCGCCTTCGACGCCGCGGCCTTGAGGCGCAGCATCGACTTCGGGGTGAAGACGACCAGCGGCTTGTGGTGCGGGTTGTGCACCTGCCACCGCAGGAGGTGGAAGTAGTTCGACGGCAGGGTCGGCATCGCGACCGTCATGTTGTTCTGCGCGCAGAGCTGCAGGAAGCGCTCCGGGCGGGCCGAGGAGTGGTCCGGGCCCTGGCCCTCGTAGCCGTGCGGGAGCAGGAGCGTCACGCCGCTCGTCTGGTTCCACTTCTGCTCGGCCGACGAGATGAACTCGTCCACCACCGTCTGCGCGCCGTTGACGAAGTCGCCGAACTGCGCCTCCCACATCACCAGCGCGTCGGGGCGGGCCAGCGAGTAGCCGTACTCGAAGCCCATCACCGCGTACTCGGAGAGCAGGGAGTTGTAGACGTTGTACCGGGCCTGGTCCTCGGACAGGTACAGCAGCGGCGTGAACTCGTCGCCGGTCTCGCGGTTGATGAGCACCGCGTGCCGCTGGCCGAAGGTGCCGCGCTGCGAGTCCTGGCCGGACAGCCGGACCGGGACGCCCTCCAGCAGCAGCGAGCCGACGGCGAGGGTCTCGCCCATGCCCCAGTCGATCGTGCCGTCCTCGACCATCGCCGCCCGGCGCTGGAGCTGCGGCAGCAGCCGCGGGTGCACGGTGACGTGGTCGGGGATGTTGACCTGGGACTCGGCGATCCGCTTGACGGTCTCGGCGGTGACCGCGGTGTTCACGGAGACCGGGAACTCGGCCTGCGGGTCCGAGGGCTCCGCGGCGGACGGCTGGGAAGCGGCCTCGCGGACCTCGGTGAAGACCTTCTCCAGCTGGCCCTGGTAGTCCTGGAGCGCCTGCTCGGCCTCTTCCAGGGTGATGTCGCCGCGACCGATGAGGGACTCGGTGTACAGCTTGCGCACCGAGCGCTTCTTGTCGATCAGGTCGTACATCAGCGGCTGGGTGAAGGCCGGGTTGTCGGTCTCGTTGTGACCGCGGCGGCGGTAGCAGATGAGGTCGATCACCACGTCCTTGTTGAACGCCTGGCGGAACTCGAAGGCCAGCCGCGCCACGCGGACGCAGGCCTCCGGGTCGTCGCCGTTCACGTGGAAGATCGGGGCCTCGATCATGCGGGCCACGTCCGTCGCGTACATCGAGGATCGCGACGACTCCGGGGCGGCGGTGAAGCCGACCTGGTTGTTGATGACGACGTGGACCGTGCCGCCGGTGCGGTAACCGCGCAGCTGCGACATGTTCAGGGTCTCGGCCACCACGCCCTGGCCCGCGAAGGCCGCGTCGCCGTGGATCGCCACCGGCAGGACGGTGAAGTCCGTGCCGCCCTTGTTGATGATGTCCTGCTTGGCGCGGGCGACGCCCTCGACGATCGGGTCGACCGCCTCCAGGTGCGAGGGGTTCGCCACCAGCGAGACCTTGATCTGCTCGCCGTCCAGGCCGGTGAAGGTGCCCTCGGCGCCCAGGTGGTACTTCACGTCACCGGAGCCGTGCATCGACTTCGGGTCGAGGTTGCCCTCGAACTCGCGGAAGATCTGCGCGTAGGACTTGCCGACGACGTTGGCCAGCACGTTCAGCCGGCCGCGGTGGGCCATGCCGACGACGACCTCGTCCAGGCGGGACTCGGCCGCCGAGTCGATGACCGCGTCCAGCAGCGGGATGACGGACTCGCCGCCCTCCAGGGAGAAGCGCTTCTGGCCGACGTACTTGGTCTGGAGGAACGTCTCGAACGCCTCGGCGGCGTTCAGGCGGCGCAGGATGCGCAGCTGCTCCTCGCGCTCCGGCTTGGTGTGCGAGCGCTCGATGCGGTCCTGGATCCACTTGCGCTGCTTCGGGTCCTGGATGTGCATGAACTCGACGCCGGTGGTGCGGCAGTACGAGTCGCGCAGCACGCCGAGGATGTCGCGCAGCTTCATCAGGGACTTGCCGGCGAAGCCGCCGACCGCGAACTCGCGCTCCAGGTCCCACAGGGTGAGCCCGTGCTCGGTGATGTCCAGGTCGGGGTGCTTGCGCTGCTGGTACTCCAGCGGGTCGGTGTCGGCCATGACGTGGCCGCGGACCCGGTAGGAGTGGATCAGCTCGAAGACGCGGGCGGCCTTGGTGACGTCGTCGTCGTGCGAGGCGTCGATGTCCTTGAGCCAGCGGACCGGCTCGTAGGGGATGCGCAGCGCCTCGAAGATCTCGTCGTAGAAGCCGTTCTCGCCGAGGAGGAGGTTGGCGACCTGGCGCAGGAACTCGCCGGAGGCGGCGCCCTGGATGACCCGGTGGTCGTAGGTCGACGTGAGCGTCATGACCTTCGAGATGCCGAGCTTGTTCAGCGTGTCCTGGCTGGTGCCCTGGAACTCCGCCGGGTAGTCCATGGAGCCGACGCCCATGATGACGGCCTGGCCGGGCATCAGGCGGGGCACCGAGTGGACGGTGCCGAGGCCGCCGGGGTTGGTCAGGGAGACCGTGACGCCGGAGAAGTCGTCCATCGTCAGCTTGCCGTCGCGGGCGCGGCGGACGATGTCCTCGTAGGCCTGCCAGAACTCGAAGAAGTTCAGCGTCTCGGCCTTCTTGATCGCCGCGACGACCAGCTGGCGGTCGCCGTTGGGCTTGACCAGGTCGATGGCGAGGCCGAGGTTGACGTGCGCCGGCTTGATGAGCGTCGGCTTGCCGTCCTTCTCGCCGAACGCGTAGTTCATCGACGGCATGGCCTTGATGGCCTGCACCATCGCGTAGCCGATCAGGTGCGTGAAGGAGATCTTCCCGCCCCGGGCGCGCTTGAGGTGGTTGTTGATGACGATGCGGTTGTCGAACAGCAGCTTCACCGGGACCGCGCGCACGGACGTGGCCGTGGGCAGCTCCAGCGAGGCGTTCATGTTCTTCGCGACCGCGGCGGCGGGGCCGCGCAGCGTCACCATCTCGGGGCCCGCGGGGCCCTCGGTGGCGGTGGCGTCCTTGGCGGGCGCGGCGGCCTTCGCCTGCGGCTCGGCGGCGGGCTTGGCCGGGGCCGGCTTCGCGGCCGGAGCCGCCGGTGCGGCAGCGGCGGGCTGCGCGGCCGGCTTCGCGGGCGCGGCGGCCTGCTGGGGAGCCGCCGGGGCCTGGGCCTGCGGCTGGGCCGGGGCGGGAGCCTGCGCCTGCGGCGCGGGGGCGGCCTGGGGCGCGCTCCCGGAGTCCGTGCTCGCGGCGCCGGAGGCGGACTGGGCCGCGGCCGCCCCTGGCTTGTAGTCGGCGAAGAAGTCCCACCAGGCTCGGTCCACGGAGTTCGGATCCTGGAGGTACTGCTGATAGATCTCGTCGACGAGCCACTCGTTGGCACCGAAGGCGGCCGCGGGGTTCTTGCCCGCGTTGGCCGCTTGGTCGGTGTCGGTCGAGATGCTCGAGTTACTGGGGGACTGTGGCGACACGGCGAGAACCGCCCTCTTCCGCTTCACAAGATGGTGGACAGCGGGAATCAAGGCTACGCCTCCCGGGCCCGGAAGGTCAGACCGGCCCCGTTCATCGTCGCGTAAGTCACATCGCGGACCGCGTTTCGGCGCTGGAAATGGCGGGAAACAAGCGAGGTTCTGCTGCGTGTGGGATCGGGAGACCGGGACCCGGCGCCGAGAAAACGCGGGTCTGTGCCTGGTCTGCGCCCGATCACGCGTGTCCGCCAGCGCGGACATCAGTGGATCTTGACGCTCCGCTTCGAACCCTACGTCAACTCGACGCCGACGGCAGGCCCGGAAGAGTGATGAGGATCCGGCAGCCCCGCTCGGATTCGGCCACACCGATCCGGCCGCCGTGCAGATCCACCGCCCAGCGTGCGATCGCCAGGCCGAGCCCGGTGCCGCCGTCGCTGCCCGGACCGTGCGGCCGGGACACCGAACCCCGGTTGAACCGCTCGAACACCCGGCGCCACTCCGAGCGCGGAATGCCGGGGCCCTCGTCGAGAACCTCCAGCTCCAGCGACTCCGGCAGCTCCCCGCGCCGCGCCCTGACCGTCACCCGGCCGTGCGGCGGGCTGTGCTTGACCGCGTTGTCGATGAGGTTGGCGACGACCTGGTGGATGCGCTCGGGGTCGGCGTGCGCGGTCAGCTCCGGCGGGAAGACGTCGAGGGCCAGATGCACGTCGGTGCGGGTGTGGCTGCCGGAGCCGGACGCGAGGCCCGCGCGTGCCGAAGCGACCATGTTGGCCTCCTTCAGCACGCCGGACAGGTACGGCCACACCTCGAAGCGCCGCTTGCGCAGCGGTATGACGCCGTTGTCCAGACGGGACAGGTCCAGCAGCGTCTCCACCAGCCGGCCGAGCCGCTCCGTCTGCCCGAGCGCCGTGCGCATGGTCTCCGGATCGGCCTCGGTGACCCCGTCGACGATGTTCTCCAGCACCGCGCGCAGGCCCGCGATGGGGGTGCGCAGTTCGTGCGAGACGTTCGCCACCAGTTCCTTGCGCTGGAGGTCCTGGGCCTCCAGGTCGTCGGCCATGCGGTTGATGGTGACGGCCAGGTCGCCCAGCTCGTCGCGGCGGTTCTCGCGCACCCGGCGCGTGTAGTCGCCGTGCGAGATGGACCGGGCCACCGCGTTCATCTCGTCCAGCGGCGCGGTCAGCCCGTGCGCGACGAACTGCGTGATCAGCAGCGTGGCGATCATCGAGAAGACCGTGATGAAGCGCAGCTCCGTCTTGGTGTGCACCGCTATCACCGAGAGACCGGTGGTGATCAGCACCGACGTGACGACCAGCGCGCCCAGCTTGGTCTTGATCGAGAACGGGCGTACGCCGCCCCAGGGTTCCCCGGTGCTCCGGGGGCCGGGGCTCCTCCGTGCGGCCTCCCGCCCTCGGCTCATGGCGCCGGCGTCTCCAGCGCGTAGCCCACGCCGTGCACCGTGCGGATGCGCTCGGCGCCGATCTTGCGGCGCAGCGCCTTGATGTGGCTGTCGACGGTCCGGGTGCCGGAGGCGTCCGCCCAGTCCCACACCTCGGCCAGCAGCTGCTCACGGGAGAGCACCGCGCGCGGGGTGTTCGCCAGGCAGACCAGCAGGTCGAACTCGGTGGGGGTGAGGTGCACGTCCTCGCTGCGCACCCGCACCCGGCGCTGCGCGTGGTCGATCTCCAGTTCGCCGAGGCGGAGGATGCCGCTGCGCGGCGTGGAGGCGGCCACCACGGCCCGTTCCACCCGGCGCAGCAGCACGTGCACGCGGGCGGCCAGCTCGCGCATCGAGAACGGCTTGGTCATGTAGTCGTCGGCGCCCACGCCGAGCCCGACCAGCATGTCCGTCTCGTCGTCGCGCGCCGTGAGCATCAGCACCGGCACCGGCCGCTGGGCCTGCACGCGCCGGCAGACCTCCAGACCGTCGAAGCCGGGCAGCATGATGTCGAGGATCAGCAGGTCGGGCTGCCATGCCTCGGCCGTGTCGACCGCGGACGGACCGTCACCCGCCGTCTGCACCAGGAACCCCTCGGCGCGCAGGCGGGTCGCGATGGCGTCCACGATCGTCTGGTCGTCCTCGACCACCAGCACCCGTCGCTGCGCGCCCGGAGTAGCCGTCGCCGTGCCGTTGTGGGAGGTCTGTGTCTGCTCCATCGCCCGCCCCTGAGGTGTGCTTTCCGGAATCCGTGGGGTGATCCCATGGCTGCGCTTGACGCTTGAATGATCCGCGTCAGAGCAGCAGCGTACGGGGAGTCGCCGCGCCTTTGCTATCCAGGCCCGACGCCGAGGTGGACGACGTCCGGAACGCCCCGGGCAACGGGGATCTCTTCGGTACGCACCTGCTGGAACCCGGCATTACGCAAGGTTTCTTCGAATTCCGGAGAGGGCTGCGCGGACCATACGGCGAGCACCCCGCCGGGCCTCAACAGCCTTGCGCAGCCCGCCAGTCCGGCCGGCGCGTACAGCCCGTCGTTGCCCTCGGTGACGGTCCAGCCGGGGCCGTTGTCGATGTCGAGGCAGAGCGCGTCGTACGTGTCGGATGTCTCATTGACGTACTGCACGAGATCCGCTTCCAGGATCTTCGTGCGTGGATCGGCCAGCGCTCCGGCGGACAGCGCGGCCAGCGGTCCGCCCCGGTGCCAGTCGATGATGGCGCGCTCGCGCTCGACGACCGCGATCCGGCCCCAGCGGGGGTCGGCGGCCGCGTGTGCGAGCGAGAAGCCGACGCCGAGTCCGCCGATGAGGAGGTGTGGCGCACTCCGTCCGCCGGAGGCGGTGAGCGCGTCGGCCGCCGCGTCGACCAGCCGCCGCTCCGAACGCCCGTCGGAGGTGTCCATCAGGAAGCAGCCGTTCGCGATGATCTGCAGCAACGCCCCGTGCCGGCGCAGGACGACCTCGCCGTGCGGGCCCTCGCGACGGTCCAGTACTTCGGGGATGTCGTGGGAGTCGTGGGAAGAGGTGGGCATCGGCCCATCCTGGCAGGGGAATGCCGGAGCCTTCCGTCGTGCTCCCGTGTACGGGGACCGCAGGCCTCCGCCCCAGGTCTCGAAAGGCTCCCGCCCTTGATCGCTCAGAGCGAACAGGCTTCGGGGAACAATCAAGGACTCCCTTTCATTGAGTCGATGTAACTCAACTTGACTGCCGAAGGGGAGATCATGGCTGCTGAGTCCGACGCCTTCACACCGCTCACCCTGCCCGTGCTGCCGCTCGACGACGAAGTGGTCCTGCCCGGAATGGTCGTCCCCCTGGACCTGAGCGACGCCGAGGTGCGGGCCGCGGTGGAGGCCGCCCAGGCCGCCGCCAGGTCCGAGCCCGGCAAGCCCCGGGTCCTCCTCGTCCCGCGCGTCGACGGCACCTACGCCAGGACCGGCGTCCTCGGCACGGTCGAGCAGGTCGGCAGGCTGGCCGACGGCGACCCGGGTGCCCTGATCCGCGGTCTGGGCCGCGTACGGATCGGTGCCGGGACCACCGGCCCCGGCGCCGCGCTGTGGGTCGAGGGCACCCGCGCCGAGGAGACCGTGCCCGAGCCGCTGCCCGGACAGGTCGCCGAGCTGGTGAAGGAGTACAAGGCGCTGGCCACCGCCTGGCTGCGCAAGCGTGGCGCCTGGCAGGTCGTCGACCGCGTCCAGGCCATCGACGACGTCTCCGCGCTCGCCGACAACTCCGGCTACTCGCCCTTCCTCACCACCGAGCAGAAGGTCGAGCTGCTGGAGACCGCCGATCCGGTCGCCCGCCTCAAGCTCGCCACCCAGCAGCTGCGCGACCACCTCGCCGAGCAGGACGTCGCCGAGACCATCGCCAAGGACGTCCAGGAGGGCGTCGACAAGCAGCAGCGCGAGTTCCTGCTGCGCCGCCAGCTCGAAGCCGTGCGCAAGGAGCTGCGCGAGATCAACGGCGAACAGGAGGGCGAGGAGTCCGACGACTACCGTGCCCGCGTCGAGGCCGCCGACCTGCCCGGGAAGGTCCGAGAGGCCGCCCTCAAGGAGGTCGACAAGCTGGAGCGGTCCTCCGACCAGTCGCCCGAGGGCTCCTGGATCCGCACCTGGCTCGACACCGTCCTCGAACTGCCGTGGAACGTCCGCACCGAGGACGCGTACGACATCCAGGGCGCCCAGGCCGTCCTCGACGACGAACACGCGGGTCTGGAGGACGTCAAGGAGCGGATCACCGAGTACCTGGCGGTGCGCAAGCGGCGCGGCGACCGGGGACTCGGGGTCGTCGGAGGCCGGCGCGGCGGTGCCGTACTGGCCCTGGTGGGTCCGCCCGGCGTCGGCAAGACCAGCCTCGGCGAGTCCGTCGCCCACGCGATGGGCCGGAAGTTCGTCCGCGTCGCCCTCGGCGGCGTCCGCGACGAGGCCGAGATCCGCGGCCACCGGCGTACGTACGTCGGCGCGCTGCCCGGCCGGATCGTGCGGGCGATCAAGGAGGCCGGGTCCATGAACCCGGTCGTGCTCCTCGACGAGATCGACAAGGTCGGCTCCGACTTCCGGGGCGACCCGGCCGCCGCACTGCTCGAAGTCCTCGACCCGGCGCAGAACCACACCTTTCGGGACCACTACCTGGAGGTCGAGCTCGACCTGTCCGACGTCGTGTTCCTCGCGACGGCCAATGTCCTGGAAGCCATCCCGGAGGCCCTGCTCGACCGCATGGAGCTGGTCCGCCTCGACGGCTACACCGAGGACGAGAAGATCGTCATCGCCCGGGACCACCTGCTCCCGCGCCAGCTGGAGCGGGCCGGCCTGGGCCCGGACGAGGTCACGGTCGACGAGGGCGCGCTGCGCAAGCTGGCCGGCGAGTACACCCGCGAGGCGGGCGTGCGCACCCTGGAGCGGTCGATCGCCCGGCTGCTGCGCAAGGTGGCGGCCCAGCACGAACTGGGCGAGCGGAAGCTGCCCTTCACCGTCACCGACGGCGACCTGCGTGCCCTGATCGGCCGGCCGCACCACGTGCCCGAGTCGGCCCAGGACCCGGCAGAGCGCCGCACCTCGGTGCCCGGCGTGGCCACGGGCCTCGCGGTCACCGGCGCCGGCGGCGACGTCCTGTACGTCGAGGCGTCGCTGGCCGACCCGGAGACGGGCGCGGCGGGACTGACCCTGACCGGTCAGCTGGGCGACGTGATGAAGGAGTCGGCGCGGATCGCGCTGAGCTTCCTGCGCAGTCGCGGCGCCGAGCTGGAGCTGCCGGTGGCCGACCTGAAGGACCGGGGCGTGCACATCCACTTCCCGGCGGGTGCGGTCCCCAAGGACGGCCCGAGCGCCGGCATCACGATGACCACGGCGCTGGCCTCCCTGCTCTCCGGGCGGCTGGTCCGCACCGACGTGGCGATGACCGGCGAGGTCTCGCTGACCGGCCGCGTGCTGCCGATCGGCGGGGTCAAGCAGAAGCTGCTCGCGGCGCACCGGGCGGGCGTCACCACGGTGATCATCCCCAAGCGCAACGAGCCCGACCTGGACGACGTCCCGGCGGAGGTGCTGGACAAGCTCGACGTCCACGCCGTCACCGACGTCCGCCAGGTACTGGAACTGGCGCTCGCACCGGCGACGCACGGTGTGGGGTCGAAGGAGGTACCGGTCGCGGCGTGACGGGCGTGACCGGATGAGGTGAAGACCCGGCCCCGTGAGGGGGCCGGGTCTTCGCCGTACGTCGGGTGTCAGCCGTTCGCGAGCGCCCGGACGCGGTCCAGGGCCCCGTTGAACTTGTTGTGGTCCCCGACCGTCGGCCCGGACGAGGTGTACTGCCACATCGTGTAGTACGGCCAGCCCGCCGGCAGCGTGCCCACGGTCGACGCGTACCGGGCGATCCACAGCGGGTTGTTCGCCGCGAAGCCGCCGTAGTTGCCGGTGCACTGGGTCCACCAGCTGGTGGCCGTGTAGATCACGGCGTCGCGGCCGGTGCGCGCCTTGTAGGTGTTCAGGAAGTCGCGGATCCAGGTGACCATCTGGCTCTGCGTCTTGCCGTAGCAGGTGGCCCCGTACGGGTTCCATTCGATGTCCAGCGCGCCCGGCAGAGTCTTGCCGTCGCGGGACCAGCCGCCGCCGTGGTCGACGAAGTAGTTGGCCTGCGCGGCGCCGCTCGTCGTGTCCGGGGTGGCGAAGTGGTAGGCGCCGCGGATCATGCCGACGTTGTATGAGCCGTTGTACTGCTGGGCGAAGTAGGGATTGGTGTAGTACGTCCCCTCGGTGGCCTTGACGTAGGCCCACTTGACCCCGCTGTTCCACAGGGTCGACCAGGCGACGTTGCCCTGGTGGCTGGAGACGTCGACGCCCTCCGTCTGGGTGGCGTCGCCCGGGACGGGGGTGCCGTGGCGCCCGTCGTGCTCGAGGACGCCCATACCCATGTGGGCGGAGCCGCGCGGTGGGATGTCGGCGGCCGACGACGCGTGGGCGGGGAGGGTGGCTGCCAGGGAGAACGCGGCGAGCAGGATCCCGGTGACGGCGAAGCGCCGCCCGCGGGCCGATCCGGATCTGTGCACGAGCATGACGTGCCTCCGATGGCTCGGTGGTGCCCGGTGGGGGATGCGCGAGTGGGGAGAACCCGTGGCTGGCGTGGGCATGCCATCCAGGGGTTCGGTGAAGACGCTACGCACGTAGAACGGGGGGTGGGAAGAGGGGCCGGAAGCTGCCGTTGGTCTAAGCCTGCGAAATACTTGCCAAGCTGCGGTGATGACGGCCCGTGGCGGAAACTTTCAGGACCGGGAAAATCGAGGCAGGGGCTGACGTGCGCGAAGACGGGAACTGCGGCGGTCGCGGAGGCGAATTCGACGCGTCCGGCAGTGGTGTGAACCAACCGGAGTTCCTGGCGCTGGAGCGGGAGTTGACGGTCCTGCTCCGGCGGGCGCGGGCGAACCAGGGCGAGATGGCCCGCGAGGTCCACCCCGACCTGGAGTCGTCCGCGTACGGCCTGCTCGTCCGGCTCGGCGAGTGCGGCGGACAGCGGGCCACGGAGCTGGCCGCCTACATCGGCGTCGGCAAGGCGACGATGTCCCGTCAGCTGCGCGCGCTGGAAGAACTCGGTCTCGTCGCCCGGCAACCCGACCCCGCCGACGGCCGCGCCTGGCTGATCACCCTGACCCCGGAGGGCCAGTCGCGCGTCAGCCGGGTGCGGGAGGCGCGCCGCGCACGGTACGCCGGCCGGCTCGCCGACTGGGACCGGCGCGAGGTCACGGAACTGGCCCGGCTGCTGCGGCAACTGAACCGGGGGATGGAGAAGTAGGGGCGCGACGACCGGCGTTCAGAGCTCCGCGTACACCACCGTCGCGTCGTCGTGCGCCTTGCCGCGCCCCAGGAAGGCCCGGGCCCCCGCCGCGTCCGCCCGTTCCAGCTCCCGCACCCGGTCCACCAACGCCTGGGCGCCCTGCTTCCGTACCAGCGCGAGGCAGTCCGCCCAGTCGCCCTCCCGGAACTTCTCCACCCAGCGCCCGGCTCCGTCCGTCAGCGCCGCCAGTGTGCGCACCTCGCCGCGCGGCAGTACGCCCGTCACCGCCCGCGCCGCCACCGCCGGGTCGGCCGCGGCCGTGAAGAAGCCGCCCTCCTTGTTGCGGAGGTTGGCGTCGACCAGCGCGTCCGTGGCGAGGGCCGAGCGGGGCAGCCGGGCCAGCCGGTCGTCCAGGACCGCCGTGACCGTGCCGTCGGGGGCCTCCACCAGCAGCGCCGAGTCGGACAGGACCAGGTACTCGACGGCGGTGGGGGTCCAGCGGGCCAGCACCACGGTTGCCTGTGGGGTGCGCGGGTGAGAAAGGTCACAGGTTTCCGCGTGTGCCGCCGAGGTACGAGCGATGGCGCGGGACAGGGCTTCGGCGAGGGGAACATCCGGCAGTGAAACGGTCAGTTCGGTCAGGGCGCCGCCGAGGTGCGCGGTGAACCAGGGCACGGAATGCAGACACCCCGACGCGGTCCGCGGCGGTGTCACGCCGTCCAGCACGACGAGTGAACCACCCTGTCCCGAGGCCGGTAGTCCGACACTCGCGAAGTCCTCGTTGGGGTGGTCGGTGAGGCCGGGTTCCGAGACGAGTTCCGTGCGCATCCAGCCAGTCTGCACGACCTCTTCACGGCATCCGCAAAAGGCTGGCAACTTCCCCAGGACCGACGCAGGGGCGCAGGTCAGGCGCCTGATTTGGGGTGGAATTCGGCACTCCGGCAACGCGTGGCGGCACATAGTGCCACCGCCCGTCGCAGACGTCCAACCGGCGCGCCGCGCAGGCCCGTCGCACGAGCCGGGAGAACTTGCTCCCCAACTCCCGTCCGGGGTTCACTCCTTCGGGTGGCGGGTCGGATGATGCGCGCCCACCACCCACCGGCACTGGGAGGGTCGGGATCCGGTGGGGTGCCTGCCCTGCTCACGCGGTCTCCCCGTCCGTTGCGCAGTCGGCGGCCGAGGAGCAGCCCAGAGCGTGGCGGAGGGTGCACGCGCCGACCGGCCAGTTGACGGAGCGCCACCCGGGCCCACGGGTACACGAGTCAGGAATGCGAGCACCGGTGCAGAAGACGCGGCCTCGTCGCACAGGCAAGCAGACGGCCCCCGTGGGGAGCGCGGAGCGCACCCCCGGCACCTCCACCCCGGCGCCGCCGGAGGCCCCCGTCGGCAAGGGCCGTCCGACCCACGTACGCAACCGCCTCATCGCCGCCGTGGCGGTCGTGGCCGCCGCCGTCGCCGGGGCCGGAGCCCCGTCGGTGGTGGCCGCCTCCGGGCAGCTGCACGACTCCCAGGAACTGGTGACGCTCGCCGAGCAGACCCAGGGCGCGCTGACCCTCGCCCACTCCCTCGCCGACGAGCGGGACGAGGTCACCCCCTACATCGCCGCCGGCCGCCCCGAGTCCAAGGCACCCTCCGAGCAGCGCAGCGCCCGCGTCGACCGGCAGGTCGAGGAGCTGCGCGCCGACACCGACACGCCCGCCTCCCTGCGCGAGGACCTCGACGCCGTCGCGGCGCTGCGCCGGGCGGCGCTCACCGGCAAGAGCACCGCTCTCCAGGCGCACGAGGCGTACTCGGAGGCGATCACCGAACTCCACGCCCTCGCCGAGGAGCTGGCCGAGCGGATGCCGCCCCGCGCGGGCGCCGGCGCGTACGCCCTGGCCGAGCTGGACACCGCCGTCCAGCAGGCCGCCGCCACCCGCGGCCTGCTGCTCGCGGCCCTGAACGTGCCGAGCAGCACCGAGACCGTCATCGACCCGATCACGGGCCTGCCGACCGAGACGACCACGTCCTCGGACGCCGACGCGAAGCAGCGCGACGAACTCGCCGCCGCCGCGCAGCAGGCCCGGGTGCGCTCGGACGCCGCCCTCGCCGACTTCCGCGAGGGCGCGCCCAAGGAGGCACGGGGCAGCTTCGACGCCACGGTCGCCGGCCCCGAGGTCAACTCCGCCGACAAGTACCTCGCCGGTCTCACGGACGAGCCGACGCTCTCCGACGACGACCTCGGCACCAGCACCAAGAGGCTGGACGCCGCGCTCTCCGCCCGCGTCGACGCCATGCGGGGCGCCGAGTCCGCCCTCTACGAGAAGCGCACCACGGCCCTGGAGCAGCTGCGCGACGACGACGTCACCGCGCTGGAGATCCGGATCGCCGCCCTCGGCGCCCTGATCCTGCTCGCCGTCGGCATCGCCACCGCCATGGCCCGCACCCTCACCCGCCCCCTCTCGGTGCTGCGCCGCGGCTCGGCCCGGCTGGCCGGCGCGGAGAACCCGACGGCCGAGGAGCCCATCGCCTTCACCGGCCGCAACGACGAGTTCGCCCAGGTCGTCCGCTCCGTCAACACCCTGCACACGCACGCCGCCACGCTCGCCGAGCGCGTCAACACGCTGGAGGCCGACCGCAAGCACCTCGTCGGCCAGCGGCAGAAGATGGCCGACGCCCGCGAGGGACTGCGCGCCGAACTCGCCGAGTCCGCCGCCCAGCTGGAGGTGGTGCGCAAGAGCATCGGCTCCACCTTCGTCAACCTCGCGCTGCGCACCCTCGGCCTGGTCGAGCGGCAACTCGCGGTCATCGAGAGCCTGGAGGAGCGCGAGCAGGACCCGGACCGCCTCTCCACCCTGTTCAAGCTCGACCACTTCGCCACGGTCATGCGCCGGCACAGCGAGAACCTCCTGGTCCTCGCCGGGACCGAGCACGTCCAGCACAGCGCCGGACCGGTGCCGCTGGTCGACGTGGTCCGGGCCGCGGTCAGTGAGATCGAGCGGTACGAGCGCGTCCGCATCGCCGCGCTGCCGCCGCACGCGCACGTGGCCGGGTTCGCCGCCGACGACCTCTCCCACCTGCTCGCGGAGCTGATGGAGAACGCCACCTCCTTCTCGCCGCCGGACCTGCCCGTCGAGGTCTCCGGCTGGCTGCTGGAGAACGGTGAGGTGATGCTCTCCGTCCAGGACGAGGGCATCGGCATGGCCACCGAGCGGCTCCAGCGGCTCAACGCCCGCCTCACCGACTTCGACCCGGAGGCGCCCTACGACCAGGAGGGCGAGGACGGTCTCGGGCTCGGCCTGTACGTCGTGGCCCGGCTCGCCCACCGGCACGGGGCGCGCGTGCGGCTGCGGGAGCAGAAGCAGGGCGGTGTCGCGGCCGTCGTGGTCCTCCCGAACGCCCTGCTCGCGGCGGCCCCGCCGGCCGCACTCGCCCCGACCGTGCCCACGCAGGACGGCACGGGATCCTTCTCCCTGCCGGGCGCCGACGCGGAGGCCAACTCCAACGTCCTGCACGGCCGCGCGGAGAAGGGCACGCGAGAGGGCGTGGACCCGCTGGTCGCCTCCGCGGAACAGGCCGTACGGCGCGCGGAGGCCGACGAGGTGGGGGGCGAGGAGAAGACCCCGGAAGCGGAATCGGCCTTGGCACCCGCACCCGCGCCGACACCGGCGCCGGAGACGGAGCAGGCACGGGAAGACGGCCTGGAATCGGACCCGCAGTCCGCCCCGGAGACGGAGACCACCGAGTCGTCCCTCCCGGGCCGCGACCTCCCCGACGACACCACGATGGCCCTCCTGCTGCCGACACAGGCGCAGGCGCAGGCACCGGCACCGGCACCGGAGGAGTCCACGCCGGAGTCGGCCCCGCAGGGGCCCACCGCGCCCGAGTTCCCCGGACAGCGCTCCGCCGACCCCTACGCCATCGGCCCCGACATCCACGACCGCGCCCCGGACGAGGGCACCGCGCGGGCCGTGGACGCCGGGAACACCGAGGTCGCCGAGACCACCGAGATCACCGAGCCGGCCGAGACCACCGAGCCCGTCACCGAAAAGGGGCTGCCCAAGCGGACCCCGAAGCTCAGCACACCCGCGGCGGCCCCACGGCCGCGCACGGCGGGTTCCGTCGACGCCGACGCGCTCCGCCGCCGCCTGGGAGGATTTCGCCGGGGGGCGGAGGCCGGTCGCCGCGACGTCGAGGCGGAGATCGCCGACCGGACCGGTCAGCACGAGGCGCCGGCCGCCGCAGCAGGGACCACCGAAGAAGCCACGGGGGGCACTGTCGAGGAGGCAAGTAGTTGACCGCGCCCAGTACCTTCGGACTCAGCAGTGAAGCCCGCAATCTGCACTGGCTGCTGACCAACCTGGTCGAGGAGGTGCCCGGCATCCTCTCGGTCGCGGTGGTCTCCTCCGACGGCCTGCTGCTGCTCTCCTCCGACCAGGACCGCAACGACGCGGCCCGCGAGGCCCAGGCCGTGCGCCGCACCGGCCCGCGCGGTTCCGCCGCCGACCTCGCCACCGTCGTCTCCGGCGTCGGCAGCCTCACCATCGGCGCCGCCCGGCTGATGGACTTCGGCCCCGTGAAGCACACGATGGTCGCCATGGACGAGGGCAGCCTGTTCGTGATGTCGATCAGCGACGGCTCGCTGCTCGGTGTGCACGGCTCCGCGGACGCCGACATGAGCGTCATCGCGTACCACATGGCGCTGTTCGTCGGCCGCGCCGGCCACGTCCTGACCCCCGAACTCCGCAGCGAGCTGCGGAAATCCCTGGAGTCCGAGTCGACCTCTACGGGGAGTACCCGATGAGCAGCAGCCCCAGGAAAGCCCCGAAGAACCTCCCCGTACGCGGCGCCGACCGCAAACCCGCCCGCGTACGCCCCTACTCGCTCACCGGTGGCCGCACCCGCTTCGGCCACGTCCTGCTCGTCGAGACGTTCGTCGGCGCCACGGCCGGCACCGCCGCGCTCGAAGCCGCCGAGGAGCGCAAGGAACTGACGAACGGCAGCCTCACCTCCCGCGTGATGCCGGAGATGCGGGCCATCGTCGAACTGTGCCGCCGTATGCGTACGGTGGCCGAGATCGCCGCGCTGCTGAAGATGCCGCTCGGCGTGGTCCGCGTGCTCCTCAGCGACCTCGCGGACCAGGGAAAGATCCGTGTGTACGGCACCGGGACCGGCCACGGCACGGGCCGCCCGGACCGCGCTCTGCTCGAAAGGGTGCTCAGTGGACTCCGTCGTCTCTGACGCCGCCGCCTACGGCGTCTCCCCACTCGTCGACCCCGACGAGCCCATGCGGCCCTGGCAGACGGACCGCACGCGCGCGCCCATAGCCACGAAGATCGTGGTGGCCGGCGGGTTCGGTGTCGGCAAGACCACCCTGGTCACCGCCGTCTCGGAGATCACGCCCCTGCAGACCGAGGCGCTGATGACCGAGGCGAGCGAGGAGACCGACGACCTCACCGCCACCCCGGGCAAGCTCACCACCACCGTGGCCATGGACTTCGGCCGCATCACGCTCGACGACGACCTGGTGCTCTACCTGTTCGGCACGCCGGGCCAGCAGCGGTTCTGGTTCATGTGGGACGACCTGGTGCGCGGCGCGATCGGTGCCGTCGTACTGGCCGACACCCGCCGCCTGAAGGACTGCTTCCCGGCGCTGGACTACTTCGAGAGCTGCGGACTGCCGTACGTCGTCGCGGTGAACCACTTCGACGGCAGCGAGCTGTACGAGGCCGAGGACGTGCGGGAGGCGTTGACGATCCCCGCGCACATACCTGTAATGATCATGGATGCGCGCCGCCGGATCTCGGCCATCGAGACCCTGTTGTCCCTCGTGGGCCACGCGCTCGACGAAACCCCCGAGTAGGAGACGGAACACCGCATGCGGAAGATACTCGTCGTCGGAGCCGGCCAGTCCGGACTCCAGCTCGCCCTCGGCCTCCAGTCGCACGGCTACGAGGTCACCCTGATGTCCAACCGGACCGCGGACGAGATCCGCACCGGCCGGGTCATGTCGACGCAGTGCATGTTCCACACGGCACTCCAGCACGAGCGCGATCTCCAGCTGAACTTCTGGGAGTCCCAGGCCCCGAAGATCGAGGGACTCGGCGTCTCGGTGGCGGCCCCCGGCTCCTTCGACCCGGGCCCCTCGCAGCGCGCGATCGACTGGGTGGGGCACCTCGACGGCATCGCGCAGTCGGTCGACCAGCGGGTGAAGATGGCCGGCTGGATGGAGACCTTCGCGCAGCGCGGCGGCCAGCTGGTCATCCACGGCGCGGCCGTCGGCGACCTGGATTACTTCTCCCGCGCCTACGACCTCGTCCTCGTCTCGGCGGGCAAGGGCGAGCTGGTGCAGATGTTCGGCCGCGACGCGTCCCGCTCCCCGTACAGCGAGCCGCAGCGCGCGCTCGCGGTGGCGTACGTGCACGGGATGGGCCCGCGCCCGGAGCACCCGGACATGGAGGCGGTCCGCTGCAACCTGGTCCCCGGCGTCGGCGAGATGTTCATCATGCCGACGTTCACGACCTCGGGCCGCGCCGACATCCTGTTCTGGGAGGGCATACCCGGCGGCCCGCTGGACGCCTTCAAGGACGTCAAGGACCCGGCGGAGCACCTCTCCCTGACCCTGGAACTCATGGAGAAGTTCCTCCCCTGGGAGTACGCGCGGGCCACCAAGGTCGAACTGACCGACGCCGGCGGCACCCTCGCCGGCCGCTACGCTCCGACCGTCCGCAACCCGATCGGCCGGCTCCCCGGCGGCGGGCTGGTCCTCGGCGTCGCCGACGTGGTCGTCGCCAACGACCCGATCACCGGCCAGGGCTCCAACTCCGCCTCCAAGTGCGCGGCCTCCTACCTCGCCTCCATCCTGGAGCAGGGGGAGAAGGAGTTCGACGAGGCCTGGATGCGGCAGACCTTCGACCGCTACTGGGACACCGCCCAGCACGTCACCAAGTGGACCAACGCCATGCTCGCCCCGCCGCCGGAGCACGTCCTGAACCTGATCGGCGCCGCCGGCCAGCTCCAGCCGGTCGCCGACCGCTTCGCCAACGGCTTCAATGACCCGGCCGACTTCGAGAACTTCTTCTACGACCCGGCGAAGACCGAGGGCTACCTGATGGAGGTCTCGGGCGCGTCGGGCGCGTAGGCGGCGGCGTACCCCTCGTCGGACCCGCCCGTCGCCCCCTCGGGGAGCCTCGGCGGCGTGTACCGCCGCAGCGGCTCCCCGCCGGGGTCCGGCCGTACGGCGCCCAGGACCGGGTTGGCCGCGATCGGCGACACCTTGACCTCGGCGCCGGGGCGCGGTGCCTGGACGACCATGCCGTCGCCGAGGTACATCGCCACATGGGTGGCCTCGGGGAAGTACACGACCAGGTCACCGGGGCGCAGCTCGCCCAGCGGCACGCGGTCCAGCCGCGCCCACTGCTCCTGGCTGGTCCTCGGGATCGGTGTTCCGGCCCGGTCCCAGGCCACGGAGGTCAGGCCCGAGCAGTCGTACGACGCGGGGCCCTCCGCGCCCCACTCGTACGGCTTCCCGAGCTGCTCCACCGCGAAGCGCACCGCGCGGTCGCCCTCGGCGGAGGGCTTGCCGTCGTCGCCGAGCGTGCCGGACGCCATGAACCGCTCCTGCTCCTCGGCGATCCCGCTCTTCTCGAATTCCGCCAGCGCGGCCAGTTCCTCGGGGGTGAGCGAGGCGAGGAGTTCCTCGACGGCGTGCAGCCGGTCGCGCACGTCGTTCCGCTCCTCCTCCTGCCGCTTCGCGAGGGCGACCTGCTCGTCCAGGGCCTGGCGCGCCCGCCCCGCCAGCTCGTCGGCCCTCTTCTCGTCACCGGCCAGGCGGCCCACCGTATCGGCCCGCTCCCGGGCCAGCTGCCCGAGCACGTGCCCCTGGTCGAGGGCGTGCCGCGGGTCGCTCGCCAGCAGCAGCCGCAGATAGGGGGAGAGGTCGCCGCTGTTCCGGTACTGCTGCCGGGCCAGCCGTCCGGCCGCGCCGCGGCTGTCGCGCAGGGACAGCCGGGTCCGGGCCAGCTCGGCGTCCAGCCGCTTCACCTCGGCACGCTGCTCCTTCAGCCGCTCCTCGGTGCCGTTGTAGGTCTCGGTGGCCTTCTCCGCCTCCTGGTACAGCCGCTGAAGGTCCGTCAGCAGCTCGGCCACGGTCCGTTCACCGCCGGCGCCGGGTTCGGGTTCGGCCGCGGCGGGCACGGGCGCGAGGACGATCCCGGCCGCCACCGCCGCCGTACACACCAGACGCAGAAGCCTTCCTGACACGTCATCACCTCCCGAGCGGGGCGGCGGGTCCGCTCCGCACGGTGAGCATGTGACGTGTCCTCGGGCTCCGCGCGCCGAGTGTGCGCGGTTCGGCGCAACGGGGTCACCCGTGGGCGTCGTCCGGCTTGCCACCCGGCGTGGCGTCTGGATCGGTGTCCGGTTTGGCGTCCGGTTTGGACCAGGGCCACTTCCGGCCGGGGCGCTTCCCGCCCTCGGGGGCGTACGCGTACTTCCAGCGGGCGAACCGCAGCCCGCCCCGGGAGTCCCGGGGCTCCCGCCGGTACACGAGCACGGTGGGCGGGCCGCCGTCCGGGTCCGGTACGGGGATGCGGTACGTCTTCGGCGGGTGCCCGGTCATGCCGACCAGCACGGGCAGCACCCGCCCGTCCATCGGGCCGCCCTCGAAGGGGGTGTCTTCGCTCTTCACGGCACCAGTGTCAGTGATCCGCGCACCGGTGTCAGATGTCCGCCGCCAGCGCCTCGACCAGCGCCGCGGTCTGCGGGTCGCGGCGGGCGGTGACGGTCAGCACGGCGAGGAACTGCTCCACGAGCCAGTCCCGCAGCTCGTCGACGGGCGGCTGCTTGCCCTCGTCCAGCCAGATCAGCGAGGCCGCCTCCACCGCGGTGATCCACATCCGGACGGTCATCCGCAGCCGCGGGCCGGGCTCGGCGACGTCCAGGTGGCTCATGATGTGGTCGGCGGCGGCCCGGCGCACGCCGTCCACGATGGAGGAGGTCCGGGAGGTCTCCGCCACGCTGCCGCCGCGCAGCAGGGCGCTGAAGCCGGTGTCGTGCTGGTCGACGAAGGTGAGATAGCGGTCCAGGGCGCGGGAGAGCCGGGCCAGCAGCGGGCCCTCGCGGGGCTCGTCGAAGCAGAGCCGCAGCTCGTCGGCGGCCGACCTGAGCGCGGCCTCGTACAGCTGCTGCTTGCCGCCGGGGAAGTACCGGTACACCAGCGGCCGCGAGACCCCGGCCTGCTCCGCCACGTCGTCCAGGGAGACCTCCTGCGGCGGCCGGTGCGCGAAGAGGGCGAGCGCCGCGCCGAGCAACTGGACGCGGCGCTCCTCGACGCTGAGCCGGCGGTAGGCGGGGGTGGAGGCCTGCGGGGTCATGAACCGCAGCGTAACCCGCACACCCCCGCGACCCCCTACGTGAGCGGACCGGACCGGCCCGACTACGCCAGCAGCCCCGACGACCTCCACAGCTTCCGTCCGACCCCGCGCAGTACCCCGATGTCGTCCAGGAAGTCGGTGAGGCGCTTCGCGCCGGTCTGCATGATCTCCCTGCGGTGGCCGCTGGCCTTCACCTGCGCCAGGGCCTCGCGCTTGTCCAGGCCGACGTTCGTGTACACCTCGGGGTTGACGAAGGCGATGGAGAAGACGCGGGCGAACTCGCCGGAGGTGATCCGGGTGAACTCCTGCGACCACTTCGGCGCCGTCACCATCTGGCGGCGCAGCTCCTCACGGGCGTAGCGCACGTGGCGGGCCTCCTCCACGACGTGGATGCGCGTGACGCCCCGGATCAGCGGCTGGACCCGCTCGTCGGGGAAGGTCAGCCGTTGCATCCAGTCCAGTACCTCCTCGCCGAGCAGCGTGGCGGTGAAGGAACCGGGCGTGGTGGAGATCGTCTTGAAGAGGCGCCCCAGGTGCTGGTGGACCGGGCTCACCGGGTACCACGGCGTCTCGCCGCGGGATATCAGCCGGGCGAACATCTTCGAGTGCCGGCACTCGTCCTCGATCTCGGTCAGCGCGTAGCGCACGTGCGCGCTCGTCGCCGCCTTGTCGTAGATGTGCCGCACCAGCAGCTGCATGAGGATCAACTCGAACCAGATGCCGAGGGAGGCGAGCGCGGCGGCCTCGTGCTGGGAGAGCACGATGCGCTGCTCCTCGCTCATCCGCTTCCACATCGGGGTGTCGTACAGCGACACCAGCTCCGGCGGCCAGAACCACTTGCCGTCCTCGAAGGGCGCGTCCCAGTCCAGCTCCTTGTCCGGGTCGAAGGAGTGCTTGGCGGAAGAGTCGAGCAGCCGTTCGGCCACCTGCTCCCGGTCCTTGAGCAGCCCGAGCGCGTCGCGCAGGCCCTCGAGCGCGTCGGCTTCCGTCAGGGTCGTCATGGCTGTCCCACCTCGTCGTACGGTTCGGGTTACCCGCGGTTACTCTCATTCGCTTCGTCTTATGAGACTGCGTGTCAGCAAGCTCGTCAATCCCTTGGGCGGGACTTGTTGACCGCGAGTAAAGGTGGGACCGGGTGTCAACGGGGCGGTGGGGGATCGCCCGATGGGGCGCAGCGTCGGCGTTCGTCCTGGGTACGCTGGCAGGGCCAGGCAGACTCCAGCACATGGGAGCGATCATGAGCGCCGCACGTGACTACGGGCTGGACGACGACTACGAGTGGCCCCGTCCGCCGGAGGGCGGCTGGACGGCGGACGACTTGGACCGGCTCCCGAACCTGCCTCCGCATACGGAGCTGATTGACGGGAGTCTCGTCCTCGTGAGTCCGCAGACCCGCTTTCACCTGCGCACGATCCGGCTACTGGAGTACGCCCTGCTCAGTCAGGCGCCCGATGCGTACGACGTCGACCGCGAGTTCAGTGTCAAGCTCGACCGGCGAAACCGGCCGGAACCCGACGTGCTGGTGTACCGGGCGGACGCCGACACCGGGCCGCGACAGACCTGGCATCACTCGGACGTCGTCATCCTCGCGATTGAGGTCGAGTCCGAGGACTCTGTGGAACGTGACCGGGACGTGAAGCCTCGTAAGTACGCGGCGGCGGGCATTCCGTACTACTGGCGGGTGGAGGAGAGCGCCGGGCTGCCCGTGGTTTACACCTACGAGCTTGATCGCGCCACGGGCGCCTACAGCATCACTGGCATCCACCACGACCGGCTGAAACTGGGCGTCCCGTTTCCGCTCACGATTGACCTCACTGCTATTAACCGCCGACCGCCGGTTGCGCCCCCTTCTGAACCGCCGCAGTAGCAGAGTTGGTCGCCGTCTCACCCGCCGGGAACGAGGTCCGCAGCGTGAAGGCGTACGGCGTAGGCCCGTGCGTCCGCAGGTGCAGCAGCCGCGACTCCGCCTCCGCGACCGTCGGCCGGTGCCCCGCCGGGACCCACCACAGGGTGGTGACCGCCTCCGCGAGCCGTTCGAACCACTCCCTGCGCCGCGCCAGCATCTCCCGGTGCCGCCCCTGGTACATGAAGGCCGTCAGGGCGTCCGTGTCCCGCCACACCGACATGTTGATGATCAGCCAGGAGTCCCCGAAGACGGGGATGTCGGTCGCGTCCCCCGCCTCGCTCTGCAGCCGCCACACGAACCCCTCGGCGGCGTCCGCCGCGGCGTTCACCGGGTCCAGCGCGTCCACGAAGTCCTTCAACTGCGGGGAGTCCAGCGGGGCCTTGAGGCGGGCGATGTTGACCTGGGCTAGTTCGTGCGCGGCGTCAGTCATGTACCGAACGTTAGGTCGGGCCGTCGGCGCCGTGGTACCCCCGTCTCAGGAATTGAGCACCGCCTCCATCACCGCCCGCGCGATCGGCGCCGCCATGCCGCCCCCGCTGATGTCCTCGCGGTCCGCCGCCGAGCCCTCCACCACCACCGCGACCGCGACCTTCGGCTCCAGGTCGCCGTCGCCCTGCGCCCAGGAGACGAACCACGCGTACGGCGTGCCCGAGTTGCCGACGCCGTGCTGGGCGGTGCCGGTCTTGCCGCCGACGGTGGCGCCACGGATCGCGGCGTTCGCGCCGGTGCCCTTCGCCACCACGCCGGTCATCAGCTCCTTGAGCCGCGCCGCCGTCGAGGGGCGCATCGCCTCCCGGGTGGGCCGCGAACCGGCGGTCGCCACCAGGCTGCCGCCCGCCCGCATCGTCCGTTCCACCAGGTACGGCGAGCGCACCTGGCCGCCGTTGGCCACCGCCGCCGCCACCATCGCCATCTGCAGCGGAGTCGCCCGCGTGTTGTACTGCCCGATCGATGACAGCCCGAGCTGTGCCCGGTCCACCGAGGTGTCGAAGGTGCTGCGCGAGACGGCGAAGGGGATGCGCAGCCCGGCGTCGTTGAAGCCGAAGGCCTCCGCCGTGGCGGCCATGTCACGCACGCCCACGTCCACGCCGAGTTTGGCGAACACGGTGTTGCAGGACCACTCGAACGCCTCCCGCAGCGAGGCGTCCCGGCAGCCCTCGGCCTCGTTCGTCAGCCGGGTCCGGGTGCCGGGGAGGGTGTACGGGTCGGGCGAGCGGGTCGGCGCGTCGAGGTCCCGGATCACGCCCGCGTCCAGTGCCGCCGCCGTGGTGACCACCTTGAAGGTGGAACCCGGCGGGTAGGTCCGGCGCACGGCCCGGTTCAGCATCGGCTTGTCCGGATCGCCGTTCAGCCGGTCCCACGTCCGGGTGGCGGCCGTGCTGTTCCCGGAGAGCAGCTGGGGGTCGTACGACGGCGTGGAGACCAGTGCCAGGATCCGGCCGGTCGACGGTTCGACGGCCGCCACCGCCCCTTTGCGACGGCCGAGCCCCTCGAACGCCGCCCGCTGCGCGTCCCCGTTGATCGTCGTCACCACGTCCCCGCCGGGGTTCTGGGCCCCCGTGACGTCGTTCCAGAGGGGAAGCGGCGCGAGCATCGGGTCCGCGCCGGACAGCAGTCCGTCCTCGGCGTGCTCCAGCAGGGTCGTCCCGTACGCCTGCGAGGCGAAGCCGGTGATCGGCGCGTACAAGGCGCCTTCCTGATACGTCCGTTCGAAACGCAGATGCTCGCCGGTGTCACGGGAGCCGGTGACCGGCTCGCCGCCGACCAGGATGTCCCCGCGCGGCTGCTGGTAGCGGGCGATGTCCGGGCGGCGGTTGGCCGGGTTGTCGTCGTACTCCGGGGCCTGGACGATCTGCACCCGGGCGGCGTTCACCAGCAGGGCGACCAGCAGCAGGGCGCAGAAGGCGGCGGCGTGCCGGATGTGCCGGGTCACCGGAGCTGCTCGGCTCTCACGGCGCCACCCGCCCGTCGGCCGGACCGGCCTGTCCGGCCTGGCTGCGGGCCGCGTGGCTGACCCGGATCAGCAGCGCGACGATGGCCCAGTTGGTGACGACCGAGGAGCCGCCCTGGGCCAGGAACGGCATCGCCATGCCGGTCAGCGGAATCAGTCCGGTCACCCCGCCCGCGATGACGAACACCTGGAGCGCCACGATCGAGGAGAGGCCGACCGCGAGCAGCCGGCCGAAGGGATCGCGCGCGGCGAGGCCCGCCCGGTAGCCGCGCTCCACCAGCAGCGCGTACAGCAGGAAGATCGCGGTCAGACCGAGGAAGCCCAGCTCCTCGCCCGCGGTCGCCAGGATGAAGTCGGACTTGACGGCGAACCCGATCAGGATGGAGTGGCCGAGGCCCAGGCCCGTGCCGGTCACCCCGCCCGCCGCGAAGGCGAACAGCGACTGGGCCAGCTGGTTGGGCCCCTGACCCGCCTCGATCGACGCGAAGGGGTGCAGCCAGTCCTCCACCCTGCTGTGCACGTGCGGCTCCAGCCAGCCGACGGCGACCGCGCCCAGCGAGGCCAGCAGCAGGCCGACGGCGATCCAGCCGGTGCGGCCGGTGGCGACGTAGAGCAGGACCACGAACAGACCGAAGAACAGCAGCGAGGTGCCGAGGTCGCGCTCCAGGACCAGGACGCCGACGCTGACCAGCCACACCGCCACGATCGGGCCGAGGACGCGGCCGGTGGGGAGCTGGAGGCGCCACACGCGGCGGCCCGCGTACGCCAGCGCGCTGCGGTTGGCGGCCAGGTAGGCGGCGAAGAACACGGCGAGGAGGACCTTGGCGAACTCGCCGGGCTGGATGGAGAAGCCCTCGATCCGGATCCAGATGCGGGCGCCGTTCACGGCCGGGAAGAAGATCGGCACGGTGAGCAGGACAAGCGCGGCGGCGACGCAGACGTAGGCGTAGCGCTGGAGCACGCGGTGGTCGCGCAGGAGTAGGACGACCACGATGAACAGTCCTACGCCCAGCGTCGACCACACCAGCTGGGTGGGGGCCGCCCGGTCGCCCGGCGTCTCCAGGTCGAGCCGGTAGATCAGGACCAGGCCGAGGCCGTTGAGCAGCACCCCGATGGGCAGCAGGAGCGGGTCGGCCCAGGGGGCGCGCAGCCGTACCGCCAGATGGGCGAGGAGCGCGAGCACGCCGAGCCCGGCGCCGTAACCGGCGGCGCCGGGAGGGAGGGTGCCGTGCTGGGCGAGACCGACGTTGCAGTAGCCGAACACCGACAGCAGGACGGCCATGAGGATCAGCGTGAGTTCGACGCCACGGCGCCGGGGGAGGCGGGGGACGGGGGCGGGCGCGTCCGCCTGTGCCACGGTGATTCCGGTTCCGGTTCCGGCCTTGGTCATGTCCGGAACTTACCTAAATAGTGTGGTGTGTGAGTCGTCCGCATCAGCACCAGCGCGGCGCGGGGCCGATGTTGTCGATGTAACGGGCCGGGCCCCAGGCCCAGGTGCCGTCCGTGAGGAGGTACCAGAGGGGGTTGCCCTTCACCTTGTCGCCGGGGGTCTTGCAGTAGATGCGGACGGTCTCGCCCCGGTGGGCGTACCGGATGACCTCTCCGCCGCGCGTCGGCGAGGTGCGCAGGGCGAGCCGGTCGGCCGTGACGACACCCCGGTAGCTGCCCTGCTCCTGGCGGCCGTCGTTCCCGCCGCCCCACTGGTCGCCGCCGTTCCCGCCGCCGTTGCCTCCGGAGGGGCCGGCGGTGGCGCTGCCGGAACCGGAGTCCCCGCCACCCCATTCGTCGTTCGCGACGGCGGGCGTGACGGCGACGGCCGTGGCGAGCGCGCCGGCGGCGACGGCGGTGGCGAGGCCGCGCAGGAGTGGTGAGCGCGAGGAGTGTGCGGACAGCAGGGACATGGGAGTTCCTCCCGGGAGCGAACGGGTCTTCAGGTGACTAACCGCCACATTAGGAGCGCCCGGTACGGACCGCCCGCCGCACTGAGCCATCGGGGAACCGGCCGGTCCGCCGGGCACCGTCAGGGCTGCTGAGGCAGGGTCAGGGTCGCCAGCGCCCCGCCGTCCGGCGGGTTCGTGAACTCCAGCCGCGCGCCGAGCACCTCCGCCTGCCCCAGGGCGATCGTCAGCCCGAGGCCGTGCCCCTTCGTGCCGCCCTCGGTGCGGAACCGCTGCGGCCCGTGGGCGAGGAGGTACTCCGGATAGCCGTCCCCGTGGTCCCGCACGGTGATCACCGGCCCGTCGACGGTCAGCACCACCGGCGCCCGCCCGTGCCGGTGCGCGTTCGCGACCAGGTTGCCGAGCACCCGCTCCAGTCGCCGCCGGTCGGTCTCCACCCGCGTGTCCCTCACGAGGTCGACACGCGTGTCGGTGCCGGAGCCCCGGACGACCCGCCCGGCCAGCGCGCCCAGCGCCTCCGGGTCCACCTCCAGCCGCTCCCGTCCGCTCTCCAGCCGGGAGATCTCCAGCAGGTCCTCGGTGAGCGTGCGCAGGGCGGCCACCCGGTCCCGCACCAGCTCGGTCGGGCGGCCCGGCGGCAGCAGCTCCGCCGCCGCGTGCAGGCCGGTGAGGGGGGTGCGCAGCTCGTGCGCCACGTCCGCGGTGAACCGCTGCTCGGCGAGCAGCTTGCCCTGCAGCGACGAGGCCATGGAGTCCAGCGCGGCGGCGACCGAGGCCACCTCGTCCTGCGGACGCGTCGGGTCCTGCGCACGGGGATCGCCGACGCGCGCGTCCAGGTCACCCGCGCTGATCCGCCGTGCCACCCGCGCCGTGGTGTGCAGCCGCCTTGTCACCCGTGTCACGGCGAACGCGCCGACCAGCAGCGTCGCCCCGATCGCCAGCGCCGACGACCACACGATGGCGCCGTCCAGGCCGTCGATGGTGCGCTCGCCCTGGGAGTGGTCGACCCGCACCGCGAGCGCCCGGCCGCCGTCGGCGGGGCCCGCCGCCCACATCGTGGGGCGCCCGTCGTGCTCGGCGACCATGGTGCCGCGCCGGCCCGAGGCGGCCAGCTCCCGCAGCCGCTCCGGCAGCCCCGGCGGATCGACGCCGGCGCCCCGCCGCAGCGGGTCCCCGGCCTCGTACGCCTCCGTCGCCTCCCCAAGCCGGGACAGGGCGACGTCGCGGGCCTGGCCCACGGTCTGGTTGGTGACCGAGACGTGCACCAGGACCCCGAGCAGCGCGGCGAGCGCGCAGCACATCACGGTGATGAAGACGGCGGCCCTCACCGCGAGCGGGCCGGTCCACCGGGGGAGGGCGAGTCTCACCGGGCGCTCGCTGACGGGGACGCGGACGGGGACGTGGACGGGGAGGCGGACGGACGCTTCGTGTGCTTTCCGCCGTCGTCCGTGCGCAGCATCTCGTCGCTCGTGAGGAGCATGGCCCGCTGGTCGGGGTCCCACGTCCACTGGAGCCGGTACTCGTAGCCCGCGACCTCCGAGGGCGACCGGACGATCACCGTCCGCCCGGCCAGCTCGACCGCGCTCACCGCGTCGTCGTAGGACATGACCCGCACGAGCCGGTCCTTCTCGACCGTGTAGACGCGCACGGCGGTCAGCTTCTCGGGCAGCAGACGGAAGCCCAGGGCCATCTCGGGGCGGCCGTCGCCGGTCAGGTCGCGGTAGTACGGCCTGAGCACCGGGCACCGGCCGCGCTCACCGTCGACGCCGGCCGGGCCGCAGTCCGCCATCCGGCGGGCCGTCTCGCGGTACGGCGCCTTGCCGCCCTCGTAGTCGTCCGGGTGCGCGGTGATCTCGGCCCGCACGGCGGCCACCGGGTCGGCCTCGCGGATGTCGCCGCCGGGCACGGCGACGCCCTTGACGACCTCGTTGTCCACCTCGCCGATGTCGTAGGCCGGACTCGACGCCGGCGTCAGGTCGGGCCAGAGCCGGGCCGGGCTCTGCGCGGCAGGCGTCACGCCCGCGCTCCGCAGCCCGCCCGAGTCACCGCAGGCGGTCAGCGCCCCGGCCGCCGCGGCCGCCAGGAGCAGCGCGAGGACGGCGGGGACGCGGGCGGGGTGCCCGCGGCGGCTCGGGAGCACTGCACTCCTGGGGTTCGTTCATCTGGTGTCATCAGGTGATCGGCATCGGTGATCCGGTACACCTTATTCGGACGGAAGTCCATTTTGTGTGCGTGGAGGTGTGCCGGGCTACTCGGCCAGCTCCTCCAGCAGCCGCGCGGTGACCAGGCCGGCCCGCAGGTACTCCACGAACAGGTCGTTGTGCAGCGCCCACGGCGAGCGCCGGGACCGGATCAGCCGGACCGCCTCCTCGGCGGTGCCGCCCCGGCGCATCAGCGTGTGGGCCACGACGAGACCAGAGCGGTTGTACCCGTGGTAACAGCGGACGAGGACCTTGCGGCCCGCGTCCAGCGCCTCGCCCGCGGCCTCCGCCAGCCGGATCACCCCCGCGAGCTGCGTCCCGTCGAGGGGGCCGTCGGGGATCGGCCACACATGGTGCTCGACGCCATCGTCCGGCCCGTGTCCGGGCAGCCGCAGCAGAGTCTGCACCAGATCGAACTCGTTCCGGACGACGACGGACTCCCGCCTGCCGACCGGCCCCTGGAACTCGTGCCCGCCCATCCACAGGCCCGGCGCGATCTCGTCCCACGGCCTGCCCGGAGCCGGGACGTCCGCTCCCTTCCCACGGGTACGCAACGGTGCCTCCCCATCCCGCCCGAGGGCCTGCCCAACTCCTCCCAAAGGTAACCGGGTTCTTGCCCCCGCAGCACCCCGCCTGTTCCCATGGTCGTGGGGTGATGGTGCATGAACGGACTGCGCGTCATACCGACCTGGCGGCACGGTCAGGAACGGCTGTACGTCTGCCTCCCGGACGGCGGGAACGTCGCCTGGTACGACCGTGAGGCGTCCCGGGTGAACCTGCTGAGCGACGACCGCGAGGACGAGGTCCTCGAAGCGCTGGGTCCCTTCCTCACCGGCCCGGTCACGGTCGGCCCGCCCCCGGTCCCGACCCCCGCCGAGCTGGCCCGGCTCTCCCTCCACCCGGACGACGACCTCGCCCCCAACCGGCCCGGCGAGGCGCTCCTGGTCGCCCTGGAACGCGACCCCGGTCCGGCGCACCGGCTGCGGCCCGACCCACGTCGCCGGGCGCTGGCGGCCGAGCAGACGACGGGGGCGGCCCTCGACCGCCTCGACGGCGCCGGCTGGCAGACCCTGCACTCCGTCCCGCTGCCCGGCGGCGACCGCGTCCACCACCTGGTGATCGGCCCCGGCGGTCTCTTCGCCCTCCACGTGCTGTCCGCCCGCAGGCAGCGGGTGCACATCACCGACCCCCTGGTCGCGCTGGGCCGCCGCGAACCGTTTCCCTTGCTGCGCCGGGTCCGCGCCGACGCCGACCGGGCCTCCTACGCCCTGACGGCCGAGGTGCACCCCGTCCTCGTCCTCGTCGATCCGGCGAACGTGACCGTCACCGCCCCGCCCCGCTCGGTCCGCGTGCTCGCGGACGCGGAGCTGCCGGACCTGGCCCGCCTGGGCGGGATGCTGAAACCGGCGGACGTGGAAGCCCTGCACGCCATGGCCCGGGACCGCGCCACCTGGACGCGCGTCTGAGGGCCGTCGCGCGTCATCTGAGAGCCGTCGCGCGTCAGGGGAGGGCCGCCGCCCGCCGCCGCTCGAACAGCGGCGCCAGCAGGTCGCCGTGGTCCCGCACCCGCGGACCGACGTCCTCCGCCCGGAAGACGAACTGCTCCGCCCGCCGGCACCCGGCCACCTCGTCCCAGGTCACCGGCGTGGAGACCGCCGGTACGGACCGGGCCCGCATCGTGTACGGAGCGGCCGTGGTCTTGCGGGCCGCGTTCTGGCTCCAGTCGACGAACACCTTCCCCGGCCGCAGACTGCGCGTCATCTGGTACACCACCAGCCGCGGCAGGGCCCGCTCCGCCTCCGTCGCCAGCGTCTTCGCGTACTCCGACACCCGCTCCGACGACGCTCCCCGCACTCCCGCCAGCAGGTGGAGCCCCTTCGCTCCGGACGTCTTGGCGTACGCCTCGATCCCGTCCGCCGCCAGCCGCTCCCGCAACCACAGCGCGACCTCGCAGCAGTGCACGACGGTCGCGGGCGGTCCGGGGTCGAGGTCGAACACCAGCCGGTCGGCCTCGTCGGGATCGTCCGCGGTCCACTGGTGCGTGTGGAACTCGGTCACCAGGTTCGCCGCCCACATCAGGGACGCCAGGTCCTGTACCAGCACCATCCGCGCCGGCCCCTCCGAGCGGGGCACCTCGGCGGTGGTGACCCAGTCGGGCGTACCCGGCGGCACGTTCTTGGTGAAGAACACCTGGCCGTCCGGACCGTCCGGGTACCGCAGGAAGGACACCGGCCGGTCCCGCAGGTGCGGCAGCAGCACCTCGGCGGTCGTCGCGTAGTAGTGCAGCAGCTCGCCCTTGGTGAGGCCGGTCGCGGGATACAGCACCTTGTCCAGGTTGCTGAGGGCGACCCGTCGCCCCTCCACCTCTGTGATAGGCGCCATACCATGAGAATCTCACGAAACAGAGAAACAGGGATGAACCGCCCCGTCGTCCTCCGGCAGTCGACCGACTGGAAAGCTGGAAAGGGTGCTGCACGTGCGATCCATCTGGAACGGCGCCATCTCCTTCGGCCTGGTCAGCATCCCCGTCAAGCTGGTGAACGCGACCGAGAGCCACTCGGTCTCCTTCCGCCAGATCCACACGGAGGACGGCGGCCGCATCCGCTACCGCAAGGTCTGCGAGCTGGAGGACCGCGAGGTCGGCCAGGACGAGATCGGCAAGGCCTACGAGGACGCCGACGGCTCGATGATCCCGATCACCGACGAGGACCTGTCCCACCTGCCGATCCCGACCGCACGGACGATCGAGATCGTGGCCTTCGTGCCCGAGGAGCGCATCGACCCGCTCCAGATGGGCTCCGCGTACTACCTCGCGGCGAGCGGCGCGCCCGCCGCCAAGCCGTACACACTGCTGCGCGAGGCGCTGGGGCGCAGCAACCGGGTCGCCATCGCCAAGTTCGCCCTGCGGGGCCGTGAGCGCCTCGGCATGCTCCGGGTCGTCGGCGACGCCATCGCGATGCACGGCCTGCTGTGGCCGGACGAGGTGCGGGCCCCCGAGGGCGTCGCCCCGGACGCCGGTGTCACCGTCCGCGACCAGGAGCTGGACCTCGCGGACGCCCTGATGGACACGCTCGGCGAGATCGACCTGGACGACCTGCACGACGAGTACCGCGAGGCGCTGGAGCAGGTCATCGCCGCGAAGGCCGCCGGCGAGACGCCCCCGGAGACCCGCGAGGAGGCCGCGCCCGGGAAGGTGCTGGACCTGATGGCCGCGCTGGAGAGCAGCGTGCGGGCAGCACGGGAGACACGGGGCGGGCAAGGCGCCGGGCCGGCCGAGGAGGCCGAGGTCAGGACCCTGCCGCAGCGCACGCCGTCCCGGCGGACCCCCAAGGAGGCCGGCGGCAAGAAGTCGACCTCGACGGCGACGAAGACAGCGGCGAGGAGGACAGCGGCGACGAAGACGGAGGCGAAGAAGACGGAGGCGAAGAAGACGGAGGCGAAGAAGACGACGGCCTCCGCCGCCGGCAAGTCGACGGCGAAGTCCGCGCGGCCGGGGAAGGAGACGGCGGCCAGGAGCACCGCCAAGAAGACGACCGGCAAGAGCGCGCCCGCCAAGAGCACCGCCAAGAAGACGCCGCCGCGCAAGCGCAGCGCCTGACGCCGCCCGGCACGAGCGGAGCACGCGTACGCGTCAGTTGACGGCCCAGGAGGAGGACGCCCGGGGAACGGCGGACGGTGCGGGCTCGAAGACCGCGGGGCTCGCGTCGCCCGAGGCCGTCGGTGCCGAAGAGGCGGCGGTGGGCAGGACGGGGCTCTCCTCCAGGTGCTGCCCGATCGTCTCGGCCGGTCCGCCGCCCGGGGTGCCGGGGCCGGTGGACAGCTGCGACCACGCGGTCAGGGCGAGGGCGACCGCGGCGGCCGTGCCGATCACCCGGCCGACCCGCCGGATCCGGGCACGGCCGTCCAGCGCACGCCAGGCCGGTCCGGTCCATGGATCCTCCGGGTGCCACAACTCGCCGACCACGCCGGACGGACGGCCCGCGGGTGCGTCCGTGTCCGTGCCGTCCGGGGGCGGCGGGCGCCAACCGGGTGTCCGGTCCCGTGCGGCGGGTTCCCTGATGAGGGCGGAGGCGCGGATGGCGCGCTCGTCGTCCTCCAGGAACTGCCGCCAGACGTACTCAGGCACGGACGGCGTACCGCCGGGCTGGTCCGGCTGGTCCGGCGTCGCGCCGCTGTCCGGCCCGGAAGCGGTCATGATCCCGCTCTTCCTCTCTTCTTCGGCCCGTACGGCGGCCGGGCGGGAGTGGGTGCGGGAGGGGAGCCCGCCGACGGTCGGTGTGCCGTCCTGTGCCGCAGCACCGTTTCGGTGTCACTCCTGGGCGCCGTACGGCAGGCGGCCGCAGACCGGCCCCCCGCTGGATCATTGCACAGTGCAAAATGAGATCGCCAGGGGCTCCGGCCGTCCTTTCCCGCCCGCCGCCGATCCCGTGGCCCGGTGGTCATGGTCGGCGGTCTCCGTCCGCCGCGACCAGCCGCACGAACGGGATGGCCCGTCCGGCCTCACGGAACGACGCCTCGCCGCCGTCCACCGCCAATCCCATGAACGCGCAAAGGCGCCGGGCGGTTCCCGGGTGCCGCCGGGCGTACTCCGCCATGATCCCGGCGCCCTCCTCGGCGGGCAGGAAGTGGGCGGTGACGGCGTGGTGGCGGTTGCCGAACTGGATGACCGTCTTGGGCTGCTGCCGGAGGTTCCGGTACCAGTCCGCCTCCGGGCCGAAGCCGGAGGCGACCGTCCAACTCCGTCCGTGCGGCCCACCGGAGTCATCGGAGCCGTGGGAGTCGTCGTAGGAGACCACTTCGAGGACGACCCGGCGGTCACGGCCGCTGATCCGGCCGGTGTGGTGCAGCAGAAGCAGCCGCTTGCCGAGAAGGGGGCCGAGCCCCCCGCGGAAGAGGAGGATCGGCAGCCGCGCTGCGGCGCGCCGCAGGCCGGCGGGCGGCCGGGGCCGGCGGGGTGTCGTGTCCGTGCGTGCCATTCCCGCCCTCCTGACTCGGGACTCCGCCTCCACCTTTGCACAGGGAAAAGGTGGACGGGCAGTGCTCGCTGCTCCTTTTGCGCCGGTCCGGTCGCCGTGCGGCCCCTCCGGCCCCCCCGTTCCGCCCGTTCCGCCTTCTGATCAGGTGAGTGAGCAGGGACTTCGGCGCGGTAGAAAGGACACATGCCGGAGCGTGAGATGCCCGTCGGGGGCCTGGACGATGTCGACGCGGTCACCAAGGCCGTGCTGGCCGCGTCGCGACTGCTGGTGGCCGTCTCCGCGCGGTCGCTCGCCGAAGTGGAGGAAGGGGTGACGCTGCCCCAGTTCCGGATGCTGATGGTGCTCTCCACGAGAGGCGCGACCAAGCTCGTCGCGCTCGCCGACCACCTCCAGGTCGCCCCGTCGACGGCGATGCGCATGGTCGACCGGCTGATCTCGGCCGGGCTCGCCGACCGGCAGACCAACCCCGACAACCGGCGCGAGACCCTTCTCCGGCTCACCGAAGAGGGCCGGCGCACCGTCGCGAACGTCAGCGCCCGGCGCCGCGCCGAGGTCGCCGCGATCGTCGAACGGCTCGCGCCGGGCCAGCGGGCGGCGCTGGTCGAGGCGCTCACCGCCTTCAGCGAGGCGGGCGGCGAGCCCCTCGCCCCGGCACCGGACGACCCTCAGCCGCATCCGCTCGGCTGGGCCGCGGACGTCACCGCGGCCCGGGACGCCTGACACGTTCAGCGGTCACGGGGCCGCCGGTGAGGGGGTGGGCGTCGGGGAGGCCGTGTTCACGTTCAGGTCGGGCCGCGGCTTGAGCACCAGCACCCGCTCGCCCGGCTGCGGCGGGGGCGGGGTGACCTTCTCCCTCGGCAGCTTCGCCGGTCCGGTCTGCTGGAAGGTGACCTGGTCGTACTCGACCAGCCCGGTCTTCTCCAGCACCGTGATGTGGTCCAGCACGGTGTCGTTGGCCAGGTCGGCCAGCTGGCGCACCAGCGTGTTCTTGGTGGTGGCCCGGATCTTGGCGATCGCCGGGAAGATCTGACCGTGGGTCACCCGCATGATGTTGACCGCCGACGAGTCGAACTCCTCGCCGCTCTTGGACTTCACCGTCGCCACGAAGTCCTCCTGTTGCGGGGAGGCCCGGTTGGGCAGCGTGATGCCCAGCTCGGGAGAGATCTCGCGGCACATCGCGTCAAGACCGGCGTGGCCGACGACCAGGTGCTCGCCGGCCGTCTTCATCGCCTTCGACGTACCGCGCTCCATCACGATCTCGCCCAGCGGGTACTCCCACAGCCCGGCGGCCCGGACCTTGACCACGAAGTCACGGTCGGCCTCGGTGAGCGGCCCGAACCTGGTGCCGGCGATGACCCGGTCCTGGTTGCCGTCGGCCTTGTCCAGACCGAGCATGGCCGGGAAGGCCAGCGCGGTGAGGGTCAGGGTCATCGCACCGAACAGGACGACGACTCCGATCCTGCTGCGGGACAGGCGCATGATGCCTCCAGGGGCGACGCGAGCGACTCGCACTCGACGTACTCGACTCGTACTCGTTCGCCAGGAGGTACGGAAACGGCGGGCGGATCTATCACCGCCGGGGCACAAATCTTCCGGCCAGCCGACCCGCGCCGGTTCAGCCGATGTCGGCCCCGTACACGCGCTCCACCGTCATCGTGAGCAGCACCCGGCGGTCGGACACCATCGTCATCCGGTACTCGTCCCAGTCAGGGTGCTCCCCGGCGGCGGCGCGGTAGTACTCCACCAGCGCCTCCACCTCCGGTCCGTGCGGGTCGACGCCCGGCCCGGTGAGGGTCGCGACGCCCTCGGCCGTGGCCCAGGACCTGCCGTCCGGGGCGGTCACCTCCAGAGTGGCCCGCGGGTCCCGGCGCAGGTTCGCCGTCTTGGCCAGTCCCTCGCGGGTCGAGACGCGGATGACGCCGGCCTCCGGGTCGTAGGCGGGCATGACGGGGGAGAGCTGCGGGCGGCCGTCCGACTTGATCGTCGCGAGCACGCCGAGCCGGCTCTCCGCCAGCAGGGCGCGGGGGTCGAAACGCGGAGTGGTGGTCATGGGCCGATCATCACCCCTCGCCCCACCGGCTGTCCCGCGAACCGTCCGCCGAACGCTCCCGCCGGGCGCTCGACCGAGTGCCCTGGAGACCTCCACCGAGTGCTCAGGAGCCCTCGGCCGAGTGCTCAGGAGACCGAGGGCCCGCCCAGGTACTCGCCGTCGCGGTCGTAGGGCCAGGCGTTGGCGACGCACCCCTTGAGGCCCTTGATCTGCTGCATCATCGCCGGGGCCGGCAGCCCGGGACCGGGGCAGGTCTCGTGGCCGTGGCCGATGCGGTGACCCACCTCGTGGTTGATGATCAGCGCCCGGTAGTCGCCGATCGGGCCGTCGAACTGCGGCGAGCCCAGTACCCAGCGCTTGAGGTTCACCACGACGTCCGTGCCGACCGCGCAGTTCACCTCGCCCCGGGTGAGCAGGCCGTAGGCGCCGCAGATCTCGTCGACGGTGCCCGGCGTGGCGATCTTCACCACGAAGTCGTACGAGCCCGAGCTGACCAGCCGGAAGGAGTTGGTCCCGTCCGTGGTCCAGCCGCGGCGGTCGGCGAGCACGTCGGATATCTCGGCCGCGGCGGCGCCCGGCCGGATGTCGATGCCCTCCTCGACCAGGACCTTGTACCGGCGCACGCGGCTGCCGGTGCCCACGGTCGTGCCGTCGGCCTCGGCGGTGACGAAGGTGCCGGGGCCGGTGGCGGGAATGGCGATGGTGGAGGGGGAGGGGGATGGCGAGGACGAAGGCGAGGGGGAGGCCTTCGCCGACGGCGACACGGAGGGGCTCGGCGACACGGACGGCGTCCCGCCGGTGGTGTCCGGGGCGGCCGTGCGCTCGGCGGCGTCCAGGGCGTCGGCGACATCGGCCACCTGGTCGTCCGTCACCGGGGGCCGGGTGTCCCGCCAGTACGCGACGGCGGCGCCCGCCGCGAGCAGTACGGCCCCGAAGGTCAGGCCGGCCAGGACGACGCGGGCGGGGCCGCGGCGTTTCCGTCTCCGGGCGCGGGACCTGCGCCCGGCACCGTTCGACACGGCTCTCCGGCTGGACCGGCGGGCTGTGGATCGGCCCACGGTGTGCGTCCTCTCTGCTGGTCGGCGGGGTGCGCACAGTGGACTCCTGTGTGCTTTTGTGCCCCCAAGATCAAAGCGGAAGGACGTGCGAAAACGTCACAGGACCCCGGGTGGGGCTTCTCACACGAGTGTTCGGTTCCGGTGGTACAACCCTTCGGTGTCCCGGAAGGTCCGCGAGCGATCGTTCCGTCGTACGCGCACACGTGCGTCGGGGCCGCCCACGGAAGCTGGGCGACCCCGACGCGGTGGGGGAGACGACGGGCCGTCAGCCGACGGCGGTCCGCTCCCAGCGGTAGAAGCAGCGCGCCATCGCGTCCTTCGGACCGCGCCAGGTCGCCGGGTCGTACGCCGAGACGTACGGTTCGAGCCGCTCGCTGACCTGGCGGAACTCCGGATGCGTGGTCAGCCTGCCGATGGTGGGGGCCGGATCCTCGTCGCTCTCGATGAGGTGCAGGTACACGCCGTCACCGAACTCGAAGAGACTGCGCCGGTTGACGCCCACCAGGTGCGGCAGCTCGCCGCTGTCGGACTCGGCGAACACCTTCGCGATGTCCGGCGCCGCGCCCGGTGCCATCCGGGCGACGATCAGGGTGTGGTGCATGGGGAGATGCCCTCCGTCGGTGTCGTTCGGTTCGGCGGGGCCGTTCGCCGGTGTTGTCCGGTTCGCCGGCGCCGTTCGGTTCGCGGTGTCAGTCGGCGAGCACCGAGGCGGTCCGCCGCTCGCCCGCGGCCTGCTCGATCCGGTCCCGGATCAGGGCCATCTGCGTACGCGAGTTGCGGTTGATGTTGTCCGTCATCCAGGCGTCGTCCACGGGCGCGTCCGGCTTCATCGCGAAGTCCTGGATCCAGCGCATCCGCGTGCCGTCGGCGGTCTCGGTGTACTCCCAGACGATGTTCATGTACTGGAAGGGGCCGGTCTCCACCCGGTGGGCGCGGACGGTGCGGGTCGTCGGGTCGGCGACGCGCTCGGAGACCCAGCTCCACACCTTGCCGTCCGCGTCCGGGTGCATCGTGAGCCGGAACGTGACGCGGTCGCCGTCGCGGTCGAGTACGTCCACGGAGGCGTACTCGCTGAACAGCCGGGGCCAGTCGTCGATGTCGTTGGTCATGTCCCAGACCAGCTCCATCGGGGCGGCGATGGTGATCTCGTTGTCGGTGTGGCCTGCCATGTCACACTCCCGTCTTCAGGGTGCCGTTGATCAGCGCGAGGAAATCCGCGGGCGTCTTGCAGCGCTCGGCCTGCTCCGGCAGGCCCAGCCCGTACCGCTTCTCCAGCTCGGCCACGATGCCCAGCAGGCCGAGGGAGTCCAGGCCGAACGTGTCGAAACCGGCGTCCGCCTGCTGCTGGAGGGTGACCGGGTCGACGTGCACGCCGGCGGTGCGCTTCATCAGCGCGGCCAGCTCCTCGACGGTCACCTGGTAGTCCAGTTGGTCGGTCATGGGTGTCCTCCTTGACTCGGGTCGGCGCTCGCCCGGAAGCGGCGCTCGGTCGGGGTCGGCGTTGGTCGGGTCGGTCATCGGTCCGCGGACGGCGCGGCGTCGCCCTGCCGCAGGACGAGCGCCGAGTTGGAGCCCATGAGCCCGCGGCCGAGGATCAGGGCCGTGCGCGGCTCGGCGGGGCGGGCCCGGCCGGCCACCACGTCCAGGTCGTGGCACACGTCGAACACGTGCGGGGTGGGCGGGACCAGCCCGTGCTCCATGGCCAGCACCGCCGTCGCCACATCCAGCACCGGTGCCGCGCAGTACGCCCGTCCGGTGCCGGTCTTGGGCGCGGTGACCGGCACGCGCCGCGCGTGCGGGCCGAGCGCGTCGGCGAGGGCCAGGGCCTCGGCCCGGTCGGCCTCCGGGACACCGAGGGCGTCCGCGAACACCACGTCGACCTCCTCGGGCCGGCAACCCGCCTCGGCCAGCGCGCCCTCGATCGCGTGGGCCAGCCCCTGCCGGGACTCCGCCCAGCGGGACGGGCCGGTGAAGGTCGCCGCGTGCCCGGCCACCGTCGCCCGCACCTCCGCGCCGCGGTCCCGGGCCGCCCCCGCCTCCTCCACCACGAGTACGGCACCGCCCTCGGCCGGCGCGAACCCGCAGGCCGCGCCGGTGAACGGGCGGTAGGCACGGTCGGCTTCGGTGGCCCGGCTCAGCTCCGGGTAGCCCAGCTGGCAGACGATCGAGTACGGGGCGAGCGGCGCCTCCGTCGCGCCGCAGACCACCGTGTCGGTGCCGTTCCGTACGGCCAGCGCGGCATGCGCCAAGGCGTCCAGACCGCCCGCCTCGTCGGCGGCCACGACCCCGCAGGGGCCCTTGAAGTCGTTGCGGATGGAGATCTGGCCGGTGCTGGCCGCGTAGAACCAGGCGATCGACTGGTAGGGGCCGACATGCCTGGACCCCTGGCCCCACAGGTTCTGCAGCTCCCGCTGCCCGAACTCGCCGCCGCCCGACCCCGCGGCGGTGACCACGCCGACCGAAAACGGCGACTCGACGTCGGCACGGCCGAAACGCGCGTCGTCCAGGGCCAGTTGGGTGGCGGACAGGGCGAAGTGCGTGAACCGGTCGGTCTGGACGAGGTAACGCCCCTCGACCGTCTCGGCCGCGTCGAAGCCGCGTACCTCGCCCGCGACCCGCAAGGGCAGGTGCTCGCAGCCCTCCCGGGTGACGGGCCCGAGGCTGCTGGTGCCGTCCGCGACCGCCTTCCAGAACGCCTCGACCCCGATGCCGTGCGGGGACACCACGCCCAGTCCGGTGACGACCGCACGCCTGCTTCCGTCCTGCTGATGGCGCCTGGCCCGTTGTGGTCCGCTCATCGCAGCCCTCCTTCGGAACCGCTCAGTACGACGGCGGACTGGAAGCCGCCGAAGCCGCTGCCCACCGACAGCACGTGCCGCAGCGTCCGCTCCCGTGCCTCGCGCGGCACGTAGTCCAGGTCGCACTCGGGGTCGGGGGTCGTGTAGTTGGCCGTGGGCGGCACCACCTGGTGGGCCATCGCCAGCACGCACGCGGCCAGCTCGATCGAGCCGATCGCACCGAGCGAGTGGCCGACCATGGACTTGATCGAGCTCATCGGTGTCGCGTAGGCGTGCTCGCCCAGCGAGCGTTTGACGGCCGCGGTCTCGTGCCGGTCGTTCTGCTGGGTGCCGGAGCCGTGGGCGTTCACGTAGTCGATGGCGGACCCGTCCAGCTCCGCCATGTCGAGCGCGGTGTCGATGGCCCGCGCCATCTCCAGGCCCTCCTTGGTGAGCCCGGTCATGTGGTAGGCGTTGCCGAAGGTGGCGTAGCCGGAGATCTCGCAGTACACGTTCGCGCCACGGCCCCGGGCGTGCTCCAGGTCCTCCAGGACCAGCACCGCGGCGCCCTCGCCCATGACGAAGCCGTTGCGGTCGGCGTCGAAGGGGCGGGAGGCGTGCGCGGGGTCGTCGTTGTTGGGCGAGGTCGCCTTGATCGCGTCGAAGCAGGCCATGGTGATCGGCGATATCGGCGAGTCCGCCGCGCCCGCCAGGCACACGTCGACGCGTCCCTCGGCGACTGCGTGATAGGCGTACCCCACCGCGTCCAGGCCGGACGTGCACCCGGTGGACACCGTCTGCACCGGCCCGTGCACGCCGAACTCCTCGGCCACGGCCGACGACAGCGTCGCCGGGGTGAAGGCGCGCTCCAGGTGCGGCTCGGCCCGCCGGTCGTCCACGTCCCACCGCGAGCCGCGCTCGCTGACGAGGACGTAGTCGTGCTCCAGCCGGGTGGTGCCGCCGACCGCCGTGCCGAGCGTGGCGCCGGCCCGCCAGGGGTCCTCCCGCGCCATGTCGAGGTTCGCGTCCCGCACCGCCTCGGTGGCGGCGACGAGCGCGAACTGCACGTACCGGTCGCACCGCTGGACCGTGGCGAGGTCCAGCCCGTGCTCGGACGGTTCGAAGTCGCACTCGGCGGCGATCTGCGAACGCAGCCCGGCCGGGTCGAACAGGGAGATGCGGCGCGTCGCCGTACGGCCGTCGGACAGCAGGCCCCAGAACTGGGGCACGCCGATCCCGCCCGGGGCGACGACGCCTATGCCCGTGACGGCCACCCGACGCCGGGTCATGACACCGCCTCGGCCGCGGTGGCGGGACGCTCGTGCCCGGCGCGTCCCGCGTGGTCACCCTGGGGGAGGGCGTTGCCCGCCGCGTCCTCGGTGTCGACGTGGCCGAGCTCCGGCCGCGGGGCCAGCGGCCCCAGGTGGAAGACGAGGCGCGCCTCGACGTCACCGACGTTGCGGAAGCGGTGGCGCATGTCCTGCGGGATCAGCAGCCCCTGCCCGGTGGCGAGGGAGTGCGGCACCCCGTCCAGGTCCACCTCCAGCCCGCCCTCGGTGACGTACACGAACTCCTCGGAGTACGGGTGGTAGTGCTCGGCGATGCGGTCGCCGGGCTGCACGATGGCCACGCCCATGAAGCCACTGGTCGACCCGGCGGTGGTGGGCGTGAGAAGGGCGCGGAGGTCTCCGCCGCGGCGGCGGTTCGGCGCGATGTCGCCGAGAGAGACGATGCGTACCTGCTGGTCTGTCATGTCGTTCACTCCGAGGTGACGGGAGGCGGTGGGCGCGGTCGGGAAGACCCGCGCGGCCCGGCGGGCACGGCGTCGGGCACGGCGTCGGGCCCGGCCGGCCGCTTGGTTCGGCCGCGTGGTTCGGGTGGGTGGTCGCGTGGTTCAGGAGGCGGGCGAGCGCCGGTCGGTCAGGGGCGTCATACGGGCCCGCGCGAGCAGCTGCGCCAGCGTGCGGGCCTCCGTCAGAGGCCCGTCGACGCCGAGGGCGGCGGTGTCCAGCAGCCGCTCGGCCACGGCGACCCCGGCGGTTCCGGAGGCGTCGGCGGACACCTGCAGGCCCAGGACGAACGCCGGTGCGTCGTCCGGGTCACCGGCCACGTCGACGAGCCGTACGACGAGGTCGTCGCGGTGGAAGACGGTGGCGGCGAGGACCGGACTGTCCGGGGCGTGCGTGGCGGACGCGTCCTGGCGGGCCAGCAGCCGGGCCAGTTCCGGACCGGCGCCGGCCCGCACCGGGTAGAGCAGCGCGAGCCGCCGCGTGCGCGCGTCGGTCCGGCCGCGGGACGCCACGTGGTGGACGGCGGGCATGGCGGCCCGGGTGAAGAACCGACGGGCGGACTGCGGGTCCCGAAGGTCCCGGTCCTGCTCCAGATGCGGGTTCAGGGCCTCCTCGACGGCCCGCACCCCGGGCTGCCGGGCGACATGACGCAGCGCGGCCTGCAGGTCCCCCCGCACCTCGACGGCCCGTACGACCCGGTTGCCGTGCAGGAAGAGCGAGGTGCGCAACAGCCGCGTGGAGTCGTCGACACGGGCCTCGGGCGACGCGTAGTCGGACAGCAGCCGGGCGACCTCGGCCTCGCTGCCGGGCCGTACGGTGAAGGTCAGGGCGTGGCGTACGACGTTGCCCCCGATCCGGGGAGCGGACCGCAGCGGCTCGCCGGCCGCTGCGGGCGAGGCGGACGAGGCCGGTTCGCCGACGGTCTCCCGAAGAACGCTGTAGCGCAGGGAGCGGGTGTCGCGGACGCAGTCCTGGAGGGGTTCGACGGTGTCCAGGTGCTCGTCGCTGTTGACCCAGGCCAGAAAGGGCGCCGCGCTTTCCCACTCGCTCGTGAGGAGCCACTGGGTGGGGTTCTCCAGGGACTGGCACAGCTGGTCGCTGACGTGTCCCGGTACGGCGGCGACCCGGTCGCGGATGCGCTCGTAGGCGTCCAGGAACTCCTGCTGCATTCCGTCGTGGATGTCCAGCATCAGGACGACCCGCACACGGGATCCGTCGAACGCGGATATCGACACGCCGCCCGCGTCCGTGGACACGGCGGCCGGTGCCGCCGTGGTGTCCGTCGCGTCCGTGGCCAGGGCATCCGCCGACACGGCATCCGTCGCTACGACGGGAGAGACCGTCATCCGGCCCACCTCTTCTCCGGGGATCTTCCTCGTGGACTGGGGGGCGATCGTCGCGGCGCGCGCCAGGCCGGCGGGGTTGCGACGGTCGCGTAAGCACGATCGTGTGCCGTGCCCGCGGGGACCGCGAACCAGGAGGGTTAAGCGGGTGAAGCCTGAGCCGCCGCGGGCCTCGGCGGGCCGTACGGGGCATGCATGAGGCCCCGGCGCACACCTGCCGCGGGGCGAGTCACGCGACGCCGGCCCGACATACGGAGGACGAACGACAATGAACGAAAGAGCCGACCGGTCCGGCGCAGCCGCCCCCGGGGGCGGGACCCACCGCGTCCCGGTCCTCATCGTCGGCGGATCCCTGGTGGGCCTGTCCACCTCGGTGTTCCTGGGGCGGCTGGGCGTCCGGCACACCCTGGTGGAGCGTCACGCCGGCACCTCCATCCACCCCCGCGGGCGCGGCAACAACGTCCGCACGATGGAGATCTTCCGGGTGGCCGGCACCGAGCCGGACATCCGGAAGGCCGCCGCCACCCTGGCCGACAACCACGGCATCCTGCAGACGCCCACACTGGTCGGCGACGCGGGGGAGTGGCTGTTCAAGCAGATCGACGCGGGAGGCGGGCCGGCCCGCCTCAGCCCCAGCTCCTGGTGCCTGTGCAGCCAGAACGACCTGGAACCGGAACTCCTCACCCACGCCACGAACCTCGGCGGCGACCTGCGCTTCGGCACGGAACTGCTGTCCTTCGAGGCCGACACCGACGGCGTCACGGCGATCGTGAAGAGCCGGGAGACCGGCGAGCACACCACCATCCGCGCGGACTACCTGGTCGCCGCCGACGGCCCCCGCAGCCCCGTCCGCGAGCAGCTCGGCATCGGTCAGAGCGGCCCCGGCGACCTCTTCCACAACATCAGCATCACCTTCCGCTCCCGCCGCCTCGCCGACGTCGTCGGCGACCGCCGCTTCATCGTCTGCTACCTGACCAGCGAGGACGCGGACGGCGCCCTGCTCCCGGTCGACAACCGCGAGAACTGGGTCTTCCACGCCCCCTGGCACCCCGAACAGGGCGAAACGGTCGAGGACTTCACCGACGACCGCTGCGCGGCCCACATCCGCCGTGCCGTCGGCGACCCGGACCTCGACATCGAGATCACCGGCCGGGCCCCCTGGCACGCCGCCCAGCGCGTCGCCCGCAGCTACCGCTCCGGCCGCGTCCTCCTGGCCGGCGACTCGGCCCACGAGATGTCCCCCACCGGCGCCTTCGGCTCCAACACCGGCATCCAGGACGCCCACAACCTCGCCTGGAAACTCGCCGCGGTCCTGGAGGGCTGGGCGGGCGACGGCCTCCTGGACACCTACGACGCGGAACGCCGCCCGGTCGCGGAGGCCACCAGCGCCCGCGCCGCGGCCCGCTCGGTGGAACACAGCCACCCGGGCTTCGCGCCACCGCCGGGGCTTGGCGGCGGCGGGGTCGGTGGGCTCGGGGGTGGTCTGGGCGGCGGTCCGGGCGGGGGGTCGGGCGGCGGCCCTGCTGGCGGCCCCGGTAGCGGCCCTGCTGGCGGCCCCGGTGGCGGCCGGGGCGGCGGCCCTGATGGTGCCCCCGGTAGCGGCCGCGGCGGCGACACGGGTGGTGGCGGCCCGCGCGGAGGCCGCGGTGAAGGCGGCCCCGCCGGCGGCGGCCCGCAGCGCGGCATCCTCAACGTCGCCCTCGGCTACCGCTACCCCCAGGGCGCGGTCGTCGGCGCCGACCCGGGAGCGCCGGTGGTCCCCGAGAGCCTGGACCTCACCGGCGCCCCCGGCAGCCGAGCCCCTCACCTCTGGCTCCGCCGGACCGGCGACGACGCCGCCCGCGCCGTCTCCACCCTCGACCTCTACGAGGACTCCCTGGTCCTGCTCAGCGACGCGGCGCAGCCCACCGGTTGGCACGAGGCGGCGACGCACCTGGCGGCCGCCATGCGGGTCCCGCTGAAGTCGTACCGCGTGGGCGGAACACCGGAGGCCGACCTGACCCCGGACGACGACACCGACTGGGCGAAGGCCCACGGAGTGACCCGCGGCGGCGCGGTCCTCGTCCGCCCCGACGGCTTCGTGGCGTGGCGCTCCCCGGGCCCGGCCCCGGACCCGGAGTCGATGCTGCGCCAAGTCGTGAGGACGGTCCTGGCACGGACGTGACATGACGGCGGCCCTGCCCGGCCCACCACCAAGCGTGGACCACTCCCCGGTTACCTGCTAGCGTCTCGCTGGAAGACTAACCGGGGAGTACTCCCCGTTACTTGGTGTTCGGGAGGGGCGGGCATGGCGGACACGGCACTGGTGCTGGGCGGAGGAGGTCTGACCGCCTACGCGTGGCAGATCGGCGTACTGGCGGGACTGGCCGACGCCGGGGTGGACCTCGCGGGCGCCGACGTCCTCGCCGGCACGTCGGCAGGCTCACTGCTGGCGCTGGACCTGGCGGGCGGATCGGCCCCGGCCGACCTGTACGCGGAGCAGGTCGAGCGCAAACGGGCCATGCTGGACGTGGACTTCACCTTCGCGATGACGGTCAAGTACCTGTGGGCCGCGCTGGGTTCACGCGACCCGAAGACGGTGATCAAACGCATCGGCCGACTGGCCCTCACCGTGCGCGACGTCCCGGAGGCCGAGGTCTTCGAAGCCATCGGCCCTCAACTCCCGACCCGCACCTGGCCGCAGAAGCCCATACGTCTCTTCGCCGTCGACGCCCTCACCGGCGAGCCGACGGCCTTCACCGCCGACAGCGACGTCGACCTCCTGCACGCGATGTCGGCCACCTGCGCACTGCCACCCCTCTTCCCGCCGATCACCATCGGCACGGGCCGCTGGATGGACGGCGGCATACGTTCCACGACCAACGCCGACCTGGTCGACGACTGCGCGCGGGTCGTCGTACTGGCACCCATCCCCAAGGCGGCGGGAGCGAGCCCGAGCGTGGTGACCCAGGTGCGGACCCTCGTCTCGAACGGCACCCGAGCCACCCTCGTGACCCCCGACCGCCAAGCCCGCCGCGCCTTCGGCCGCAACCCCCTGGACGCCGCCCGCACCCCGGGCGCGGCCCGGGAGGGGCGACGGCAGGGCACGGCGCAGGCGGACCACATCAGGACGCTCTGGCACGACTGAAACGCCCCGATCGACGAGCTGCAGCCCGTACTGGGCAGGCACACGCCTGCACATACGCGAAGACCCCGGCCTCAGCGTTTCCGCTGGTGACGGGGTCTTGGGCACACTTACACAGTGTGCCCCCGGCAGGATTCGAACCTGCGCACACGGCTCCGGAGGCCGTTGCTCTATCCCCTGAGCTACGGGGGCGTGTCGGTCGCGTTCGGTGTTGCTCGCGGCGACGGGTAGAACACTACCAGCTCCCCCGGAGTGGTCATGAACGGGTTTTCGCGGGTCGTGCCGCCTCCCGGGGCGTCAGCCGAGGGGGCGTTGTCCCCCCGCACGGGGTGGAAGTGGGGAAAACCCGGACGCGGTGGCCGGTCCGGACCTACTCTCGAGTTGTGCCTAGGGCGTCTGGCCGGGTTCTTGTTGTGGACGACAACAAGGTCATCCGGCAGCTGATCAGGGTCAATCTCGAGCTGGAGGGCTTCGAGGTCGTGACCGCGGCCGATGGTGCCGAGTGTCTTGATGTCGTCCATCAGGTGCGGCCCGACGTCGTCACGCTGGACGTGGTCATGCCCCGGCTGGACGGGCTCAGGACCGCCGCCCGGCTGCGTGCCGATCCGCGTACGCGGGACCTTCCGCTCGCCATCGTCAGTGCCTGTACGCAGTACGAGGTCGAGGCCGGGTTCGATGCCGGGGTTGACGCCTTCCTCTCCAAGCCCTTCGAGCCCGCCGAGCTGGTCGGGCTCGTACGGCAGTTGGTCGAGCGGAGGGGCGGTGGAGTCGGTGCGGGGAGTGAGGGGGCGGGGGCGTCCCCGGCTTCTCGTCCCAGCGTTCTCGGCTTCGCCGGGGAGAGTGAAACGCCTGCTCAGGCCTAGTCGGGCGGGTGGTCGGTACGAGATCGGTGCGAGGCGCGCCTTCGTGAGTGGTCCGCTTCGTGGGCCCGCGCCCGCGCGGTTTCCGTCCACATCCCGGGACTGCCACAAACCAGTTCGCCTACCCACCCCCCTCCTCCCATACGCTTGACCCGTGACCCCCGTAGAGCTCTCCCGCACCGTGCTGCACGCGGTGCGTCGCGCTGTCGACGCGGGTGAGCTGAACGTGACCGTTCCGGCGCGGGCCGTGGTCGCTCCGCCGGGGCCCGGAGGGTGCGGGGACTACGCCACCAGCATCGCCCTCCAGCTCGCCCGGCCGGCCGGGCAGCCGCCCCGCCGGGTCGCCGAGGTGCTGCGGCCGTATCTCGTGGACGCCGACGGCATCACGGACGTCGTCCTCACCGGGCCGGGGTTCCTCAACATCAGCCTCCACGGCACCGCGCCCGCCGACCTCGTCGCGGAGATCCTGCGGCACGGGCCCCGGTACGGGCACGGGCGCGCCGACGGCACCGGCGGGGAAAGCGGCGGCGTCGTGCGGCTGCACTGCCCCCACGATCTCCGTGCCGTCGTCGTCGCCGAGGCCGCCGCCCGCATCCTGCGCTCCCAGGGCGCCCTCGTCCGCACCAGCTGCACCGCCCCGCCCGAGCCCGAGTGGACCGCCATCCTCGGCGTGCGCGTCGACGTGGTCGGTCCGGCGCCCGTGGCTCCGCCGGCCGACGTGCGGCCCGTCCCGGCCCCCGCCGACCCGCTCCGCCTCGGTCGTGACGCCGGTCGCTGGGCCCTGCTCCACCCCGCCGCCCACGACCGGCCCCGGATCGGCGACGAGCACCTCGTCCAGCGTGCGGGCAATCCGCTCTTCCGCGTGCGGTACGCCCACGCCCGCACCCGCGCCCTCTCCCGCAATGCCGCCGATCTCGGCTTCGCCGCCGAACCCGGTCCGGTGTCCGGCACGGCGCAGGACGGCACGGCGCAAGATCTCCTCGTCGCCCTCGCCGACCACCCGCGCGTCCTCGCCGCCGCGGCGGAGCACCGCGCCCCCGACCGGCTCGCCCGGCACCTCGTCACCGTCGGCGACGCCGCGCTGCCCTTCCTGCCCACCGTGCTGCCGCGTGGTGGGGAGAAACCCACGGCCGCCCACCGTGCCCGGCTGGCCCTCGCCGAAGCCGTCGGGGCGGTGCTGGCCGGCGGCCTGTCCCTCCTCGGTATCGACGCACCCGACCACCTCTGAGAGAGCACAGAAGACGCCATGAGCCGTTCCGCACACCCCGCCGGGCCCCGTCACGCCGACGTTCTCCCCGAGGGGCACTATTCCGCCCCGCCCGCCGACCTCAACGCCCTCGACCCCAAGGTCTGGGCCCAGACCGTCGAGCGGGACGCCGACGGAGTCGTCACCGTCGGCGGGATGACCGTCACGCGGCTCGCCGAGGAGTACGGCACCCCCGCGTACGTACTCGACGAGGCCGACTTCCGGGCCCGGGCGCGGGCCTGGCGTACCGCCTTCGGGGCCGATGCCGACGTCTTCTACGCGGGCAAGGCCTTCCTGTCGCGGGCCGTCGTGCGGTGGCTGGACGAGGAGGGGCTGAATCTGGATGTGTGCTCCGGTGGGGAGCTCGCGACCGCGCTCTCCGCCGGGATGCCCGTCGACCGCATCGCCTTCCACGGCAACAACAAGTCGCCGGAGGAGATCGAGCGGGCCGTGCGCGCCGGGGTCGGGCGGATCGTGCTCGACTCGTTCCAGGAGATCGTGCGGGTCGCCCACATCGCCCAGTCCCTCGGGGTCCGGCAGCGGGTGCAGATCCGGATCACCGTGGGCGTCGAGGCGCACACGCACGAGTTCATCGCCACGGCTCACGAGGACCAGAAGTTCGGGATTCCGCTGGCCGGCGGGCAGGCGGCGGAAGCCGTGCGGCGGGCGCTCCAGTTGGATGGGCTCGAGGTGATCGGGATCCACTCGCACATCGGGTCGCAGATCTTCGACATGTCGGGCTTCGAGGTCGCCGCCCACCGGGTGGTCGGGCTGCTCAAGGACATTCGCGACGAGCACGGCATCGAGCTGCCCGAGATCGACCTCGGCGGCGGGCTCGGCATCGCGTACACGAGTGACGACGACCCCCGTGAGCCGCACGAGATCGCCAAGGCGCTGACCGAGATCGTGACGCGGGAGTGCGAGGGCGCGCGGCTGCGAACGCCTCGTATCTCCGTCGAGCCCGGGCGCGCCATCGTCGGGCCCACCGCCTTCACGCTCTACGAGGTGGGCACCGTCAAGCCCCTCGACGGGCTGCGTACGTACGTCTCCGTCGACGGCGGCATGTCCGACAACATCCGCACCGCGCTGTACGACGCCGAGTACAGCGTCGCCCTCGTCTCCCGCGCCTCCGACGCCGAGTCCATGCTCGTGCGCGTCGTCGGCAAGCACTGCGAGAGCGGGGACATCGTGGTCAAGGACGCCTTCCTGCCGGGCGACCTGGCGCCCGGTGACCTCATCGCCGTACCGGCGACCGGGGCGTACTGCCGTTCCATGGCCAGCAACTACAACCACGTGCTGCGCCCGCCCGTCGTCGCCGTACGGGACGGCGAGGCGCGGGTCGTCGTGCGGCGGGAGACCGAGGAGGACCTGCTGCGTCTCGACGTCGGATGAGCACGCGGTCGGGGCCCGGAGGCGGCCCGCCGCGGGGACGCAAGATCTTTCGTCTTCCGCCCCTGCGAAAATGAAATAAACGTCTCACGATCCGGACGAAAGGCAGAAAATCCCGTCCGGTGCGTGAGACTGGTCCAACCGTAGACGGTATGAGGAAACGAGGTCGGATGATGCGTACGCGTCCGCTGAAGGTGGCGCTGCTGGGCTGTGGAGTGGTCGGCTCAGAGGTGGCGCGCATCATGACGACGCACGCCGACGACCTCGCCGCCCGGATCGGGGCCCCGGTGGAGCTCGCGGGCGTGGCCGTACGGCGGCCCGACAGGGTGCGGGCGGGGATCGATCCCGACCTCGTCACCACCGACGCCACCGCCCTGGTCAAACGCGGGGACATCGACGTCGTGGTCGAGGTCATCGGCGGGATCGAGCCCGCCCGGACCCTCATCACCACCGCCTTCGAGCACGGCGCCTCCGTCGTCTCCGCCAACAAGGCCCTCCTCGCCCAGGACGGCGCCGCGCTGCACGCCGCGGCGGACGCCCATGGCAAGGACCTGTACTACGAGGCCGCCGTCGCCGGCGCCATCCCGCTGATCCGGCCGCTGCGCGAGTCCCTCGCCGGCGACAAGGTCAACCGGGTGCTCGGCATCGTCAACGGGACGACCAACTTCATCCTCGACGCCATGGACACCACCGGCGCCGGATACCAGGAGGCGCTCGACGAGGCCACCGCCCTCGGGTACGCGGAGGCCGACCCGACCGCCGACGTCGAAGGGTTCGACGCCGCCGCCAAGGCCGCCATCCTCGCGGGGATCGCCTTCCACACGCGCGTGCGCCTCGACGACGTCTACCGCGAGGGCATGACCGAGGTCACCGCCGCCGACTTCGCCTCCGCCAAGGAGATGGGCTGCACCATCAAGCTCCTCGCCATCTGCGAGCGGGCCGCGGACGGGGCGTCGGTCACCGCGCGCGTGCATCCGGCGATGATCCCGCTCAGCCACCCGCTGGCGAACGTGCGCGGGGCCTACAACGCCGTCTTCGTCGAGTCCGACGCCGCCGGGCAGCTCATGTTCTACGGGCCCGGCGCCGGCGGTTCGCCGACCGCGTCCGCCGTGCTCGGCGACCTCGTCGCCGTCTGCCGCAACCGGATCGGCGGCGCGACCGGACCCGGCGAGTCCGCGTACGCGGCGCTTCCCGTCTCGCCGATGGGCGACGTCGTCACGCGCTACCACATCAGCCTCGACGTGGCCGACAAACCGGGCGTGCTCGCCCAGGTCGCGACCGTGTTCGCGGAGCACGGTGTCTCCATCGACACCGTGCGGCAGTCCGGCAAGGACGGCGAGGCCTCCCTCGTCGTCGTCACCCACCGTGCGTCCGACGCCGCCCTCGGCGGTACGGTCGAGGCGCTGCGCAAGCTCGACACCGTGCGGGGTGTCGCCAGCATCATGCGGGTTGAAGGAGAGTAACCAGCAATGACCCACCAGTGGCGCGGAATCATCGAGGAGTACCGGGACAGGCTGCCCGTCTCCGACAGCACGCCCGTCGTGACGCTCCGCGAGGGCGGCACGCCGCTCGTGCCCGCGCAGGTGCTCTCCGAGCGCACGGGCTGCGAGGTCCACCTCAAGGTGGAGGGTGCGAACCCGACCGGGTCCTTCAAGGACCGCGGCATGACCATGGCCATCAGCAAGGCCAAGGAGGAGGGTGCGCAGGCCGTCATCTGCGCGTCCACCGGCAACACCTCCGCCTCCGCCGCCGCGTACGGCGTGCGGGCCGGGATGGTCTCGGCCGTCCTCGTTCCGCAGGGCAAGATCGCGCTCGGCAAGATGGGCCAGGCCCTCGTGCACGGCGCGAAGATCCTCCAGGTCGACGGCAACTTCGACGACTGCCTCACGCTCGCCCGCGCACTGAGCGACAACTACCCCGTGGCGCTGGTCAATTCGGTCAACCCGGTGCGTATCGAGGGGCAGAAGACGGCCGCCTTCGAGATCGTGGACATGCTCGGCGACGCTCCCGACATCCACGTCCTGCCGGTGGGCAACGCGGGCAACATCACCGCGTACTGGAAGGGCTACCGGGAGTACGCCGCCGACGGGGTCAGCACGAAGGCGCCGCGCATGTGGGGGTTCCAGGCCTCCGGCAGCGCCCCGATCGTGCGCGGCGAGGTCGTCAAGGACCCGTCGACCATCGCGACCGCCATCCGCATCGGCAACCCCGCCTCGTGGGACTTCGCGCTCGCCGCGCGGGACGAGTCCGGCGGCGCCATCGACGAGGTGACGGACCGTGAGATCCTGCGCGCCTACCGGCTGTTGGCCTCCCAGGAGGGCGTCTTCGTGGAGCCCGCGTCCGCCGCGTCGGTGGCCGGCCTGCTGAAGGCCGCCGAGCAGGGCAAGGTCGACCCGGGGCAGCGGATCGTGTGCACCGTCACCGGCAACGGACTGAAGGACCCGGACTGGGCCGTCGCCGGTGCCCCGCAGCCGGTCACCGTCCCGGTCGACGCGGCGACGGCGGCCGAGCGGCTCGGACTGATCTGAGTCCGCGACACTCCCACCGGCGTACGAGGGCGTAAGCGACGTCCAGCCGGAAAAGTCGCTTATGGGGGGTGCACAGGGGGCTTACGACACGCATCGTGCGCCTCCTGTGCGCCCTATGTCGCCACTGAACCTTCCTTCGATAGGCTGTACCCGAACCCGCCTGCCGCATATGCCGCTCAGCCGCGCCGGCAGCGGCGGCCACCGAGGGTTCCGTACGTCATCGAATGTCAGTCATCGAATGTCATTCGACAACCCACGCAGCTCAAGGAGAGTCATCAAGCGATGGCCGGTCCAGCGTTCCGCGCCGCCGCCGTCCGGGTGCGCGTCCCCGCCACCAGCGCCAACCTCGGTCCGGGCTTCGACGCCCTCGGGCTCGCGCTGGGTTTGTACGACGACGTGGTCGTCCGGGTGGCCGACTCAGGGCTGCACATCGACATCGCGGGTGAGGGCAGCGAGACGCTGCCGCGCGACGAGAAGCACCTCCTCGTCCGCTCCCTGCGCACCGCCTTCGACCTCCTGGGCGGACAGCCCCGAGGCCTGGAGATCGTCTGCGCCAACCGCATCCCGCACGGCCGCGGCCTCGGCTCCTCCTCCGCCGCCATCTGCGCCGGCATCGTGGCCGCGCGCGCGGTGACCATAGGCGGCGAGGCCCGCCTCGACGACGCCGCGCTGCTCGACCTCGCCACCGAGATCGAGGGCCACCCCGACAACGTGGCGGCCTGTCTGCTGGGCGGTTTCACCCTGTCCTGGATGGATTCCGGCGCCGCCCGGGCGATCAGGATGGAGCCCGCCGATTCCATCGTTCCGGTGGTTTTCGTGCCCGGAAAGCCGGTGCTGACGGAGACCGCGCGGGGGCTGCTCCCGCGCAGTGTCCCGCACGTCGACGCCGCCACCAACGCCGGCCGCGCCGCGCTGCTCGTCGAGGCGCTCACCAGGCGCCCCGAGCTGCTGCTGCCGGCCACCGAGGACCGCCTGCACCAGGAGTACCGAGCCCCGGCCATGCCGGAGAGCGCCGCACTGGTGGAACGGCTGCGCGGCGACGGCATCCCCGCGGTGATCTCGGGTGCCGGACCCACGGTGATGGCACTGGCCGACGCCGACACGGCCGACAAGGTCGAGGCGCTGGCCGGGACGGAATGGGCGGCCAACCGGCTCAGCCTGGACCAGCAGGGCGCGAGCGTCCTGCCCCTGGCAACCTCCAGCGACATTTAGACGCGTGCGGTTGCCGGATTTCGAGAGGGGGAATGTTTGTTGGATCCGGTAGTGTTAACCTCAAGTCTGCACCCGACCCCACCATGGCGAGGTGCCTCGTGTCCCCGTCCGGGACAGACATTCTTCCGGGAGCCCCCCAAGCCGCATTGTGTGGTGGATGTCGTACGTGATCAGTAGATCAGTACGGCCGACACGGACACTGAGCGGCCCGCCGGGCACGTTTCGGAACCGGTGCGACCACGCCGTATGACACAGACACTGGGTGCCACGGCTAGGGGAAGCGCCATCACCAGATATCTCTTCCGCCGTTCAGGCGGACCACCGCCCCGGCACGGTTCGCACAGCAAGGACCGATGCCGGACAGCACAACCGGTCGCCGAGCCAGACAGGCCGACGTCCGCTCCAGGGAAGGACCCTTCGTGAGCGACACCACCGATCTGATGGGCGCACGTGTCGAGGAGACCGCTGCCGCGCCCTCCACGGACGCCTCCGCGCCTGCCACCGGTGCCGGCTCCCGGCGGCGCCGCGGTACCGGCCTCGAGGGCATGGTGCTGGCCGAGCTGCAGCAGGTCGCATCCGGCCTCGGCATCAGGGGCACCGCGCGTATGCGCAAGAGCCAGCTGATCGAGGTCATCAAGGAGGCGCAGGCCGCGGGCGGAGCCCCCGCCAAGGCCGCGCCCGCCGCGGACGCCGCCGGCGAGACCAAGCCGAAGCGCCGCAGCACCTCCCGGTCCCGTACGGGCGACGAGGCCCCCGCCGAGAAGGCGGAGAAGGCCGGCAAGGCCGAGAAGAAGGCGGAGAAGGCGGTCGCCGACAAGAGCGACGCCCAGCAGCAGATCGACATCCCCGGCCAGCCGTCGCCCAAGGTCGCGCCCTCGGCCGACCAGGCCGGCGCCCCCGCCGACGAGGCCCCCTCCGAGCGCCGTCGTCGCCGGGCCACCGCCGACGCGGGCAGCCCGTCCGCCGCCACCGAGACGGTGGCCGTCGAGTCGCGGAGCGAGCCGAAGGCCGATTCCTCCGCCCAGCAGCAGTCGCAGGGCCACCAGCAGGGCCAGGGCGACGCCCGCTCCGACGGTGAGGGCGGCGAGGGCCGCCGCCGCGACCGCCGGGACCGCGGCGACCGCGACCGTGACCGTGGGGACCGCGACCGCGGTGACCGCGGACGTGACCGTGGTGACCGCGACCGCCGCAACAAGGGCGACGACCAGCAGAACCAGGGCGGCCAGCGTCAGCAGCAGGGCGGCGGACGCCAGGACCGTCAGCAGCGGGCCGACGAGGACGGGGACGATTTCGAGGGCGGCCGTCGCGGCCGTCGCGGCCGCTACCGGGACCGCCGTGGCCGCCGTGGGCGCGACGACATCCAGCAGGAGCCGCAGATCAACGAGGACGACGTCCTCATCCCGGTCGCCGGCATCCTCGACATCCTCGACAACTACGCGTTCATCCGGACCTCCGGCTACCTGCCCGGCCCGAACGACGTGTACGTCTCCCTCGCCCAGGTCCGCAAGAACGGCCTGCGCAAGGGCGACCACCTCACCGGTGCCGTGCGCCAGCCCAAGGAGGGCGAGCGCCGCGAGAAGTTCAACGCCCTGGTGCGCCTGGACTCCGTCAACGGCATGGCGCCCGAACACGGCCGCGGGCGGCCGGAGTTCAACAAGCTGACGCCGCTGTACCCGCAGGACCGCCTCCGCCTGGAGACGGACCCCGGCGTCCTCACCACCCGCATCATCGACCTCGTCGCGCCCATCGGTAAGGGGCAGCGCGGTCTGATCGTGGCCCCGCCGAAGACCGGCAAGACCATGATCATGCAGGCGATCGCCAACGCGATCACGCACAACAACCCCGAGTGCCACCTGATGGTCGTCCTGGTCGACGAGCGTCCGGAAGAGGTCACCGACATGCAGCGGTCGGTGAAGGGCGAGGTCATCTCCTCGACCTTCGACCGTCCGGCCGAGGACCACACCACGGTCGCCGAGCTGGCCATCGAGCGCGCCAAGCGCCTGGTGGAGCTGGGGCACGACGTGGTCGTCCTGCTCGACTCGATCACGCGTCTGGGCCGTGCGTACAACCTCGCCGCCCCGGCCTCCGGCCGCATCCTGTCCGGTGGTGTCGACTCGACGGCCCTGTACCCGCCGAAGCGCTTCTTCGGTGCGGCCCGCAACATCGAGGACGGCGGCTCGCTGACCATCATGGCCACCGCGCTGGTCGACACCGGCTCGCGCATGGACGAGGTGATCTTCGAGGAGTTCAAGGGCACCGGCAACCTCGAGCTCAAGCTGGACCGCAAGCTCTCCGACAAGCGGATCTTCCCGGCGGTGGACGTCGACTCGTCCAGCACCCGCAAGGAAGAGATCCTGCTGGGCAGCGACGAGCTCGCCATCACCTGGAAGCTGCGCCGGGTGCTGCACGCGCTCGACCAGCAGCAGGCGATCGAGCTGCTCCTCGACAAGATGAAGCAGACCAAGTCGAACGCGGAGTTCCTGCTGCAGATCCAGAAGACGACGCCGACGCCCGGCAACGGCGACTGAGTCGCAGCCGCCCCACTCCGGCGCGGTCCGAAGTCCCGCCCCGTCACACAGGTGACGGGGCGGGACTTCTGCCTTGTAGGATCAGCGCACTGCAGTGGGGGGGAACGTGTTTTCGGATACGCCCACGGGCGATTCGTGCTGCCTTCACGGGCCTGCGCCTGCCGGGCTCTTCTCTCCTGCGAGCATCCACATCGACAGGAGACCTGAGTGACATCTACTCCTCGAAGAGCCCGCCTGGCTCTTCCCGCGGCCACCGCCGCGCTCGCCCTGTCGGGCGCGGTCCTCGCGGCCGCCCCCGCCCAGGCGTCGGGCACGACCCCGGTCCCGCCCCAGCCGACGGTCACCGAGCAGCCGGCCGCCTCCCAGGCGGAGCTGCTGCGGCGCGTCGAGGGCTCCGGGGCCGCGCTCAAGGGCGACACCGTCACCGCTCCCGGGCAGCCGAAGCCCACGCCGAGCGCCGAGGCCCCGTCCACCACCGTCGACCCGAAGATCATCGGCGGCAAGGACGCGACCATCTCGGAGGCGCCGTGGATGGTGCAGCTGCACTACTACGACGACAAGGGCACCGCGGGCACCGCCGACGACGAGGGCTACTTCTGCGGCGGCACCCTGGTGGCCCCGGCGAAGGTCCTGACCGCCGCGCACTGCGTGTACGGCCTGGACTGGTCGGCGAACGGGGCAGTCCTCGCCGGCACGGCCAAGCTGCCCGAGGGCGACGACCTGCACGGCGGCCGGGTCGCCGGCGTGTGGCGCCAGTGGGTCAACCCCACGTACCGGCCGAGCACCATCGCGGGCGGTGACCTCGCGGTGCTGACCCTGACCGACGCGCTGCCGTACAAGACGCTCCAGCCGACGTCGAGCAGCGACACCGCCTCCTACGCCAACGGCACCCCGGCGACGGTGTACGGCTGGGGGCGCACCAGCTCCACCAGCGACGACATCTCGCCGACGTTGAAGAAGGCGACCGTGCCGATGCGGTCGGACGCCGCCTGCACCTCGTACTGGGGCTCCGACTTCGTGGCAGGCCAGATGGCCTGCGCCGGCAACCCGGCCTCCGGTCAGGACGCCGGCACCGTTTCCCCGTGCAACGGCGACTCCGGCGGCCCGCTCGTGGTCAACGGCCGGATCGCCGGTGTCGTGTCCTGGGGCGTCACGGACTGCGTCGCGTCGGGTGCCTACGGCGTCTACGCCAAGACCCGTACCTACGCCGGCGAGGTCAACGCCCGCGTCGACGACACCGACCTCGACTTCGACGGCCTGGCGGACCTCTTCGTCCGCACGCCCGGCGGCAAGGCCTACGAGTACTACTCGCTCGGCAACCGGTGGCCCTACCTGGGCGACCGCGTCGAGCTGGGCGACTGGAGCGGGCTGAGCCTGGTCCGCCAGGCCGACCTGAACCGCGACTTCCGCCAGGACTACCTGTACCGCACCCCGGACGGTGTGCTGTACACCTTCGCGTTCAACGGCTCCGACCGCTACGAGTCGATCCGTGTCGGCGGCGGCTGGAACGTGATGAAGGACATCCGCGTCCCGGGCGACCTGTCCGGTGACGCCCTGCCCGACCTGGTCGCCAAGGACAAGTACGGCGTCCTGTGGCTCTACCCCGGCAAGGGCAACGGGCTGTTCGGCACCCGCGTCCGGATCGGCGGCGGCTGGGCCAAGTACACGATCACCGGCAAGGGCGACTACAACCGCGACGGCAAGTCCGACCTGCTGGCGCGGGACGGCTCCGGCGTTCTGTGGCTGTACCCGGGCACCGGCAAGGCCTCCCCGGCGCTCGGCACCCGGAGCAGGGTCGGCGGCGGCTGGTCCGTGTACAACGCCTTCGCCACCGCCGGTGACGTCACCGGCGACGGCAGGCCCGACCTGCTGGCCCGGGACACCTCCGGGGTGCTGTGGCTGTACAAGGGCACCGGTGGCACCGGTTCGGCGACGTTCAAGACCCGCAGCAGGGTCGGCGGCGGCTGGGGGGCGTTCAACCTCTTCGGCTGATCCCGCCGGGACCGCCCGAAGCCGTGCCAGGGGCCGCCTCCGTTCAGGGGGCGGCCCCGCACGTTGCGATCTCCACCACACGAGCCGGTGCCGCCACCGTCCGCGGGTACCCGGAGGAGCGCCCGCGGATCCCCAGGTCAGCGCCGCGAGTGTGCCCACGCCGAGTACGGTCCGTAACCATTTCCCCACCCGGCCGCCACAGACCGTTGTGCAACCCTGTCCCGAGTTCCGCCGTCTCAGCTACGGAGGGACGATGGTGAGGTACCGGCGGACACCCGCCGGAGCCGACCGACCCGACCCTGAGCGCAGGGGGTAACCGACCGGACGAACACCCGAGGAGCACATGTCCGCCGAGAGCACGCCGGATCCCGCGATACCCGGCCCCGGGGAGTCCCGCACCGCCGACTCCCGCCGCCGGGGCAAGGGCCGCCGCCGCAGGCCCCGCGCCAAGCGGCGCAAGGCACTGCTCGTCGCGGCCTGGAGCGCCGCGGGCGTCCTCGTCCTGGGCGGCACCGGAGCCGGGGTCCTGTTCTTCAAGCTCAACGGCAACCTCACGAGCATCGACATCGACCAGGCCCTCGGCACCGACCGGCCGGAGAAGGCCGACAACGGCTCCGAGAACATCCTCGTCCTGGGCTCGGACACCCGCTCCGGCGGCAACAAGAAGCTCGGCGGCGGCGCCGACGACGGCACCGCACGCTCCGACACGGCGATGGTCGTGCACGTCCACAAGGGCCACACGAAGGCCAGCGTGGTCTCCATCCCGCGCGACACCCTCATCGACCGCCCCGAGTGCACCGACACCGACGGCGGCGAGCACCCCGCCGCCGACGACGTCATGTTCAACTCCGCCTACTCCACCGGCGGCGCCGCCTGCGCCGTGAAGACCGTCGAGTCGATCAGCGGCCTGCGCATGGACCACTACCTGGAGGTCGACTTCAGCGGCTTCCAGAAGCTCATCGACGACCTCGGCGGCGTCGACGTCACCACCACCGAGGCGATCAAGGACCCCGACAGCCACCTCGACCTGCCGGCCGGCACCCACACGCTCGACGGCGAGCAGGCCCTCGGCCTGGTCCGCACCCGGCACGGCGTCGGCGACGGCTCCGACCTCGGCCGCATCCAGCTCCAGCAGGCCTTCGTCAAGGCCCTGGCCGACCAGGTCAAGGACATCGGCCTGCTCGGCAACCCCAAGAAGCTGTACGACGTCGCCGACACCGCCACCAAGACCGTCACCACCGACTCCGACCTGGGTTCGGTGAACTCCCTGATGTCCTTCGCGAGCGGCCTCAAGGGCATCAGCCCGGCCAACATGAACATGGTCACCATGCCGGTCGTGTACGACCCGGCGGACCCGAACCGGGTGCTGCTGGAGGAGGCCAAGGCGGATCAGGTCTGGAAGGCTCTGAAGAACGACAAGCCGATCCCGCGGAGCGCCACCGAGGGAACGGCGACCGGCGGGGCCAAGGGTGTCGTGAACGCCGCGGAATAGATGACGGCGGCCCCCGGTTTGGGGAGTAGACCCCAGTCCTGGCAGACTGGTACGTCGGCTCCGGTTCACGCTCCCGCATCCCGCGGCAGCGACCCGGCGCCCTCCCGGAACAGTAGGAGACACCTTGAAGCGCGACATCCACCCCGAGTACGTCGAGACGCAGGTCAGCTGCACCTGTGGCGCGTCGTTCACCACCCGCAGCACCATCGAGTCCGGCACCATCCGGGCCGAGGTCTGCTCCGAGTGCCACCCGTTCTACACGGGCAAGCAGAAGATCCTCGACACCGGTGGCCGCGTGGCCCGCTTCGAGGCCCGCTTCGGCAAGGCTTCCGCCGGCTCCAAGAAGTAGCGAGCCCCCAACCGCCGGTCCACGGCCGCATCCCCTCCCCGGGGAGCGCCGGGACCGGCGTTTTTGGTCGCCCGCCTTCCCCTTCCCAAGCAGTAGCAGGAGCCCAAGATGTTCGAGGCCGTCGAGGAACTCGTCGCCGAGCACGCCGACCTGGAGAAGAAGCTCGCCGACCCGTCGGTCCACTCCGACCAGGCCAACGCGCGCAAGCTGAACAAGCGTTACGCCGAGCTCACCCCGATCGTCGCCACGTACCGCTCCTGGAAGCAGACGGGCGACGACATGGAGACCGCGCGCGAGCTGGCCGCCGACGACCCGGACTTCGCCGCCGAGGTCAAGGAACTGGACAAGCAGCGCGACGAGCTCACCGAGAAGCTCCGCCTCCTGCTCGTCCCGCGCGACCCCAGCGACGACAAGGACGTCATCCTGGAGGTCAAGGCGGGCGCGGGCGGCGACGAGTCGGCGCTCTTCGCCGGGGACCTGCTGCGCATGTACCTGCGCTACGCCGAGCGGGTCGGCTGGAAAACCGAGATCATCGACTCCACCGAGTCCGAGCTGGGCGGCTACAAGGACGTCCAGGTCGCCGTGAAGACCAAGGGCGGCCAGGGCGCCACCGAGCCCGGCCAGGGCGTCTGGGCGCGGCTGAAGTACGAGGGCGGGGTGCACCGCGTGCAGCGGGTGCCCGCGACCGAGTCCCAGGGCCGTATCCACACCTCCGCGGCGGGCGTGCTCGTCACGCCCGAGGCCGAGGAGATCGACGTCGAGATCAACCCCAACGACCTGCGCATCGACGTCTACCGGTCCTCCGGCCCCGGCGGCCAGTCCGTCAACACCACCGACTCCGCGGTGCGCATCACGCACATTCCCACCGGAGTCGTCGCCTCCTGCCAGAACGAGAAGAGCCAGCTGCAGAACAAGGAGCAGGCGATGCGTATCCTGCGCTCCAGGCTGCTCGCGGCGGCACAGGAGGAGGCGGAGAAGGAGGCCGCGGACGCCCGGCGCAGCCAGGTCCGCACCGTCGACCGCTCCGAGAAGATCCGTACGTACAACTACCCGGAGAACCGCATCTCGGACCACCGCGTCGGCTTCAAGGCGTACAACCTGGACCAGGTCCTGGACGGCGACCTCGACCCGGTGATCCAGGCCTGCGTCGACGCCGACTCGGCGGCCAAGCTCGCCGCCGCCTAGGCCTCGTAGCCGCACCCGTACGCCCATACCGGACGAACAGCTCAGCCCCGGAGGACCAGCGTGGCGCAACCTCACGGGGGGCGACCCCCGAACCCCCGCAGTGTGCTGCTCGCGGAGGTGGCCCAGGCCACCCAGCGGCTGGCCGACGCCGGCGTGCCCTCGCCGCGCACCGACGCGGAGGAACTCGCCGCGTATCTGCACGGCGTCAAGCGGGGCGAGCTGCACACCGTGCCGGACGCGGACTTCGACGCCCGGTACTGGGAGGTCGTCGCCCGCCGTGAGGCGCGCGAGCCGCTCCAGCACATCACCGGCCGCGCCTACTTCCGCTACCTGGAGCTCCAGGTCGGCCCCGGTGTCTTCGTGCCCCGCCCCGAGACCGAGTCGGTCGTCGGCTGGGCCATAGACGCCGTGCGCGCCATGGACGTCGTCGAGCCCTGCATCGTCGACCTGTGCACCGGCTCGGGCGCCATCGCGCTCGCGCTCGCCCAGGAGGTGCCGCGCTCGCGCGTGTACGCCGTGGAGCTGTCCGAGGACGCCCTCAAGTGGACGCGCAAGAACATGGAGGGGTCCAGGGTCGAGCTGCGCCAGGGCGACGCCCTGACCGCGTTCCCGGACCTCGACGGCCAGGTCGACCTGGTCGTCTCCAACCCGCCGTACATCCCGCTCACCGAGTGGGAGTACGTCGCTCCCGAGGCCCGCGACCACGATCCCCAGCTGGCCCTGTTCTCCGGCGAGGACGGCCTCGACCTGATCCGCGGCCTGGAACGCACCGCGCACCGCCTGCTGCGCCCCGGCGGCGTGGTCGTCGTCGAGCACGCCGACACCCAGGGCGGCCAGGTGCCGTGGATCTTCACCGAGGAGCGGGGCTGGGCCGACGCGGCCGACCACCCCGACCTCAACAACCGCCCCCGCTTCGCGACGGCCCGCAAGGCGCTGCCGTGAGCACCGCCCTGACTTCAACCCCGCAGTACGTGTACGAGGAGGCCCGCTAATGGCACGGCGATACGACACCAACGACGCGACCGACCGTGTGACCGGTCTGCGCGAGGCCGCGTCCGCCGTCCGCCGTGGCGAGCTCGTGGTGCTGCCGACGGACACCGTGTACGGCATCGGCGCCGACGCGTTCACCGGGGAGGCCGTCGCCGACCTGCTGGACGCCAAGGGCCGGGGCCGCAACATGCCCACGCCCGTCCTCATCGGCTCGCCGAACACCCTGCACGGCCTGGTCACCGACTTCTCCGAGCTGGCCTGGGAGCTGGTCGACGCCTTCTGGCCGGGCGCGCTGACGCTGGTCGCCAAGCACCAGCCGTCCCTCCAGTGGGACCTCGGCGACACCCGCGGCACGGTCGCCGTCCGCATGCCGCTGCACCCCGTCGCCATCGAGCTGCTCACCGAGGTCGGCCCCATGGCCGTCTCCTCCGCCAACCTCACCGGCCACCCGGCGCCGGAGGACTGCGACGCCGCCCAGCAGATGCTCGGCGACTCCGTCTCCGTCTATCTCGACGGCGGCCCCACCCCCGGCAACGTCCCGTCGTCCATCGTCGACGTGACCCGCGAGGTGCCCCTGCTGCTGCGCGCGGGCGCGTTGTCGGCCGAGGAGCTGCGCAAGGTGGTACCCGACCTCGAGGTGGCGAATTGACGGCCCCTGGGACGGGGCGTGGCATAGGCAACGGGGAACGCGCCGCGGAGATCACCACGACGTTCGTCGGCCTTCCGCGCGACAGCTTCCGCATCCTCCACGTCAGCACCGGCAACGTCTGCCGCTCGCCCATCACCGAGCGGCTGACCCGGCATTTCGTGACGGAGCGGCTCGGCGTGCTGGGCGGCGGCCTCATCGTGGAGAGCGCGGGCACCTGGGGCCACGAGGGCGCGCCCATGGAGACCAACGCGGAGACGGTCCTCGCGGACTTCGGCGCGGACGCGGCCGGCTTCACCGGGCGTGAGCTGCTGGACGAGCACGTGATCCGCGCGGACCTGGTGCTGACGGCGACGCGTGACCACCGCGCCCAGGTCATCTCCATGGGGCACTCGGCGGGGCTGCGCACCTTCACCCTCAAGGAGTTCACCCGCCTGGTGAACGCCATCGACCCGGCCACGCTGCCCTCCCTGGACGAGGGCGTGGTCGCGCGTGCGCGTGCCCTGGTGCGGGCCGCGGCGGCTCTACGCGGGTGGCTGCTGGCGCCGACGGCGGAGGCGGACGAGGTGTACGACCCGTACGGGGCGCCGCTGCCCTTCTTCCGGTCGATCGGGGACGAGATACACCAGGCGCTGGATCCCGTGGTGACGGCGCTCACGGGGGTACCCACGAGGACGTGAAGGGCGCGACGGCCGAGCGCACCGACGGTGCCGGGCCTACATTGGTCGTACGTCACCGTCGACGCACGCCCGGAGCGCATCATGTCGGTCACCCACGACATCCTTGAGGCCGATGACAGCACGCTCGGGGTCCTGCTGCGCCAGGACCCCCAGCTGGGCGAGATCCTGCTCGCCGAACGCCGCCGGCAGTCGACGACCCTCCAGCTGATCGCCGCCGAGAACTTCACGTCCCCCGCTGTGCTGGCCGCCCTCGGCTCCCCGCTGGCCAACAAGTACGCCGAGGGCTACCCGGGCGCCCGGCACCACGGGGGCTGCGAGATCGTCGACATGGCCGAGCGGCTCGCCGTGGAGCGGGCCCAGGACCTGTTCGGCGCCGAGCACGCCAACGTGCAGTCCCACTCCGGCTCCTCCGCCGTGCTGGCCGCCTACGCCGCGCTGCTGCGCCCCGGCGACACCGTCCTCGCGCTGGGCCTGCCGTACGGCGGCCACCTCACGCACGGCTCGCCCGCGAACTTCTCCGGCCGCTGGTTCGACTTCGTCGGCTACGGAGTGGACGCGGAGACCGGCCTGATCGACTACGACCAGGTGCGCACCCTGGCCCGCACCCACCGCCCCAAGGCGATCGTGTGCGGCTCGATCGCCTACCCCCGCAACCTCGACTACGCGACCTTCCGCGACATCGCCGACGAGGTCGGCGCCTACCTCGTCGCGGACGCCGCCCATCCGATCGGTCTGGCCGCCGGGGGAGCGGCGCCCAGCCCGGTGCCGTACGCCGACGTCGTGTGCGCCACCACGCACAAGGTGTTGCGCGGGCCGCGCGGCGGCATGATCCTGTGCGGGAGCGAACTGGCCGAGCGGGTCGACCGGGCCGTGTTCCCGTTCACCCAGGGCGGCGCGCAGATGCACACCATCGCCGCCAAGGCGGTCGCGTTCGGCGAGGCGGCAACCCCGGCCTTCGCCGCGTACGCCCATCAGGTGATCGCCAACGCCCGCACCCTCGCGGCCCACCTGGCCGCGGAGGGACTGGTCGTCACCACCGGCGGCACCGACACCCACCTGATCACCGCCGACCCCGCCCCGCTGGGCGTCGACGGGAGGACCGCGCGGGGCCGGCTCGCGGCGGCCGGGATCGTCCTGGACTGCTGTGCGCTGCCGCACGGCGACGCCCGCGGGCTGCGCCTGGGCACGGCGGCCCTCACCACGCAGGGCATGGGGGAGCGGGAGATGCGGGCGGTGGCCACCCTGCTCGCCGAGGTGCTCCGGGGTGGCACGGACGCCGCCGCGGCGCGGGACGACGTACGGGATCTGGTCACGGAATTTCCGCCGTATCCGGACTGAGGCGGGGTAGGCGCACACGCGAGCACAGCCACACGTGCAACCATCGTCGCTACCCGGAAGTCCCCGACCATATGCGCGCATCGCTAGGCTGTGGGGCTGGGAATGGCCAGCGAGACCTGTGGGGAAGCCCGTGCGTGAATACCTGCTGACGCTCTGCGTCACGGCCGCGGTGACGTATCTGCTGACAGGGCCGGTACGTAAGTTCGCGATCGTGGCGGGAGCGATGCCGGAGATCCGGGCACGTGACGTGCACCGGGAGCCCACTCCGCGCCTCGGCGGGATCGCGATGTTCTTCGGACTGTGCGCGGGCCTGCTGGTCGCCGACCACCTCACCAACCTCAGCGAGGTCTTCGAGAAGTCCAACGAGCCGCGGGCCCTGCTCTCCGGAGCCGCCCTGATCTGGCTGATCGGCGTCCTGGACGACAAGTTCGAGATCGACGCCCTGATCAAGCTGGGCGGGCAGATGATCGCCGCCGGCGTGATGGTGGTGCAGGGTCTGACGATCCTGTGGATCCCCGTCCCGGGCGTCGGCAACGTGGCGCTCACCCAGTGGCAGGGCACCCTGCTGACGGTGGCGCTGGTCGTCATCACCATCAACGCGGTCAACTTCGTGGACGGCCTCGACGGTCTCGCGGCCGGCATGGTCTGCATCGCGGCGGCGGCGTTCTTCATGTACGCCTACCGGATCTGGTACTCGTACGGCATCGAGGCGGCGGCGCCCGCCTCGCTGTTCGCGGCCATCCTGATGGGCATGTGCCTGGGCTTCCTGCCGCACAACATGCACCCCGCCCGGATCTTCATGGGCGACTCGGGGTCGATGCTGATCGGCCTGGTGCTGGCGGCGGGCGCGATCTCGGTGACGGGGCAGGTGGACCCGGACGCGATGCGGCTGTTCTCCGGGTCCGAGCGCAACACCGTGCACCAGATGGTGCCCGTCTACATCCCGCTGCTGATGCCACTGACCATCATCGCCATCCCGGCCGCCGACCTGATCCTGGCGATCGTCCGGCGCACCTGGCGCGGCCAGTCGCCGTTCGCCGCGGACCGGGGGCACCTGCACCACCGGCTGCTGGAGATCGGCCACTCGCACAGCCGCGCGGTGCTGATCATGTACTTCTTCTCGGCGCTGATCGCCTTCGGAGCGCTCGCCTACTCCGTGAACGCCGCGTCCATGTGGATCGTGCTGAGCGTCGTCTTCCTCAGCGCGATCGGCCTTGTCCTTCTCCTGCTGCCGCGCTTCACGCCCCGCGCCCCGCGCTGGGCCGAGCGCTTCGTGCCGCCCCGCTACCGCCGCCGCGGGACCACGGCGGCCGCCGAGTCCGAGCCCGCCGTGGTCGCGGACGAGACGGACGAGCGCGTCCCGGTCGCCGCGGGTGTCTCGGGCGTCAACGGGGCTACCGCCGTCGGCCCCCGTTCGCGCGCAAGGTAAGAATCTGACTAGAGCATTGCCAACTCGTGGGGGAGCGAAGTACCCCATTACCAGACAAGTGGGTGCAGTAATTGCTCAGGCGCGCACTGTCACTCTCATGTGTGACAGTAAGCACACCCATAGGTAAAGACCTCATCAAATAGTTTGTGATACGGTTCACGAGAACCCCCGGGTAGAGCCTTAAGGACCGTAGTGCGACGGTCTCTTGGGCGTGAGGACACCGTTCGGCCCGGGATTACGCTCGTCCATGACGACACCTGCCCCCTGTGTGTGAAAGCGGAGTTGCCGCCATGCCGTCCAATGACGTCCGGATCCTGCTTCAGGCTGCCGTGCCCACGGCTGCCGTCGGCGCTGTAGCCGCCGTCGTCAGCGCCGTGGTCGCCGGCGGCAAGGGGGCGGTCGGAGCCGTCGTCGCGACGGCGGTGGCCATGCTCTTCATGGGGATCGGTCTCTACGTCCTGCAGCGCACCGCCAAATCGCTTCCGCACCTTTTCCAGGCGATGGGCCTGATGCTCTACGCGGCACAGATCCTGCTGCTGTTCGTCTTCCTCGCCGCGTTCAAGAACACGACGCTGTTCAACCCCCGGTCCTTCGCGATCACTTTGGTCGCCGTCACGCTCGCGTGGATCGCCGCGCAGACGCGCGCCCACATGAAGGCCAAGATTCTCTACGTCGAACCCGACTCGTCGAGCGAAAAGCCCGAAAAGACGGGCCACTCGTCGTGAGGGGTAGGGCCGGGATAAAGAGGCATGTGAAGTCCTGCTATCGTCCGGTGCCAACTGCGGCATCGCGGGCGCGGGCATCCCAGCTGACGCCTGTTGAATCGCGAGGCGAGATGCCCCACAGCCGCCCCCACACCCGTAACACCAGTCCCGTGCCGAACTGCGGCCCCGCGCCGCGCCGACACAACGAGGTTGCCGTACCCATGCGCCACGATGAAGGAGCCCGCGGTGAGTGCTGACCCGACGCAGGTGCTCGCCTTCGAGACCGACTGCCACATTTTCGACGGATGTGGCTTCCCGGCTCCCGGCCTGCACTCGTTCCTCTTCGAGCCGCTCTGGGGCAACGCAGACGGCAACGGCATGTACTTCAACAAGCCGATGCTCCTGGCCCTGCTCGGCTCGATCATCATCGTGGGCTTCTTCTGGGCCGCGTTCGGCAAGCCGAAGGTTGTCCCGGGCAAGCTCCAGATGGTCGCCGAGGCCGGCTACGACTTCATCCGTCGTGGCGTCGTCTACGAGACCATCGGCAAGAAGGAAGGAGAGAAGTACGTTCCGCTGATCGTCACTCTCTTCTTCTTCGTCTGGATGATGAACCTCTGGTCGATCATCCCGGTCGCCCAGTTCCCGGTGACCTCGATCATCGCCTACCCGATGGTCCTGGCCCTGATCGTCTACGTCCTGTGGGTGTCGCTCACCTTCAAGCGCCACGGATTCGTCGGCTTCTTCAAGAACGTCACCGGCTACGACAAGTCGCTCGGCGCGGTGCTGCCGCTGTCGATGACCATCGAGTTCTTCTCGAACCTGCTGGTCCGCCCCTTCACGCACGCCGTCCGGCTCTTCGCGAACATGTTCGCGGGCCACACGCTGCTGCTCCTCTTCACGATCGCCAGCTGGTACCTGCTGAATGGCATCGGCATCGCCTACGCGGGCGTCTCGTTCGTGATGACGATCATCATGACGGCCTTCGAGCTCTTCATCCAGGCCGTGCAGGCGTACGTGTTCGTGCTGCTGACCTGCACCTACATCCAGGGCGCGCTCGCCGAGCACCACTGAGCCCGTCCCGCCTCGTACCCCCCAGCCGTCCGGTGGCCAACCCCCACCGGTCCGTAAAGAAAAGGAAGAACTGGCATGTCCCAGACCCTTGCTGCCGTCGAAGGTTCGCTCAGCTCCGTCGGTTACGGCCTGGCCGCCATTGGCCCCGGCGTCGGCGTCGGCATCATCTTCGGTAACGGCACCCAGGCCCTCGCCCGTCAGCCCGAGGCTGCCGGCCTCATCCGCGCCAACCAGATCCTGGGCTTCGCCTTCTGTGAGGCGCTCGCCCTGATCGGTCTCGTCATGCCGTTCGTCTACTAAGACGAGCACTGACGACCGACCCTTTCGACGAAAGGCACTGATGTGAACTCCGCCCTGGTTTTCCTGGCGGCTGAGGGTGAGAAGGAGAATCCCCTCATTCCGCCGTGGCCGGAAGTTGTCATCGGCCTCATCGCTTTCGTCATCGTCTTCGGCTTCCTCGCCAAGAAGCTGCTCCCGAACATCAACAAGGTTCTGGAAGAGCGTCGCGAGGCCATCGAGGGCGGTATCGAGAAGGCCGAGGCCGCGCAGACCGAGGCCCAGAGCGTCCTTGAGCAGTACAAGGCCCAGCTCGCCGAGGCCCGGCACGAGGCCGCGCGCCTGCGCCAGGAGGCGCAGGAGCAGGGCGCCACGCTCATCGCCGAGATGCGCGCGGAAGGCCAGCGGCAGCGTGAGGAGATCATCGCCGCCGGTCACGCCCAGATCCAGGCCGACCGCAAGGCCGCCGCGTCCGCGCTGCGCCAGGACGTCGGACAGCTGGCCACTCAGCTGGCCGGCAAGCTCGTCGGCGAGTCCCTCGAGGACCACGCCCGGCAGAGCCGCGTCATCGACCGCTTCCTGGACGAGCTGGACGACAAGGCGACGAAGGCAGAGGCAACCCGATGAACGGAGCGAGCCGCGAGGCCCTGGCTGCCGCACGTGAGCGTCTCGACGCGCTGACGGACTCCACGTCCGTGAACGCCGGCTCGCTCGCCGACGAGCTGGCCGCCGTCACCGCGCTGCTCCACCGCGAGGTGTCGCTGCGTCGGGTCCTCACCGACCCGGCGCAGGCCGGCGAGGCCAAGGCCGAGCTCGCCCAGCGCCTCCTCGGCACCCAGGTCAGCGGTCCCACCGCCGACCTGGTGACCGGCATGGTGCGCTCCCGCTGGTCGCAGTCGCGCGACCTGGTGGACGCGCTGGAGGAGCTGGCGGACACCGCCGACCTCACCGCCGCGCAGAAGGCGGGCCGGCTCGACAACGTCGAGGACGAGCTGTTCCGGTTCGGCCGGATCGTCGCCTCGAACACCGAGCTGCGCGCCGCGCTGACCAACCGCTCGGCCACCACCTCGGCCAAGGGCGAGCTGCTGCGCAGCCTGCTCGGCGGCCGGGCGGACGTGACCACCGAGCGTCTGGTGACGCGCCTTGTCACCGTGCCGCGGGGACGTAGCCTGGAGTCGGGACTCGAATCCCTGTCCAAGCTCGCCGCCGACCGGCGGGACCGGATGGTCGCCGTCGTCACCTCGGCGGTGCCGCTGAGCGACACGCAGAAGCAGCGCCTCGGCGCGGCCCTCGCGAAGGTCTACGGCCGCCCGATGCACCTCAACCTCGACGTGGACCCCGAGGTCCTCGGCGGGATGCGGGTGCAGGTCGGTGACGAGGTCATCAACGGCTCCATCGCGGACCGCCTGGAGGACGCCGGCCGCCGGATGGCGAGCTGACACCTTCGCGCCACAACAGCACAGCAAGCAGCAGTACGTACTTACGACGGCCCTGGTTGGGCCGTGCAGAGGATTCACCTCTTTTTGGGGGGAGTCCCCGACTCGTGGAATACCCCCCAAGTGAAACTTCGGGCCCAACAAGGAGAGCAGGGAACTCAGATGGCGGAGCTCACGATCCGGCCGGAGGAGATCCGGGACGCGCTGGAGAACTTCGTCCAGTCGTACAAGCCGGACGCGGCCTCGCGCGAGGAGGTCGGTACGGTCACCCTTGCCGGCGACGGCATCGCGAAGGTCGAGGGTCTTCCCTCGGCCATGGCCAACGAACTGCTGAAGTTCGAGGACGGCACCCTCGGCCTCGCCCTCAACCTCGAGGAGCGCGAGATCGGTTGCGTCGTCCTCGGTGAGTTCAGCGGTATCGAGGAGGGCCAGCCGGTCACCCGCACCGGCGAGGTCCTGTCGGTCGCCGTGGGCGAGGGCTACCTCGGCCGCGTGGTCGACCCCCTCGGCAACCCGATCGACGGCCTCGGCGAGATCGAGACCGAGGGCCGCCGCGCCCTCGAGCTGCAGGCCCCCACCGTCATGCAGCGCAAGTCGGTGCACGAGCCGATGGAGACGGGCTACAAGGCCGTCGACGCCATGACCCCGATCGGCCGTGGTCAGCGTCAGCTGGTCATCGGCGACCGCCAGACCGGCAAGACCGCGCTGGCCGTCGACACGATCATCAACCAGCGTGACAACTGGCGCACCGGCGACCCGAGCAAGCAGGTCCGCTGCATCTACGTCGCCATCGGCCAGAAGGGCTCGACGATCGCGTCGGTCCGCGGCGCGCTGGAGGAGAACGGCGCGCTGGAGTACACGACCATCGTGGCCGCCCCGGCGTCCGACCCGGCCGGCTTCAAGTACCTGGCGCCGTACACCGGCTCGGCCATCGGCCAGCAGTGGATGTACGAGGGCAAGCACGTCCTGATCATCTTCGACGACCTGTCGAAGCAGGCCGACGCCTACCGCGCCGTGTCGCTGCTGCTGCGCCGCCCGCCGGGCCGCGAGGCCTACCCCGGTGACGTCTTCTACCTGCACTCCCGTCTGCTGGAGCGCTGCGCGAAGCTCTCCGACGCCGAGGGCGCCGGTTCGATGACGGGTCTGCCGATCGTCGAGACCAAGGCCAACGACGTGTCGGCGTTCATCCCGACCAACGTCATCTCCATCACCGACGGCCAGTGCTTCCTGGAGTCCGACCTGTTCAACGCCGGTCAGCGTCCGGCCCTGAACGTCGGTATCTCGGTCTCCCGCGTCGGTGGATCCGCCCAGCACAAGGCCCTGCGGCAGGTCTCCGGCCGACTGCGCGTGGACCTCGCCCAGTTCCGTGAGATGGAGGCGTTCGCCGCCTTCGGTTCCGACCTGGACGCCGCGTCGAAGGCGCAGTTGGAGCGCGGTCAGCGCATGGTCGAGCTGCTGAAGCAGGACCAGTACCAGCCGATGTCCACCGAGGACCAGGTCGTCTCCGTCTGGGCCGGCACCACCGGCAAGATGGACGAGGTGCCGGTCGCCGACATCCGCCGCTTCGAGAAGGAGCTCCTCGAGTACCTGCACCGCCAGGAGCAGGGCCTCATGACCTCCATCCGCGAGGGCGCCAAGATGTCCGACGACACCCTGCAGGCCATCGCCGAGGCGATCGCGGCATTCAAGAAGCAGTTCGAGACCTCGGACGGCAGGCTGCTCGGCGAGGACGCCCCGTCCGCCGCCAAGTGACGTAAGGAAGGGACCTGACTCATGGGAGCCCAGCTCCGGGTCTACAAGCGTCGCATCCGATCCGTCACCGCGACCAAGAAGATCACCAAGGCGATGGAGATGATCGCCGCCTCGCGCGTCGTCAAGGCGCAGCGCAAGGTGGCGGCCTCCACGCCGTACGCGCAGGAACTGACCCGCGCGGTCACGGCGGTCGGTACCGGTTCGAACACCAAGCACCCGCTGACCACGGAGGCGGACAACCCGACCCGCGCCGCGGTCCTGCTCCTCACGAGCGACCGCGGTCTGGCCGGCGCCTTCAACTCCAACGCCATCAAGGCGGCGGAGCAGCTGACCGAGCGCCTCGAGCGCGAGGGCAGGCAGGTCGACACGTACATCGTCGGCCGGCGCGGCGTCGCCCACTACAACTTCCGTGACCGCAAGGTCGCGGAGTCGTTCACGGGCTTCACCGACGAGCCCTCGTACGCGGACGCCAAGAAGGTCGCGGCGCCGCTGATCGAGGCCATCGAGAAGGAGACGGCGGACGGCGGCGTGGACGAGCTCCACATCGTCTACACCGAGTTCGTCTCGATGATGACGCAGACGGCGGTCGATTCCCGGCTGCTGCCGCTGAGCCTCGACGAGGTCGCGAAGGAGTCGACGACGAAGGACGAGATCCTTCCGCTGTACGACTTCGAGCCGTCGGCGGAGGACGTCCTCGACGCCCTGCTGCCGCGCTACGTCGAGAGCCGCGTCTACAACGCGCTGCTGCAGTCGGCCGCTTCCAAGCACGCCGCCACGCGGCGCGCGATGAAGTCGGCCACCGACAACGCGGGCGAGCTGATCAACACGCTCTCCCGTCTTGCCAACGCGGCCCGCCAGGCCGAAATCACCCAGGAAATCAGCGAGATCGTCGGTGGCGCCAGTGCCCTGGCCGACGCGAACGCGGGGAGTGACAACTAATGACCACCACTGTTGAGACCGCGACGGCCACGGGCCGCGTCGCCCGGGTCATCGGCCCGGTCGTCGACGTGGAGTTCCCCGTCGACGCGATGCCGGAGATCTACAACGCCCTCCACGTCGAGGTCGCCGACCCGGCGCAGGCGGGCGAGCTGAAGAAGCTGACCCTGGAGGTCGCCCAGCACCTGGGTGACGGCCTGGTCCGCACCATCTCCATGCAGCCCACCGACGGCCTGGTCCGCCAGGCCGCGGTGACCGACACGGGCTCCGCCATCTCGGTGCCCGTCGGCGACTTCACCAAGGGCAAGGTGTTCAACACCCTCGGTGAGGTGCTGAACGTCGACGAGCAGTACACCGGTGAGCGCTGGCCGATCCACCGCAAGGCGCCGAACTTCGACGAGCTCGAGTCGAAGACCGAGATGTTCGAGACCGGCGTCAAGGTCATCGACCTGCTGACCCCGTACGTCAAGGGCGGCAAGATCGGTCTGTTCGGCGGCGCCGGCGTCGGCAAGACGGTGCTCATCCAGGAGATGATCTACCGCGTCGCCAACAACCACGACGGTGTCTCCGTGTTCGCCGGTGTCGGTGAGCGCACCCGTGAGGGCAACGACCTCATCGACGAGATGAGCGAGTCCGGCGTCATCGACAAGACCGCGCTGGTCTTCGGTCAGATGGACGAGCCGCCGGGCACCCGTCTGCGCGTCGCGCTGGCCGGCCTGACCATGGCCGAGTACTTCCGTGACGTCCAGAAGCAGGACGTGCTGTTCTTCATCGACAACATCTTCCGCTTCACCCAGGCGGGCTCCGAGGTGTCGACCCTGCTCGGCCGCATGCCCTCCGCGGTGGGCTACCAGCCGAACCTGGCCGACGAGATGGGTCTCCTCCAGGAGCGCATCACCTCGACCCGTGGTCACTCGATCACCTCGATGCAGGCGATCTACGTCCCCGCGGACGACCTGACCGACCCGGCCCCGGCCACCACCTTCGCCCACCTCGACGCGACGACGGTGCTCTCCCGTCCGATCTCCGAGAAGGGCATCTACCCGGCCGTGGACCCGCTGGACTCCACGTCCCGCATCCTCGACCCGCGGTACATCGCGGCGGACCACTACCAGGCCGCGATGCGCGTGAAGAGCATCCTGCAGAAGTACAAGGACCTGCAGGACATCATCGCGATCCTCGGTATCGACGAGCTCGGCGAGGAGGACAAGCTCGTCGTCCACCGTGCCCGTCGCGTGGAGCGCTTCCTGTCCCAGAACACCCACGTCGCCAAGCAGTTCACCGGCGTGGACGGTTCGGACGTGCCGCTGGACGAGTCGATCGCCGCGTTCAACTCGATCTGCGACGGTGAGTACGACCACTTCCCGGAGCAGGCGTTCTTCATGTGCGGTGGCATCGAGGACCTGAAGAAGAACGCGAAGGAGCTCGGCGTCTCCTGAGCCTCGTGCTCATCGTGAGCCCCAGGGCTCACACCGGAGGGGGCGGGTACGTCCCGTCCCCTCCGTCACGCCTATTAGACTTGTAACCAACACCCGGCTCTCCGGCCGGGTGGTGACCCGAGGAGCCACCTTGGCTGCTGATCTGCACGTCGCGCTGGTCGCGGCCGACCGAGAGGTCTGGTCCGGCGAGGCCACCCTGGTCGTCGCGCGCACCACGTCCGGCGACATCGGCGTCATGCCCGGTCACCAGCCGCTGCTCGGTGTGCTGGAGTCGGGCCCGGTGACCATTCGTACGAGTGACGGTGGGACGGTCGTCGCCGCGGTGCACGGCGGTTTCATTTCGTTCGCGGACAACAAGCTGTCGCTGCTGGCCGAGATCGCCGAGCTGTCGGACGAGATCGACGTCCAGCGCGCGGAGCGGGAGCTCGAGCGCGCGAAGGCGGAGGGTGACGCCCACGCCGAGCGTCGCGCGGACGTCCGACTGCGCGCGGCGGCGGGGCGCTGATCCACGGCGCTGTGCTATGACGTCACTCAGCCGCGGCTGGGACCGGAGCCATCCGGACCCGGCCGCGGCTGAGGCAGATCCGGGTGTTTTTTCCGTTCCGTTACCTAGGAGACGAGGAGGTCGGTGTCGATGGTCCTCGCTCTGACTGTGTGCGGAATTGTCGTCGCCCTGGTGGTGATCGGGCTCTTCGTCTTCGGTCTGCGCCGCCGGCTGATCCAGCGATCGGGCGGCACCTTCGACTGCTCCCTGCGCTGGGACGCCCCCAAGGAGGGCGACGGAGCCGGCAAGGGCTGGTCCTACGGAGTGGCCCGCTACAACGGCGACCGGGTCGAGTGGTACCGCGTCTTCTCGTACTCCCCCCGCCCGCGCCGCGTCCTGGAACGCTCCGCGATCGAGGTGGCCGGCCGCCGCGTCCCCGACGGCGAGGAGGAGCTGGCGCTGCTCTCCGACGCCATCGTCCTGGCCTGTCTCCATCGGGGCACGCGGCTCGAACTGGCGATGAGCGAAGACGCGCTGACCGGATTTCTCGCGTGGCTTGAGGCAGCCCCGCCCGGTCAGCGCGTCAATGTCGCTTAGCGTTCCTACGAGCTGTTCCTACTTGAGACCGCTGTCGATGGCGCTCACCAGCTCGCCGTTCGCGGTGTCGCCGCTGAACTCCCAGAAGAAGGCGCCGCCCAGCTTCTGCTGCTCGGCCCAGTCCATCTTGGACTTGACGGTGGCCGGGGTGTCGTAGGACCACCAGTTGCTGCCGCAGTGCGCGTACGCGGTGCCGGCGACGGTGCCGGTCGCCGGGCAGCTGTTCTTGAGGACCTTGTAGTCCTCGATGCCCGCCTCGTACGTGCCGGCCGCCGGGCCGGTCGCCGTGCCGCCGGGCGCGGACTGGGTGACGCCGGTCCAGCCGCGGCCGTAGAAGCCGATGCCGAGCAGCAGCTTGTCGGCCGGGACGCCCGCCGCCTTGAACTTGGCGATCGCCTCGGCGGAGTTGAAGCCCTGCTGCGGGATGCCGTCGTACGAGGTCAGCGGCGAGTGCGGAGCGGTCGGGCCGTTCTTCGCCCAGGCGCCGAAGAAGTCGTACGTCATCACGTTGTACCAGTCGATGTACTGAGCGGCGGCGCCGTAGTCGGCGGCCTCGATCTTGCCGCCGTCGGAGGCGTCGGCGGTGACGGCCGCGGTGACCAGGTCGTTGCCGAACTCGGCGCGCATGGCCTTCATCATGGTGCTGAAGGCGTTCGGTGCGCTGGTCGTGTCGCAGCTGAGTCCGCAGGCGTTCGGGTACTCCCAGTCCAGGTCGATGCCGTCGAAGACGTCGGCCCAGCGCGGGTCCTCGACCAGGTCGTGGCAGGACTTCGCGAAGGCGGCCGGGTTCTTCACCGCGTCGGGGAAGCCGCCGGACCAGGTCCAGCCGCCGAAGGAGAACAGCACCTTGATGTGCGGGTACTGGGCCTTCAGCTTGCGCAGCTGGTTGAAGTTGCCGCGCAGCGGCTGGTCCCAGGTGTCGGCGACGCCGTCGACGGACTGGTCGGCGGTGTACGCCTTGTCGTAGTCGGCGTAGGCGTCACCGATGGTGCACTTGCCGCCCTGGACGTTGCCGAAGGCGTAGTTGATGTGCGTGATCTTCTCGGCGGAGCCGGAGGTGACCAGGTTCTTCACGTGGTAGTTGCGTCCGTAGACGCCCCAGTTGGTGAAGTAGCCGAGCTTGACCTCTTCGCCCGGCTGCGGGTCGGGGCCGCCGCCGCCACCGGTGGTGGTGACCTTCACCGCGCCGCTGACCGGGCCGGTCTGGTCGGCGGTGTCACGGGCCTGGACGGTGTAGGAGTAGTCGGTGCCGGCGGTCAGGCCGGTGTTGGTGTAAGTGGTGCCGGTGACCGTGGCGACCTTGGCACCGTCGCGCAGGACGTCGTAGTTCTTGATGCCCTTGTCGTCGGTCGCCGCGGACCAGGACAGCTTCACCGAGGTGTCGGTGATGCCCGAGGCGGTGGGTGTCCCGGGCGCCGAGGGTGCCTTGTCGCCGGGGACGGAGGTGCCGTCGCAGCTGCCGCCGTTGAGCTTGCAGTTGGACGGGGAGCCGGGGCCGCTGCCGTTGAAGCCGAAGGAGACCGACGCCCCGGGGGCGAGGGTGCCGTTCCAGCCGACGTTCTTGGCGGTCCAGTGGTCACCGGAGTTGGTGACCGTGGCGTCCCAGGCGGAGGTGACCTTGGTGCCGGAGGGGAAGTCCCACTCGACGTTCCAGGAGTTGATGGTCGTGGTGCCGGTGTTCTTCACGGTCCACTTGCCGCCGAAGCCGGTGCCCCAGTCCGAGGTCTTGGCGAAGGTGGCCGTCGCGCTGGTGGCCGCCTGGGCGGGACTCGCGAGGCCGACCATTCCGGCGAGGGGAAGCGCCAGGGTCGCGACGAGCGCCGCGGCTTTGTGTCTGAAGCGCATGCTGCGCCTCCTTATGTGGGGTTGTGTCGTGGGCATGACTGAGCCTCATGCTCGCAGTGCCGCGAGAATAGAAAGGTCTGGACCATAGGTCAATAGGTCTGGACCAGTGCTACGCCCTGTAGTTGAGAAGGGAACTAGATCCCCAACTCCTGCGCGAGCACCGCCGCTTGCACCCGGCTACGCAGTGCCAGCTTCCCCAGCAGGCGGCTGACGTGCGTCTTCACCGTGGCCTCGGCCATGTCCAGCCGCTCGGCGATGGCCGCGTTGGACAGCCCCTCGCCGAGACAGGACAGCACCTCGCGCTCGCGCCGGGTGAGGTCCCCCAGCACCGACGGATCAGCGGTCGGCTCCCGGACCGGCTTCGCGGCGAACTCGGCGATCAGCCGCCGGGTGACGGCCGGGGCGACGATCCCCTCGCCGCCCGCCACCGTGCGCACGGCCGCGAGGAGGTCCTTCGCCTCCGTGTTCTTCAGCAGGAACCCGGCGGCCCCCGCCCGCAGCGCCCCGAAGACGTACTCGTCCAGGTCGAAGGTGGTCAGTACGAGCACGTCGGCGAGTTGCTCGGCGACCACCCGCCGGGTCGCCGACACCCCGTCCAGCCGGGGCATCTGAACGTCCATCAGCACCACGTCCGGCCGCAGCTCCCGGGCCAGCGCCACCGCCTGCTCGCCGTCCGCCGCCTCCCCGACCACCTCGATGTCCGGGGCGCTGCCCAGGATCAGCACCAGTCCGGCGCGGACGGCGGACTGGTCCTCGGCGACGAGGACGCGGATCATGCGAGGTCTCCTTCGGTCAGGGGCAGGGTGGCGCGTACGGTCCAGATCTTGCCGCCCGTCGAGTCGGGGTCCGCCACCGGCCCGGCCTCGAACGTGCCGTGCAGCAGCGCCGCCCGCTCCCGCATGCCGACGAGACCGGCGCCCGAGCCGGGGGCACGCGGGGTGTCCCGGTCGCCGTACGGGCTGGTCACCCGGACGTGCAGGGTGTCGTCGTGCCGGGTGAGTGCGAGGCGTACCGTCCCCGGTGCCGCGTGCTTGAGGGCGTTGGTGAGGGACTCCTGCACGATCCGGTACGCGGCCAGCTCGACCGGCGCGGGCAGCCCTTCGCCGGGCGCCGCCTCCAGGGTGACGTCGAGGCCGCCTGCGCGGGCGCCGTCGACCAGGGCGCCGAGGCCGTCGAGGGTGGGCGCGGCGGCGGGTTCGGTGTCCCCGCCGTCGTCCCGCAGGATGCCGATCAGCCGTCGCATCTCGGCCAGTCCCTCGACGCTGTTCTCGCGGATGACGCCGAGCGCCTGCCGGGCGGTGGCCGGGTCGTCCAGGGAGAGCGCGGCCGTGGAGTGGATGGCGATCGCGGAGAGGTGGCCCGCGACCATGTCGTGCAGTTCGCGGGCCATCCGGGCACGCTCGGCGGTCACCGCCTGGACCCGGTCCATCTCGGCCAGCAGCGCGGTCTGCTCGGCACGCAGCAGCGCGGCGTCGGCGGCCTCGCGGTGGTTGCGCACGATCAGGCCGGTGGAGGCGGGCGCGAAGGACACGATGCCGACGGCGACACCGATGAGCAACGCCTCGGGCACCCGCCACACCGCGAACGGCACCAGGGTCGCGGCCACGGTCAGCAGTCCGGTGATCCACGGGATGCGGCGGGCCGCGGCGGGCGGGCCGTACAGCACGGCGGCGTACATCAGGTCGGTGTACATGATCACCGTGACCAGGCTGCCCTGCGTGAGCGTGTCCCCGATCAGCGCGGCCGTGCCGATCAGCAGACCGGTGCGCGGCGCGGCGCGGCGCAGCAGCTCGCAGCCCGCGATGACGGCGAGCGGGACCAGCAGCGGCCAGCGGCCGTCGAACAGCACGATCGGCTCGCCGGCGGGCCGCACGCCCAGGCCGATGCCCCACAGCAGCAGCCCGCCCAGCAGACCGGCCGACGCGGCGTACACGTCGAAGCGGCGCGGGCGGGGGAGTCGTACGGGCATGCCACCATCCAACACGGCCCGCGCCCCGCTCGCCTGATCCCGCGGAACGGTCCCGCACTGCATCTTTCGATGTACCGGAGGTTCGTCACCGCTGACGACGATCCGGCCGCCCCGGCGGGAGAGCCTGGAAGGGCGATCGAGAGGAGCGAACCGTGATCGTCACCCTGATCATCGTCTGCGAGATCGGCTTCTGGGTACTGCTGGCGGCGGGACTGTCCGTCCGCTATCTGCTGAAGATGCCGCGCGCGGGCATGGCGCTGCTGCTGTGCGAGCCGCTGCTGGAGGTCGTGCTGCTGGTCGTCACCGCGCTGGACCTGAAGAACGGCGCCGACCCGAGCTGGAAGCACGGCCTGGCGGCCCTGTACATCGGCTACACGGTGGGCCACGGCCACCGCACGGTGAAGTGGCTCGACGGCCACGCCGCCCACCGGTTGAGCGGAGCCCCGAAACCGGCCGGCCCGCCGCGTTACGGCATGGCCCGCGCCCGGCACGAGGGCAAGGTGTGGCTCGGCACGCTGCTCGCCGCCGCCGTGGCGACCGGCCTGCTCCAGATCGCCATGTGGTACGTCGACGATCCGAGCCGCACCGGCTCCCTGGAGAGCTGGCAGTACACGGCCTGGCGCACCGCCGGCATCCACGGGGTGATCGCGCTGACCTACGCGATCTGGCCGAGGAAGGCCCCGGCGGGGACGGCGACGGCCACGTCCGAGGCGGCGAAGGACCTGGAGGACGCACGCCGATGAGGTACCTGCCGGAGCGGAATCTGTGGGAGGGCGGCGGCACCTTCGTGGTCGGCCTCGCCCTCTGGCTGTTCGCGGGAGACGTGGACGTCCCCGTCGTCGACCTGCCGAAGGTCGGCATCGTGATGATGTGCGTCGGCGGCGCGCAGACCGTGTGGGGGCTGATCCGGTCGGCGCGTCGGCCGCCGGCTGGCTAGCGCTCCCCGCCCGGCACCCACAGCACGTCCCCGACCTCCTTGTTGGCCACGCGGGCCAGGATGAAGAGCAGGTCCGAGAGACGGTTCAGGTAGGTCGCGGTGAGCGGGTTCATCGTCTCGCCGTGGACCTCCAGCGCCGCCCACGTCGAGCGCTCGGCCCGCCGCACCACCGTGCAGGCCTGGTGCAGCAGGGCCGCGCCGGACGTGCCGCCGGGCAGGATGAAGGAGCGGAGCTTCTCCACCTCGGCCAGGAAGCGGTCGCAGTCCGCCTCCAGCTTGTCGACGTAGAACTGCTCGACCCGCAGCGGCGGGAACTCGGGGTTCTCCACCACCGGCGTCGACAGGTCCGCGCCCACGTCGAACAGGTCGTTCTGGACGCGGACGAGGACCTTGACGACCTCCTCGTGCAGGCCGCCGAGGGCGATCGCCGTGCCGATCACCGCGTTCGCCTCGTTGGCGTCGGCGTACGCGGAGATGCGGAGGTCGGTCTTGGGGACCCGGCTCATGTCACCGAGGGCGGTGGTGCCCTGGTCGCCGGTCCGGGTGTAGATGCGCGTCAGGTTGACCATGGGGTCAGCGTAGTTACGACCCGGCGGTACGGAAGACACGTGTGCCCACCGTCACGGCCAGCGCGGTGAGGGCGACGGCGACCAGGACGCCGTACAGCATGTGCGCCGTCGCGTAGCTGCCGATGTACGCGTCCCGTACCGCGTCGACCAGATAGCGGAACGGCATCAGGTGCGAGAGCACGTCCAGCCACGCCGGCCCCAGCGTCATCGGGAGCATCAGGCCGGACAGCAGCATCGCGGGCATGGTGAGCGCGTTGATGGTGGGGCCGAACTCCTGCGGCGTCCGTACCTTCATCGCGAGCGCGTACGACAGCGACGCCAGCGAGACCGTGAGCAGGGCGACGAACGCGAAGCCGATGAGCACGCCGGGCAGCGGCGCGCGCAGGCCCATCACCACCGCCGCCAGCACCAGCAGCACCGCCTGGAAGGCGAAGACGGTGGCGTCCCGCAGCACCCGGCCCAGCAGCAGGGCCAGGCGGCTGACGGGCGTGACGCGCATGCGCTCGACCACCCCCTGGCCGTTCTCGATGATGATCGAGAAGCCCGCGAAGGAGGCCCCGAACAGACCGAGTTGGAGCAGCAGGCCGGGGACGAGCACCTGCCAGGAGCTGCCCTGGCCGCCGAGCGGCAGGTCGGTCAGCAGCGGGCCGAAGAAGAGCAGGTACAGCAGTGGCATCAGCACGCCGAAGAGCAGCGCGAAGCGGGAACGCAGGGACTGGCGCAGATAGCGGCCGTAGATGAGAGCGGTGTCGTGGAGCAGCATCGGGGGCGGTCCTCGGTTCGTCGGGGTGCTATACGGCTACGGGGGCCGCGTCCGCGGGGGCGGCGTCGCGGCCGGTGATGGCGAGGAAGGTGTCCTGGAGCGGGGCGTCGAGCGAGCCGCCGTACTCCAGCTTCAGCGCGCCGGGAGTGCCCTCGGCCGCCACCACGCCCCGGTCCACGACCACCAGGCGGTCGGCGAGGGCGTCGGCCTCGTCGAGGTAGTGGGTGGTCAGGAAGACCGTGGTGCCGTACTCGTCGCGCAGCCGGCGGACCAGGTCCCACAGGTCGGCGCGGCTGCCCGGGTCCAGGCCGGTGGTCGGCTCGTCCAGGAAGAGCACCTTCGGGCGGTGCGTGAGCGCCATCGCGATGTCCAGCCGGCGCCGCTGGCCGCCGGAGAGCGCGCCGCACTTGCGGTCGAGCAGCTCGGCGAGGCCCAGGTCGCGGGCCAGCTCCCCGGCGCGCTCGACGGCCCGCGCCTTTGACAGGCGGTACAGGCGGCCCTGGGTGACCAGTTCCTCCCGCACGGTGATCTGCGTGTCCACTCCGCCCGACTGCGCCACGTACCCGCACGCCGCGCGCACCCCGGCCGGGTCGGTCGCCAGGTCGTGGCCGGCGACGGTGGCCGCGCCGCCGGTGGGGGCGAGCAGCGTCGTGAGCATCCGGAGGGTGGTGGTCTTGCCGGCGCCGTTGGGGCCCAGGAAGCCGAGGATCTCGCCTTCGCGGACGGTCAGATCGATGCCGCGCACCGCCTCGACCGGGCCGCGCTTCGTCTCGAAGGTACGGGCCAGACCGGCCGTACTGATGATTGCCATGCGATCCAGAAAAACAGAATCACTGAAATTTTGCAACGACCCCAAATTTTCAGCGGTACCAGCAGATGGAGTCGGCGCAGCTAGGATGCGAGGCATGGCCGAGGGACTCAGGGAACGGAAGAAGCGGCAGACCCGGCAGTACATCTCGGATGTCGCCACGGGCCTGTTCCTGGAACGCGGCTTCGAGGCCGTGACGGTGGCGGAGGTCGCGGACGCCGCGAACGTCTCCGTCAACACCGTCTACAACTACTTCCCGGCCAAGGAGGACCTCTTCCTCGACCGCTCCAAGGGCGTCATCGACCGGCTCTCCCGCTGGGTGCGCGGGCGGCGGGACGGGGAGTCGGCGGCGCGGGCGGTGCTGCGCGAGCTGCGCGAGGAGGTCGAGACGGTCTCGCCCCGCGTCGGCCTGATGGACGGCTATGCGCAGTTCATGACGGTCATCCAGGAATCGCCCGCCCTGCGTTCACGGATGTGGGCGACCGGCCAGGAGGTGCTCCTCAACCTGGAGCAGACCCTGCGCGAGGAGACCGGCAGTGCGGCGGACGACGCGACGCCCGCCCTGATGGCGGGCCAGATCAACTGGCTGCACGGAACGGTCATGGCGGCCATCGGCCAGCGCATGGTCGCCGGAGGAAGGCCGTCCCAGGTGTCCCGCGACATCCTCGTGCTGCTGGACGAGATGGAGGAGCTGTTGAGTGAGAAGGTGCTCAACTACGCCGTACGGGGCGCGGGCTGACACCCGAATGGCACCCCTCGGTGTGATGTCCGTCATCTGAGACGTGACGCGCGTTACTAACCGGTCACACAGCCCCTCACGCCCGATAATCTCCGGCCGAGAGACGAGAATCAGCGCGTATCAGGGGAGTCGCACAGTGGCACGGAAGCTCGCCGTCATCGGAGCCGGTCTCATGGGGTCCGGAATCGCCCAGGTCTCCGCCCAGGCGGGCTGGGACGTCGTCCTGCGCGACGTCACCGACGAGGCGCTCCGGCGCGGCACCGACGGCATCAGGGCCTCGTACGACAAGTTCGTCGCCAAGGGGAAGCTCGCCGCCGACGACGCCGAGGCCGCCCTCGCGCGCATCACCGCCACCACCGACATGGACGCCGTCGCCGACGCGGACGTCGTGGTCGAGGCCGTCTTCGAGAAGTTGGAAGTCAAGCACGAGATCTTCCGCGCCCTCGACAAGCTGGTGAAGGACGAGGCGATCCTCGCGTCCAACACCTCCGCCATCCCGATCACCAAGATCGCGGCCGTGACGGAGCGCCCCGAGCGGGTCGTCGGCACCCACTTCTTCTCGCCGGTCCCGATGATGCAGCTGTGCGAGCTGGTGCGCGGCTACAAGACCAGCGACGAAACGCTCGCCACCGCGCGGGAGTTCGCCGAGTCCACCGGCAAGACCTGCATCGTCGTCAACCGCGACGTCGCCGGTTTCGTCACCACCCGCCTCATCTCCGCCCTCGTCGTCGAGGCCGCGAAGCTGTACGAGTCGGGCGTCGCCACCGCCGAGGACATCGACCTCGCCTGCAAGCTGGGCTTCGGCCACGCCATGGGACCGCTGGCCACCGCCGACCTGACGGGCGTCGACATCCTGCTGCACGCCACCGGCAACATCTACACCGAGTCCCAGGACGAGAAGTTCGCCCCGCCGGAGCTGATGCGCCGGATGGTGGACGCCGGTGACATCGGCCGCAAGAGCGGGCAGGGCTTCTACAAGCACTGAGGTCGCATCGACCCCGGGAAACGTCACACGCCGGGGTGAATTCGGTATCGGTTCGCTTACAGGCGGCAACCTCCGATCGTTTCGGCCAGTCAGAGGTTGCGACACCTGATATCGCCGAAAGATCACGCAGAAGAATCGACGAGACGAAACAAAGACCCACGCCGGGGAGCGCATATGCACATCAGGGGCGACCACGTCGAGCTGGTCGTCGGGGGCCGCCTCGACGTCCGCAGCGCGGCGGACGCCCGTACGGTCCTGCACTCGGCCGTCGACGACGGAGTCGGCGACCTGGTGCTGGACCTGTCCGAACTGGACTCCTGGGACGCCACCGGACTCGGCGTGATCATGGGGGCCCACCGGCGGGCCGGCCGCTGCGGCCGGCGGCTGGTGCTGCGCGGCGTGCCGCCGCAGATGCAGCGCCTGCTGGTGGCCACCCGGCTGCACCGGATCCTGGCCATCGAGGGCGGCATCGGCGTGGAGACCCTGCCCAGGGTGTGATGCCACGGGCCGGTGTGGCCCGGTGGATCGGGGGGACCCGGACACCGCTCGGCGAAACGCCCGTCGCGCGCAATCCTCACGAGACTGTGACGTCTCGGACGGGTCGGTACCCCGGACTGTCGGAGATACTGAGCGAAGGTTTAGGGTCTGGCTGCCCGCCCTCTTGCGAACCCATCTGGCGGGCCCGGACCAGAAGCGACAGCGCGGTGTGCGGCAAGGCCGGGAGAGGGTGGTCCCGACCGGGGCCCTGCACACGACGCTTTTGGGGGGCTTGAACCTATGGACCCGAACAACCGGGGACCCGAGGAGCACGGCCAAGACGGCGACCACCAGACGCCGCGCCCACGCCCGCCCAGGGACCCCCTCACGACCGACTTCGGACAGCACGCGCCCGCGCTGGCCCGCACGGTGCAGCTGGTGTCCGGCGACTTCCTGCTCACCGTCAATCCCGTCGACGGCAGCGAGATCGAGGTCTGCCCGCCCGCGGAGCGGCCCGCCCGGCCCGAGAAGCTCACCGCGGCCGAACGCGCCGAGGCGGAGCGCGCCGCGAGGCCGCCCGTCCCGCCGGGACCGGTCCGGACCGTGCTCGGCCTGCTGGCCCGCGAGGACGAACGCGAACGCCTGGTGCGACTGCTCGCCCGCGGCCGTTCCGTCCGCCTCACCGGCCCCGCCGGCTCCGGCCGCACCAGCCTCCTCGAGGTCGTCGCCGAGGACTGCGCGGGCCTCGCACCCGACGGCGTCGTCCGGCTCAGCGGCTTCCGCCGCACGGCCGACGACCTCCTGTACGACCTCTTCTACGCCGTCCACCGCGCGCCCCTGCACCGCCCGGACCGGGAGGAACTGCTCGGCCACCTGAGAGAGGTCGGCGCGGTCGTCGTCCTGGACGACGTCGAGTTCGGCGGCACCGCCCTCGACGAGCTGCTGGACGCCACCCCCGAGTGCGCCTTCCTCATCGGCGCGACCCCGGACGTGCCCGCGCCCTTGGCCGACTCGGCCGTCGAGGAGGTCTTCCTCACCGGTCTGGACCGCTCGGACGGCGTCGAGCTGCTGGAGCGCGCCGCCGGCCGGACCCTCACCGAGGAGGAGGCCAACTGGGCCGGCGACCTCTGGTTCGAGTCCGAGGGACTGCCGCTGCGCTTCGTCCAGGCCGGTGCCCTGCTGCGCCGGCGCGACCGGCAGCGGGCAGGTGCCGACGCCGTCGACGAGTTCGGTGTCTTCGTCGACGCCCGTCCGGCCGACGACACGCCCTACGACGCCGCAGAGGCCGACGACGTACCCCTGCCGTCCCTCGGTGAGGCCGCCGCGCCCGCGCCACTGCTCGCCTCCCGGCTCAGCGCCTCGGCCCGCACCACCCTGGAGTACGCCGTCGCGCTCGGCGGCGAGGTGCCGCACCAGGCGCATCTGCCCGCCCTGGTCGGCGACACCCACGCGGACGCCGCCCTCGGCGAGCTGACCGACTGCGGACTGGTCTCGCCGGTCGGCTCCCGTTACCGGCTCGCCGCCGGGGTGCTCACCCAGCTGGAGAGCGCCGGATACGCCGACGACGTACGGGAACGGGCGCTGGCCGCCGCCCAGCACTACGCCTGGTGGGCCGGGCACCCCTCGGTCACCCCGGAGCGGGTCTGTGCCGAGGCCGACGCCGTGCTGACCGCCCTGGCGGTGCTGGTGCCGGCGACGACCCCGCCCGCGGGCGACGAGGAGAGCCCCGCCGTACAGCTGGCGCGCACCGCGGCACCGGCGTTCGCCGCCGGGCTGCACTGGAGCGCCTGGGAGCGGGCGCTGCGCTCCGGCACCGAGGCCTCCCGGCTCGCCGGTGACGTCGCGGAACAGGCCTACTTCCACCACGAACTCGGCGTCCTCGCACTGTGCGAGGGTCACCTCGACCGGGCCCGCGCCGAGCTGGAGGCCTCCATCGGGCTGCGCGGCGCGCTCTCCGACAAGCGCGGCGCCGTCGCGGGCCGCCGTGCCCTCGCACTGGTCGCCGACCGGAGCGGGGACACACCCGGGCTCGGCGCCGGCGCGGGTGGGTTCGGCGGAGCGGGGGCCGCTGCCGGATTCGGTGTCGTCGGCCTCGGCCCGACCGCGGGGGAGGAGGTGCCCGACGCCCGGAACGAGGAGTCGGCGTCGCCGCCCGCGGGCGTACCCGCGCCCTTCCCGCCGCTCCAGCCGCCCACGCAGGCGCCGACCCTGGTCACCAGCCGGGAGGCGTCCACCGGGCCGTCCCGCAAGGCGGGCGTCGGCATCAAGGGCTTCGCGCGGCGCAACCTCGTCGCCGCCGGAGCGGGCGCGCTGCTCGTCGCCGTGCTCGGCACGGTGGTGACCCTCGGCGCCACGTCGGAGAACGACGCCGGCGATCCCTCGGACCAGGTCGGTGTCAACCCGTCGGCCAGCCAGGGTGTCGACGACGGCGGCCTGGGCGCGGAACGGCCGTCCGACGACGGCGCGAACCCGGGAGACCCCGGCCGGCCCACCGACCCCGGCCCGGACGGCACCGTCGGCACGTCGGACGACCCGACGCCGAGCGAGTCGGCGAGCCCGTCGGACAGCCCGAGCAGCCCGGGCAGCACCGATGAACCCGGCGGCAGCGAGACCCCGGACGACCCGGGTTCGCCGGACGAGTCGAGCGAGCCGCCGACCTCGCCCTCGACGAAGCCGACGACACCGAAGCCCACGGACACCGAGCCGACCGACTCAGGTACGCCGACCGAGACCGAGGAGCCCACCACACCCGCGCCCACCGACACGGAGACGCCCCCGCCGTCGACCCCGGAGACGTCCGACACGGCCAGCGGCCCCGGCGCGCCCTCCACCACCGCCGGCTCCCCCGTGGGCACCGCGACCGCCTCGCAGAGCAGCACCGCGACCAGCGGCACGGGCCCGGGGACGCCGAGCGGCTCGGGACCGGCGACGGGCCGGATCATCTGACGCGCCCGGGACGGCCGTTCCGGAACAGCACGGGACAGCGCAGGAGGGCCGGGTCCGCCGACACGGACCCGGCCCTCTCGTACGTCGTGTGTGACGCCCGCTCAGAACAACCGCAGCTTGTCGTCCTCGATGCCCCGCATGGCGTTGTAGTCCAGCACCTGGCAGCCGATGCCGCGGTCCGTGGCGAGCACGCGGGCCTGCGGCTTGATCTCCTGGGCGGCGAAGACGCCGCGCACCGGGGCGAGGTGGGGGTCGCGGTTCAACAGCTCCAGATAGCGCGTGAGTTGCTCCACGCCGTCGATCTCGCCGCGCCGCTTGATCTCGACCGCGACGGTCCGGCCCTCGGCGTCCCGGCACAGGATGTCGACGGGGCCGATGGCGGTCATGTACTCGCGGCGGATGAGCGTGTAGCCCTCGCCCAGCGTCTCGATACGGTCGGCGAGCAGCTCCTGGAGGTGCGCTTCCACGCCGTCCTTGATCAGGCCCGGGTCGACGCCCAGTTCGTGCGAGGAGTCGTGGAGGATCTCCTCCATCGTGATGATGAGCTTCTCGCCCGCCTTGTTGACGACGGTCCAGACGCCCTCCTCGTCGCCCGTGCCCTCCTTCAGGGCGCAGGGCGGCGACATCCAGTTGAGGGGCTTGTAGGCCCGGTCGTCGGCGTGGATCGAGACGCTGCCGTCAGCCTTGACCAGGATCAGCCGGGGGGCCGAGGGCAGGTGGGCGGTGAGCCGCCCGGCGTAGTCGACGGAGCAGCGGGCAATGACGAGACGCATGGTCGGCAACGCTACTCGACGTGCCCGGCCCGGCGCGATTCGCCCGTGCCCGGGCGGCCCCGGGCGCTGTCCCACTTCTCCCATTGGCCCCGTCTTGCGCACTGGCCGATTGTGCGCCTACCTGATGGTGCCCATATGGGCATTCTCCTGGTGCGGTCACGATCGGTTGCTTACGGTATTGAACGGGAGGTCGCGAGGTGTGTACTCAGCGTGTTCGAAATCGCCCTCCCTCTAACTGTCCGGCAACCCCTGCCAGTCGGGGGTGCGAGAGGAGAACCCATGTCGCTCGACGTCTCACCGGCCCTACTCGAACAGGCCGAGCGAGGCGAGGTCGACGAAGCAGCCTTCGTCGACTGCGTCCGGACTTCCCTGCCTTACGCATGGGAGATGGTCAGCTCCCTGGTGGCACAGCTGAAGGTCGACGGCGGAGCGTTCGCCGACAACCAGACGCCCCCGCCGGACGAGCAGGCGCGCGGCCAGCTGCTGCGTGCGCTCGCGAGTGACGCCATACGCGGTGCACTGCAGCGGCACTTCGGGGTGCGGCTGGCCTTCCAGAACTGCCACCGGGTGGCGGTGTTCCCGTTGGACTCCTCTGTCGACGAGAAGCTGACCCGTTTCACCTCGGTCCGCAGCCAGGTGCTGAACCAGTCGCCCGAGTTCCGCGACTGCTGACGCCACGATCGTCCGCTTGCCGTTCCGTACGCGGGAGGTGCAGTTCTGTACCGGAGCGGCAAGCTCCCCGCCCACTTCCTCAGCGGAGCTGGGGGAGGACCTCGGCCCCGAGCCGCCGTACGTTCTCCTCGGTCGCCGCGAGGTCTCCGGACCCCTCGACGAGCAGGGCGAAGCGGTTGATGCCGGTCCGCTCGCCGGTCGCCGCGAGCCGGTCCGCGCACAGCCGGGGCGGGCCCACCGGGTGCAGGCCGCAGAGCAGTTCGGTGTAGGCGTGCGGGTCGCGCATCTGCCGGGCGCGGCCGTCCACCGTGACATGAGCGCCCAGGCCCTGACGCAGCCAGCCGGGCATCGCCTTGAGCAGGGTCTCCGCCGCGTCGACGCGCCGGTCCGCGATCTGGCAGACGCCGGCCGAGACATGGGCCGCGCCGTGGATCTCCGCCGCCGGGCGCCTGGCCGCACGGGCGTGCTGCCGCCACAGGGCGACCATCTCCGCCTTCTCCTCGTCCCCGACGTGCATCCCGAGCAGCATCGGCAGCCCTCGCTCGGCCGCCATGCGCACGCTCGCCGGTGACGTGCAGGCGACGACGACCTCGGGGCCCGGGCCTTCCGTGAGTGACTCCGACGGGCGCGGGACGACGGGCACCTCGCGGAATCGGAAGCGCTCGCCCGAGGCGCCGACGGCCGGTTCGCGCAGCCAGCGGACCAGCAGATCGAGTGACTCCGGAAAGCCCTTCTCGTACGCCTCCAGGCCCGCGCCGAACACCTCCAGGTCCACCCACGGGCCGCCCCGGCCCACGCCCAGCGAGAACCGGCCGCCGCTCGTGACGTGGAGCAGCGCGGCCTGCTCGCCGAGGGCCACGGGGTGGGCGGTGGGCAGCACGCTGACGGCGGTGCCGACCCGGATGCGACGGGTACGGCCCAGCAGCAGCGCGGCCAGTGTCACGGCCGACGGACAGGTGCCGTACGGCACGAAGTGGTGCTCGGCCAGCCAGACCGTGTCGAGCCCCGCCTCCTCGGCGACCTCGGCCGAGCGGACCGCGCGGTGCAGCGCCTCCCCCTGGCCCTGGCCCGGGAACTGGGCGCCCAACACGAAACTTCCTACGCGCATTGCTCTTCCTGCTTCCTCGGCTCCGACCCGGAGCTCCCCCACAGGGCATAACCGTCTGACACGTGCCGAGGACACGGCCGGGCGGAGAGATTTGCGGATTGTCTGCAGAATCCGGCCGTTGTGGACGGCCTTCGACGGTCCTCGACGGCCCCCGCGGGCAGCTCCGCACGGGGGAGTTGCCGCGGTCGGCGGCGTACGCGTACCCCTGTCCGTGCCGCGTAGGCTGGTCGCCGCCCGTATTCCCTGTATAGCTCCGTGAGGTGTCCTGTGTCCCCGCGTCGCAACCGACCCAAGGGTGCCGGTTCGTCCGGCCGGAGCGCCGAGGACGACGGCTCCGGTCGCTACGGCGGCTGGCAGTCGTCGGAGAGCTGGCGGGGCGAGGACTGGAGCGTACGGCACGTGGCGGGCGCGAGCGCCCAGGGAAAGGCGTACCGCTGTCCGGGCTGCGACCAGCTGATCCCGGACGGTGTCCCGCACGTGGTGGCGTGGCCGGCGCACTCGGGCGTCGACGACCGCCGGCACTGGCACAAGTCCTGCTGGAACGCGAAGGACCGCCGCACCACGCGGGTGCAGCGGTCCCGTAACGCGCCGAGGTTCTGACCGCGGGGGTCAGACGTCCCGCTTCTCCAGCAGCGCGAACGCGCCGGCGAACGCGGCGGCCGTCACGCCGAGCATGATCCACAGCGGGTCCCAGCCGGACGGGCCGGAGTCGCTGAGCGAGTTGGCGTAGAAGATGCTCATCTGATTGGGGATCGAGTACTCGAACAGCGCCTGCTGCACGTCCTTCAGCGACTCCGAGAACATGAACAGCGCGATCACCAGTGGGGCGAGCAGGAGCCCGATCATGATCGTGATGGCGCCCGCCGAGTGGCGGATGATCGAGCCGATGGCCAGCGAGAGCAGCCCGAGCAGCGCCACGTACAGAGAGACGCCGACGGTTCCCTTGAGCCACTCCGCGCCAGTGGGGTCCGAGGTGCCGTTGCCCTCCAGCATGGCCACGTGCAGCAGGCCGATGAGGGAGACGGACACCAGTGTCACCGCGAAGGCCACCAGGAAGAACACGATCCCCTTGGCGGCGAGGACGCGGCCGCGGCTGGGGCAGGCGGTCATCGTGGTCCGCACCATGCCGGTGCCGTACTCCGACGCGGTGGTCAGCACGCCGAGGGTGATGAGGCAGATGCAGCCGAGCAGCAGGCCGAAGAAGCCGAGGCCGAGCGCGGGCTCGCCGGCCAGGTCGGACGAGGAACTCGCCACCACCAGGCCGGTCAGCAGGCCGATGCCGACGACCAGCAGGACGAACACGCCCAGCGTCCACATCGTCGAGCGCACCGACTTGATCTTGGTCCACTCGGAGGCCAGCGCGTGCCCGAGGTGCGTGCGCACCACCGGGATCGGCGACGTGTACGTGGGGTACGGCGACCCGGGCGCCGCGTGCCAGTCGGGTGCGGCCTGCTGCATCGGGGGCTGGGGCGTGCTCATCGGGCGTCCTCGGGCTTGGTCGGGTCGGTGACGGGCGCGGGGGCGGGAGTGGACGAGGGGGCGGCGCCGGGCGGTGCGGGCGCCTGCGGGGCCTGCTGTGCCGCGTACGGGCTGGCGGGCTGCCCGCCCGGCACCGCACCGGGCGCGGCCGGGGCGCCGTACGGTCCGGCCGGGGCCTGGCCCGGCGCGCCCTGGGGCGCGGGGAAGGGCTGACCGCCCTGCTGAGGCGGCGGCGGGGCGTACCAGCCGGGCTGGCCCTGTCCGGGCACCGGCATCGGCGGCTGCGCGCCGGGCGGCAGCGGCTGCTGGAGCCCGGCCTTCTGGTCGGCGGTCGACCGGTAGTCGACGGCGCCCTGCGTCATCCGCATGTAGGCCTCCTCCAGCGAGGCCTGGTGCGGCGACAGCTCCCACAGCCGTACGTCGCTGCCGTGCGCGATGTCGCTGATCCGGGGGAGGGCCAGCCCGGTCACCCGCAGCGCGCCGTCCTGCTCGGACATCACGTGCCCGCCCGCCTCGGTCAGCGCGGACGTCAGCTTCTCGCGCAGCTGCGGTTCGCTGTCCGGTGTCCGCACGCGCGCGAAGTCCGCCGAGTTGGCCGAGATGAAGTCCTTCACGCTCATGTCGGAGAGCAGCTGGCCGCGCCCGATGACGATCAGGTGGTCGGCGGTCAGCGCCATCTCGCTCATCAGGTGCGAGGAGACGAAGACGGTACGGCCCTCCGCGGCGAGCGCCTTCATCAGGTTGCGCACCCAGTGGATGCCCTCGGGGTCGAGGCCGTTGACCGGCTCGTCGAACAGCAGCACCTGCGGGTCGCCGAGCAGCGCGGCGGCGATGCCGAGCCGCTGGCCCATGCCGAGGGAGAAGCCCTTGGAACGCCGCCTGGCCACGTCCTGGAGGCCGACCACGCCGAGCACCTCGTCCACGCGCCGGGCCGGGATGCCCGACAGCTGGGCCAGGCTCAGCAGGTGGTTGCGGGCGGAGCGGCCGCCGTGCACCGCCTTGGCGTCGAGGAGCGCGCCGACCTGGCGGGCGGCGTTGGGCAGCTTGCGGTAGGGGTGGCCACCGATGGTCACGTGTCCGGCGGTGGGGTTGTCCAGGCCGAGGATCATGCGCATCGTCGTCGACTTGCCCGAGCCGTTGGGCCCGAGGAAGCCGGTGACGGCCCCGGGCCGCACCTGGAAGGAGAGGTTGTACACAGCGGTCTTGTCGCCGTAGCGCTTGGTCAGGCCGACAGCCTCGATCATGCTCCGCACCCATCGGAAGGTTCAGGACAGCAGGGCACACGCCCCCGTAAGGGTTAGGAGGATATCGAGGCGCTGACGGTTCCGTTCAAGCCCGGGCAAAATCCGGGCACGGACGGAACCCTTCCAGCGTCTGCCCGATCCTCATCAGGCGTCCCGCCTCTTCAGCACAACGTACCCGCCGACGAGGGCCGCGATCACCCACAGGGCCATGATCCCGAGGCCGCCCCACGGGCCGTAGGGGACGTCGTCGTCGATCGGCGAGACCACCTGCATGATCTTGCTGCCGGCCTGGTCGGGCAGGAACCGGCCGACCTTCTCCGTCGCCGGGACGTTGCCCAGGATGTTGGAGATCAGGAAGAAGAAGGGCATCAGGATGCCCAGCGACAGCATCGGCGACCGCAGCATCGCGGCGACGCCCATCGAGAACATCGCGATGAGCGTCATGTACAGGCCGCCGCCGATGACCGCGCGCAGTACGCCCGGATCGCCGATCGACGCCTTGAGGTCGCCGAGCATCGCCTGGCCGAGGAAGAAGGTGGCGAAGCTGGTGATCATGCTCACGATGAGGGCGAGAGCGGTGGCCACCGCGATCTTGCTGAACAGGAAGGTGCCGCGCCTCGGCACGGCGGCCAGCGAGGTGCGGATCATGCCGGAGCTGTACTCGTTCGCCACCACCAGCACCCCGAACACGATCATCGCCAGCTGGCCGAGGCTCGTTCCGGCGAAGCTGATGAAGGTCGGGTCGAAGGTGAGCTGGTCCCGCTCGCTCATGTTGCCGAACTCGCTCTTCGACAGCGCCGAGATCAGCATGCCGAGGGCGATGGTGACGACCACGGCGAGGCCCAGCGTCCACACGGTGGACGCGACCGACCGGATCTTGGTCCACTCGGACCGTACGACCTGTGTCGCCGCCATGCTCATCCCTTCCTCCAGTCGCTGCCCCACTGCTGCTGCCCCTGCTGCTGTCCCTGTTGCTGCTGGTGCGGCGGCACCGGACCGGGCGGCTGCCCGCCGTGCGCGTGGTACTCCACGGACTCCGCGGTCAGCTGCATGAACGCCTCCTCCAGCGAGGCCCGCTGCGGGCTCAGCTCGTGCAGCACGATCTGGTGCCGTGCCGCCAGCTCCCCGATCGCCTCCGACTTGTCGCCGTCCACCTCCAGGACCTCGGACCCGGTCTCCACGACCGTGATGCCGTCCCCGTGCAGTACGTCGAGCAGCCGCTCGCGCTGCGGAGTGCGGATCCGGACGTAGCTGCGCGAGTTCTCCGCGATGAACTCGGCCATCGAGGTGTCCGCCAGCAGCCTGCCCTGGCCGATGACCACCAGATGATCCGCCGTCAGCGCCATCTCGCTCATCAGGTGGGAGGAGACGAAGACCGTACGGCCCTGGGAGGCCAGGGTCTTCATCAGGTTGCGGATCCAGTGGATGCCCTCGGGGTCGAGGCCGTTGACCGGCTCGTCGAACATCAGGATCCGCGGGTCGCCGAGCAGCGCGCCGGCGATGCCGAGCCGCTGGCCCATGCCGAGGGAGAAACCCTTGGTCTTCTTCCGGGCGACCGCCGAGAGCCCGACCGTGTCCAGCACCTCGCGCACCCGGCTCGCCGGAATGCCGTTGCTCTGCGCGAGGCACAGCAGGTGGTTGTAGGCGCTGCGCCCCCCGTGCCAGGCCTTGGCCTCCAGCAGCGCGCCGATGTACGTCAGCGGGTCCTTGAGCTGGTCGTAGTGCTTGCCGTCGATCCGGACGTCCCCGGCGGTGGGACGGTCCAGGCCCAGCACCATCCGCATGGTGGTCGACTTGCCCGCGCCGTTCGGTCCCAGGAAGCCCGTGATGATGCCGGGTCTGACGGTGAAGGAGAGATTGTTGACCGCCACCTTCTCGCCGTACCGCTTGGTCAGCCCCTCGAGCTCGATCATGGCGCCCACGCTAAAACGTGACGAAGCCCTCTGCCACCCCAGTGACAGAAGGCTTCGTACTTGTTACGCCCTTGTTCGGCCGGCGTACGCCCCGGGTCAGCGGGACTGCTGGGCCGGCACCCCGCGGGAGACGGGCTCGTCCTCGGCCGGCGTACCGGCGGCGGCCACCGCGGCGCCCGTGAGGGTCGCCAGCATCTCGCGCACGTTGGTCAGCTGCGCGTTGATGGAGTCGCGGCGGTTGGTGAGGGCCGCCAGCTCGCGCTCCGACTCCGAACGGATCCGGTCCGCCTTGGCGTTGGCGTCGGCCACGATGTCCTCGGCCTGGCGCTGCGCCGTCTCGACGGTCTGGCGGGCGCGGCGCTCGGCGTCCGTGCGCAGCTTCTCCGCCTCCAGGCGAAGCTGCTCCGCGCGGTGCTCGATCTCCGCGAGGCGCTTCTCGGCCTTGGCCTGACGGGAGGCCAGGTCGCGCTCGGACTGCTCGCGGCGCTTGGCGAGGTTCGTCTCGAAGTCGGCGGCGGCCTGCGCGGCCTTGGCGCGGGTCTCCTCGAAGAGGGCGTCCGCCTCCTCGCGCTTGGACTGCGCGTCCTTCTGCGCTTCGGAACGCAGCTGCGAGGCGTCGCTCTTGGCCTTCTCGACGATCCGGACGCCCTCGTCCTCGGACTTGGCCTTGCGCTCGGCGGCGTACGACTCCGCGTCGTTGCGCACCTGCTGGGCCGCCGACTCGGCGAGCTCGCGGTGCTGCTCGGCCGCGCGCCGGGCCTCCTCGCGCAGGTCCTTCGCCTCTTCCTCGGCGAGACGCAGGATCTTCTCGACCCGGGCGCCGAGACCGGCGTACGACGGCTCGGCGTCGTTCACCTGGGCCTGGGCGTTCTGGGTTTCGAGGTGGAGCTCCTCGATGCGCTTTTCCAGAGCGGTGATGCGGGCGAGAGCGCTGTCACGGTCGGAGACGAGCTTGGAGATACGTTCGTCCACCTGAGCGCGGTCGTACCCACGCCGCACAAGCTCGAAGCCGTAGGGGGAAGTGTCGCTCATGGGGTTCCTGTCGAAAGAGACCGGTGAGGTGATAGAGGGAATCCTAGGCGCCAATGCGGTGTGTCATCGAGCGGATGCACGTTTGATACGGAGAATGACACCTCTTTTGGGTGGCAGGCCCACGGATGGCTTGCCAAAGTTCAGGTCCGGGGTCCGGTCAGGACTCCGGCCAAAGGTCTCCAGCAGATCATCGAATCCGCCCCGGGCGCTAGCCGTCTGACGACTTGCCACCCGAACGTGGTGCCCCCACCGTGGCCCCGGCCTTGACCCCGTTGTCCTTGCCGCCGCTCGTCGGCGCCTCGAAGGACTCCAGTGCCTCCAGCACGTCCTGCACCCGGGAGATCTCGGCGTTGATGTCCTCGCGGCGCCGCACCAGGATCTCCAGCTCGCGCTTGCCCTCCTCGACCGTCTGCCGGGCCTCCCGGACCGCCTCGGCCTTGAGCTCCTCGGCCTCCCGGACCAGGGACACCTTCTTCTGCTCGGCCTCCTTGAGCAGCCCCTCCGCCTTCTTGACGGCGGCGATGCGCACCTTGCCGGCCTCGGAGTTGGCCTCCGACACCAGCTCCTTGGCCTTCGCCTCCGCCTTGGCGAGCTGCTCCTCGGCGGCCTTGACGAGCGCGTCGCAGCGGTCGCCGGCCGACTTCATCGTCTCGGCGGCCTCGCGGCGGGCCCGCTCGTGCAACTCCTCGATCTCGGAGGTGAGGCGCTCGCGCAGCTCCTCCGCGCGCTCTCTTATGGCGGTCGCGTCCCGGCGGGCGCCGACCAGCAGCTCGTCCGCGTCCGTACGGGCCTTCTCCACCCGGGTGTTGCCCTCGATCGTCGCCTGCGCGACGATCCGGTCGGCCTCCGTGCGGGCCGCGCCGACCATCGTGTCGGCCTGCGACTCGGCTTCCGCGGTGGCCTTCTGGGCCTGCTGCTGGGCCTCGGTGAGCAGCTTGTCGGCCTCGGCCGTGGTCTCCGTGATGAGCGTGTCGACCTGCTCGGCCGCCTCCGAGCGCCGCTTGTTGGCGTCCTTGCGGGCCTCGTCGAGGGTGCGCTCGGCCTCCTCACGGGCGGCCGCGGTGACGCGCTCGGCCTCCGCCGCCGTCTCGGCCTGGACGCGCTCCGCCTCGGCGCGGACGCGCTCGGCGTGCTGCTGCGCGGAGCCGACCGTCTCGGCGGCCTCGGCCCGCAGCCGCTCGGCCTCGCCGGTGGCGTCCGAGACCAGCTGCTCGGCCCGGGCACTGGCCTCGGCCCTGATCCGGTCGGCCTCGGCGACCGTCTCGGTCCGCAGCCGCTCCGCCTCGTCGGCCGCCTCCGTCCGGACCCGCGCGGCCTCGTTCGCCGCCTCGGTGCGGACGCGCTCCGCCTCCGCGACCGTCTCCGTCCGGATCCGGTCGGTCTCGGCCGCCGTCTCCGTGGTGAGCCGCTCCGCCTCGGAGCGCGCCTCGGTGATCAGGGTGTCCGCCTGCGTCGCCGCGTCGGACCGGATGCGGTTGGCGTCCTCGCGGGCGTCCGCCCGGGTACGCGACGCGGACTGCTCGGCCTCGGCGATGGCGTCGGAGGCCTCCGTGCGCACCCGCTGGGCGTGCTCGGAGACGTCCGTACGGATCCGGTCGGCCTCCGCGATGGCCTCGGACACCGTCCGCTCGGCCAGTGCCTTGGCGGCCTCCGTCTCCTCCTGCGCCTCGCGCCGCAGCCGCCCGGAGTCCTCGCTCGCCCGCTCCCGCTCCGCGTAGGCGTCGGCGCGGACCCGGTCCGCCTCCTCCTCGGCCTCGCGCCGGGTGCGCTCCGCCGCGTGCTCGGCGGCGCTGCGCAGTCCGGTGATCTCCTCCTGGGCCTGCTCGTGCAGCCCGGCGACCGAGTCCCGTACCTGCTGCGCGTGCTGCTCGGCGGCCGACACCATCTCGGTCGCGCGCCGGTCGGCCTCCTCGACCAGCCGGGTCGCCTCGGCCTGCGCCTCCTCCACGCGGGTGCGGGCCGAGGACAGCAGCTCCTCGCTCTGCTCGCGGGCCCGCTCGCGCTCCTGGTCCGCCTCCTGCCGGGCGTCGCCGAGCAGTTCCTCGGCCTCGCGGCGCCGCCGGGCGGCCTCCTCCTGGGCGGCGGCCAGCGCCTCGGACGCCTCGGCGGCGATGCGCTCGGCGGCGGTCTGCGCCTCCGCCCGCACCCGGTCGGCGCTCTCCTGTGCCTCCGACTTCAGCCGCTCCGCCTCGTTGGCGGCCTCCGACCGCAGGCGTACGGCGACGTTCTCGCCCTCCGCGCGGGAGGCGGAGGCGTCCGCGGCGGCCTCGGTGCGCAGCCGCTCGGCCTCCGTCTCGGCCTGCTGCTGGAGCGTACGGACCCGCTCCGCCGCCTCGGTGCGCAGCCGCTCGCTCTCCTCGGCCGCCTCGCGGCGGATCCGCTCGCCCTCCTCACGGGCCTCGGTCAGCGCCTCCTCGGCGGCGGTGCGGCGCTCCTCCGCCTCGGTGTGCAGCCGCGTCAGCTCCTCGGCGGCCTCCACCTGCCGGGCCTCGACGGCGCGCTCGGTCTCCTCGCGCAGCTCGCGAGCGGCCCGTTCGGCGTCCGCCTGGAGCTCCTCGGCGCGCTCGGCGGCCTCCGTGCGGTGCCGCTCGGCCTCCGCGCGGGTGCGCTCCAGGGTCTCCTCGGCCTGCCGGCGCAGGGTCGTCGCCCGCTCGATGGCCTCGGCGCGGACCTTCTCGCCGTCCGCCGTCGCGGTCTGCCGCAGTTCGTCGGCGTCCGCCTTGGCCTTGGCGAGCAGCTCCTCGGCGGTCTTCGCCGCCTCCTCGATCTGCGCCACGGCCTCCTTGCGGGCCTCGGCGCGGATCTTCTCGCCCTCGGCGACGGCGTCGGCGCGCAGCTGCTCGGCCTCGCCACGCAGCCGGCGCGCCTCCTCCTGCAGCTCGACGGTCTTGGCGCGGTACTCCTTGGTGTCGTCCTTCGCCGCGCCCTTGAGCTCGGCGGCGATGTCGTGCGCCTCGGCGCGCAGCCGGTCCGCCTCGGCCTCGGCCTCGGTGCGGATCCGCTCGGCCTCCTCGGTGGCGGCCTTCGTGGTCCGCTTGGCGTCCTCCGAGGCCTTGTTCAACACGTCCTCGGCGGTCTTGGCCGCCTTGGACAGCTGGGTGGCCGACTCCTCGGCGGTGAGCGCACGGGCCTTCTCGGCCGCCTCGGCGACGATCTTCTCGGCCTCGGCGCGGGCGTCCGCGACCAGCTGCTCGGCCTCGCTCCTGGTGGACTCGGCGTCCTTCGTGGCCTCGCCGACCAGCCGGGCGACCTGCTCCTTGGCGGTGCGGGTGCGCTGCTCGTTGGTCTGCTCGGCGCTCGCGAGCGCCTTGGCCGCGGACTCCTTGGCCTCGGCGACCACCTTCTCGGCCTCGGCCTGCGCCTTGCGCAGCGCCTCCTCGGCCTCGGACATCCGCTGCTCGGCGGCCCGGCTCAGCTCCTGGACCTGGCGGCGGGTCGACTCGGACTCGCTGGCGGTGGAGCTGCGCAGCTGCTCGGCGTGGTCGGTGGCCTCCTGCGCCTGCGTGGAGGCGGCGTTCAGCAGCCGCTCGGCGTCGGTGCGGGCGCGGCGCAGGATCTGCTCGGCCTCGCCGCGGGCGCTCTCGGCGTCGTCCCGCAGCCGCTGCCGGGCCTCGGACGTCAGCCGCTCCGCCTCCGCGCGGGCCGCGGCCAGGGACTGCTCGGCCTCGGCACGGGACTCGTCGAGCAGTCGGCGGGCCTGCTGTTCGGTGCGGGCGCGCAGCTGCTCGGCCCAGGCCACGTTCTCGTTGACGTGCGACTCGACGGTCTGCCGGCGCTCGGCCAGCTCCTGGTCCAGCTGCTGGCGACGGGTCACCGCCTCCTGGTGCAGCTCGGCCTGGAGCCTGGCGGCCTGCTCGGCGTGCTCCTGGAGGATGCGCTGCGTCTGCGCGCGGGCCTGGCTCAGCTCCCGCTCGGCGTCCGCGCGCAGCTGGTCGGCCTGCGTCTGCGCGTTGCGCAGCAACTGCTCGGCCTGGTACCCGATGTCGCCGCCGTCGAAGGCGGGCCGGGACATGATGGTGCGCCGCGCCTCGTGCAACTTGGCGCGCAGCACCTCGACCTGGTAGCCGAGGTCCTCGGCGTGCTGGATCGCCTTTTCCCGCTCGGTCTTCAGCCGCTTCATCTCGGCCTCGAACCGAGAGAGGTGGTCGACGTCAGCCGCCGGCTCTCGCTCCTGGCTCTCGTAGCCCCGCACTGCGCGGTCCCATCCGTCCCCTGGTCGCAAATCTTCCCGAACGAGCTCCGTCCGTCCACCGGACGGGGCCCCCGGGGAATGGTGTCAGATCAACGGCGGAGCATGCGCTTCTGCCCCGGCGTTCGCCCCCCGAAACACGACCCCGGCGGTCCCGCCACCACTGACGGCAGGACCGGGTCACCCTGGACTGAGCGGCGACCGCACCCAACCCTACCGGCCCATATGTACGAGAGTCAGTGCTCAGGTGACTCAACGGCCGCCGAAGTGACCAGTTCTGTCAGTACGCCATGGCAGTCCTTGGGGTGCAGGAAGGTGATCCGCGACCCCATGGAGCCGCGCCGGGGCTCGTCGTACAGAACGCGTACGCCCTTGCCCCGGATGTCCGCGGCGTCCGCGTCCACGTCCGCCGTACCGAACGCGATGTGGTGGACGCCCTCGCCGTTCTTGGCGAGCCACTTCCCGACCGCGGAGTCCTCCCGGGTCGGCTCCAGCAACTGGAGGTACGAGGCCCCGCCGTCCGACGTATCGTTGATCTTGAGCATGGCCTCGCGCACGCCCTGCTCCTCGTTGACCTCGGTGTGGAACACCTCGAAGCCATAAGTGGCACGGTAGAACTCGACGGTCGTGTCGAGGTCGTGGCAGGCGATTCCGATGTGGTCGATTCGCGTCAGCATGGATTCAGTGCAGCGCTCCGGAGGTGGTTACGCAACGTGCGCGCGATCACACCGACCGCCGGGTGACGGGCGGGATACCGCTCAGTACATTCGAGTAAACCCTCGTTCACTCCTCGGCCTGTGCGGGCCGGAAAAGGGGATCGCAGCTCATGTCTTCTGGAACGTCCGAAACCTCTGGAACGAACGGCACGACCTCCGTCATCGTCGCGGGTGCCCGCACCCCGATGGGGCGGCTCCTCGGCTCGCTGAAGTCCTTCTCCGGGGCCGACCTCGGCGGCTTCGCCATCAAGGCCGCCCTCGACCGGGCGGGGATCGGCGGCGACCAGGTCGAGTACGTGATCATGGGCCAGGTGCTCCAGGCCGGCGCCGGGCAGATCCCGGCCCGCCAGGCCGCCGTCAAGGCCGGCATCCCCATGAACGTCCCGGCGCTCACGATCAACAAGGTCTGCCTCTCCGGTCTCGACGCCATCGCGCTCGCCGACCAGCTCATTCGCGCCGGTGAATTCGAGGTGGTCGTGGCCGGCGGCCAGGAGTCCATGACCAACGCCCCGCACCTGCTGCCGAAGTCCCGCGAGGGCTACAAGTACGGCGCGGTCCAGATGATCGACGCCATGGCGTACGACGGTCTGACCGACTCCTTCGAGGGCGTCGCCATGGGCGAGTCCACCGAGAAGCACAACACCCGCCTCGGCATCGAGCGCGGCGTCCAGGACGAGATCGCCGCCCTCTCCCACCAGCGCGCCGCCGCCGCCCAGAAGAACGGCGTCTACGAGGCCGAGATCACCCCGGTCGAGGTCCCGCAGCGCAAGGGCGACCCGGTGCTGTTCAGCAAGGACGAGGGCATCCGCGGCGACACCACCGCCGAGTCGCTGGGCAGGCTGCGCCCGGCCTTCTCGAAGGACGGCACGATCACCGCGGGCTCCGCCTCGCAGATCTCCGACGGCGCGGCGGCCGTGGTCGTCATGAGCAAGGCCAAGGCGCAGGAACTGGGCCTGGAGTGGATCGCGGAGATCGGCGCGCACGGCAACGTCGCCGGGCCGGACAACTCTTTGCAGTCGCAGCCGTCCAACGCCATCCGGCACGCCCTGAAGAAGGAGGGCCTTCAGGTCGCGGACCTCGACCTGATCGAGATCAACGAGGCTTTCGCGGCCGTCACCCTGCAGTCAATGAAGGACCTCGGCGTCTCCACCGAAAAGGTGAACGTCAACGGCGGTGCCATTGCCCTGGGCCACCCCATCGGCATGTCCGGCGCCCGGCTCGTGCTGCACCTGGCGCTGGAACTGAAGCGGCGCGGCGGCGGGGTCGGCGCGGCGGCGCTGTGCGGCGGCGGCGGCCAGGGTGACGCGCTGATCGTGCGGGTACCCAAGGCCTGAGTGCGCGGTACGCCTTATCGCCTTCCCGCCTTCCCGCCTTCTCACCGAACGAAGCTGAACGGAGCTGTGATGCAGGACGTCTCCTCGCTGGTCGCCCAGGCCAGGGAAGGCCGGCCGCGGGCCGTGGCCCGGCTGATCTCCCTGGTGGAGGGGGCGTCCCCGCAGCTCAGGGAGGTCATGGCGGCCCTCGCGCCGCTGACCGGCGGGGCGTACGTGGTCGGACTGACCGGCTCGCCGGGCGTCGGCAAGTCCACCTCCACCTCGGCGCTGGTGACGGCGTACCGCAAGCAGGGCAAGCGGGTCGGCGTGCTCGCCGTCGACCCGTCCTCCCCCTTCTCCGGCGGCGCCCTGCTCGGCGACCGCGTCCGGATGTCGGAGCACGCGTCCGACCCGGGCGTCTACATCCGCTCGATGGCGACCCGCGGCCACCTCGGCGGCCTCGCCTGGGCCGCGCCGCAGGCGATCCGCGTCCTCGACGCGGCGGGCTGCGACGTGATCCTGGTCGAGACGGTGGGCGTGGGCCAGTCGGAGGTCGAGATCGCCTCCCAGGCCGACACCTCCGTCGTCCTCCTCGCCCCGGGCATGGGCGACGGCATCCAGGCGGCCAAGGCCGGAATCCTGGAGATCGGCGACGTCTACGTCGTCAACAAGGCCGACCGCGACGGCGCGGACGCGACCGCCCGCGAGCTGAACCACATGCTGGGCCTCGGCGAGGCCCGCGGTCCCGGCGACTGGCGCCCGCCCATCGTCAAGACCGTCGCCGCGCGCGGCGAGGGCGTCGACGAGGTCGTCGAGGCCCTGGAGAAGCACCGCGCGTGGATGGAGGAACGGAACGTCCTGGCCGAACGCCGCCGCACCCGCGCCGCCCGCGAGGTCGAGACGATCGCCGTCACCACCCTGCGCGAACGCATCGGCGACCTCCACGGCGACCGCCGCCTGGGCGCCCTGGCGGAACGCATCGTGGCGGGCGAACTGGACCCGTACCGCGCGGCCGACGAACTGGTGGCCGGGCTGACGAGCGGCTGACGCCGGAACCCGAAAAACCCGGTGCGGCCGCGGCGCCGCCCGGTATGTTGACCCGCATGTTCCTCCTCTTGGCCTAGGGCCCGCCCCGCACGCGACCGCCGCTACCCGGCCGTCGCGTGCTTCGGCGCCCCCTCGTTGCCTTCCTCTGAGGAACCTTCCGTGTCCACGCATGCTCCGCGGCCCTCGTATGCCGCCGTCCTCCGTGTCCCCCACGCCCGCCGTACCTTCGCCGCCGCTCTTGTCGGCCGGCTGTCGTACGGCACGGTCTCCCTCGCCCTGATGCTCTCCCTGACCCGGTCCACCGGGTCGTACGCCGTGGCCGGCACGGTACTGGCGATCTTCGGCGCCACGGGCGTCTTCCTTTCCCCCTACCGCGCGGCCCTCGTCGACCGGCACGGCCCGCGCCGGGCCCTGCTCCCCATGGCCCTGCTGTACGCCGCCCTGCTGTGCGCGCTCGCGGCGGTCTGCCGGCAGCCGGGCACGCCCGCGGCCGTCCTCGCGGTGACCGCCGCGTTCGCGGGCGCCTGCACGCCCCCGCTCGGGCCCACGATGCGCGCGGTGTGGGCCGAACTGCTGCCCGACCGGGCCATGCTGCAGCGCGCCTACAGCCTGGACGGCGTCGCCGAGGAGCTGCTCTTCGTCTCCGGCCCGCTCCTGGTCGGCGTGGTGATCGGCGTCGCCCCGCCGACCGTCGGCATCGTGCTCAGCGCGCTGCTGGTGGCGGTGGGCACCCTCGCCTTCGTCACGTCACCGGCGGCGGGCGTGCTGCGTCCGGCGGAGCGTGCGCAGGACGTCTCCGCGCCGTCCGGCCGAGGGGGAGCGGGGCAGGGGCGTGCCCTGCTGCAGCCCGTCGCCGTCGCCGCGGGCGTCGGCATCTCGGTGAGCGCCGTCGACCTCCTCGTCGTCGCCTTCGCGGGCCAGCGCGGCCTCGGCGGCTCCACCGTCGCCTGGGTGCTCGCGGCGCTGTCGGCGGGCAGTGCGGTCGGCGGGCTCCTGAACGGCGCCATCACCTGGAGCTCGTCCGCCCGTGCCCGGCTCCCGTTCCTCACGGCCGGCCTCGGTGTCTGCCTGGTCGCCGCGGGCCTCGCGTCCGGCGTCGGCACGCTCGTCGTGGCGGTCGCCTGCGCGGGCCTGTTCGTGGCACCGGCGCTCACGACGGCCTACCTGATCGCCGACGAGAGCGCGGCGCCCGGTTTCCGGATCCGGGCGGGAGCCTGGTGCAACACGGCCGTGAACGCCGGCGGTTCCGCCGGCGCCGCGGCGGTGGGCCTGCTGGTGGAACGGCTGCCGCTGCCGGTCTGCTTCGCGGTGTCCGGCGCGGTCGCCGTGGCGGCGGCGCTGGTGCCGGGGCGCCGCCACGGCCGGTCCGTGGAGCAACCGGGACTGCTCAGTCGTCGTCCGAGTCGGAGTCCGGGTGCGAGTGCGAGTCGTCCGAGCGGTCGGCCGTGACCTTGCCGGTCTTCAGGTCCACCCGCCAGTCCTGCTCGGCCTTGCCGGAGGACCGCGTCTCGACCTCCCAGGCCGCCTTGCCGTCGCCGTAGTGGCCGTCGTCGTCCAGCTCCACGGAGGTCACGGTGCCGTGGCCGGCCGCCGCCTTCGCGGCCTCGGCGGCGTCCACGGAGGAGCCCTTCAGAGCGGCCCGCACCTCGTCGGTGTCGTCCTCGTCGTCCGTCTCCGAGCCGAGGACCTTGCCGCCTGCCGGGTCGATCCGGACGCTGTGCCAGGTGCCGTCACCGGCGAGGACGTCGACCTCCCAGGCCGTGCGCTCACCGTCGTCGCCGTCCTCGTCGTCCAGTTCGGCGGAGACGGCGGTGCCCGGCACCTTCTTCAGGGCGGAGGCGATGGCGTCGGCCGCCGTCACCTTCGCGGAGGACACGCGGGCGTCGTCGTCATCGCGGTCGCGGGAGTCGTCCCGGTCGCCGGCGTCGTCGTTCGCGTCGTCGTCCGAGGCCCGGACGTCCGCCTGCCGCGTCGTACCCGGCTCGTCGTCCCCGGTGGTCGCCAGAGCCGTCGCCGTACCGCCTCCGATCAGTGCGGCGGCGGTGACGGCGGCGATCACGATGTCGCGCTTCATGCGGTTCCTCCCGAGTCGTACAAGGTCGTTCGAGTCGATGTGATTTCGACGCCTTCACTGTCGCGGACCGACGCTGAGGCCAACCTGAAGCCGCCTGAAGGGATCTTCAGCTTCGCTTTGCGACTCTTTACGCATGCGCCCGCCCGTCGCCCACCACCATCCTGCCCGAGGCGCTTCGCGCCGCCCCTCTCGAATCTTGATCGTGGAGGACGAGAAGCGCCTCGCCGTGTCGCTCGCCAAGGGCCTCACCGCGGAGGGCTACGCCGTGGACGTCGTCCACGACGGCCTGGAGGGCCTGCACCGGGCCGGCGAGGGTACGTACGACCTCGTCATCCTCGACATCATGCTGCCCGGCCTCAACGGCTACCGGGTCTGCGCCGCCCTGCGCGCCGCCGGGCACGACGTGCCGATCCTCATGCTCACCGCCAAGGACGGCGAGTACGACGAGGCCGAGGGCCTGGACACGGGCGCGGACGACTACCTCACCAAGCCCTTCTCGTACGTCGTCCTCGTCGCCCGCGTGAAGGCCCTGCTGCGGCGCCGGGCACAGGGCGCCGGGGCGTCGCCCGTGCACGTCCACGGCGACCTGAAGGTCGACACCGCCGCCCGCCGGGTCTTCCTGGGCGAACGCGAAGTCACCCTCACCGCGAAGGAGTTCGCCGTCCTGGAGCAGCTCGTGGTGCGGGCCGGACAGGTCGTGTCCAAGGCGGAGATCCTGGAGCACGTCTGGGACTTCGCCTACGAGGGCGACCCCAACATCGTCGAGGTGTACGTCAGCGCCCTGCGGCGCAAGCTGCGCGCCGGTCTCATCCGCACCGTGCGCGGCGCCGGTTACCGGCTGGAGGGCGAGCGGTGAGCCGGCTCCTCGGGTCGGTCCGGGCCCGGGCCACGCTCGGCGCCACCCTGGTGGTCGCCGTCGCCCTCGTCGCGGCCGGCACCGCCGTCCTGCTGTCCCTGCGCTCCAACCTGCTCGGTGAGGCCGGCACCCAGGCGGAGCGCTCCGCACGGGAGGTCGCCACCGAGCTGGCCGTCGGGACGCCGTACACCGAGCTGTCGCTGGACGTGGACGACCGCCCGGTGCAGGTCGTCGACGAGGACGGCGGGCTGGTGGCCGCCAGCGAGGACCTGGAGCGGATCAGCGGCACCGGTGTCGACGCCGTGAAGCCGCAGCCCATCCCCGCCTCCACCGGCGACGACGACGGCGACGGCGACGGTGACTCGGACGACGACGACTCCGGCGAGTCGCTGGAGCCCGGTGAGATCGGCGAGCGGACCACCGTCAGCGACGGTTCCGCGACGATCGACGGCGACACGGAGGACTACCGCTTCGCCGCCGTACCCGTGCAGAACCGGGCCGGGGACGATCTCACCGTCTACGCCGGTGCCCCGCTGTCCGCCGAACACGGCGCCGTGAACACCGCGCTGACCGTCATGCTGATCGGCTTCCCGCTGCTGCTCGCGGTCGTCGGGTGGGTGACCTGGCTGGTCACCGGGCGCGCGCTGCGCCCCGTGGCGGGCATCCGCCGGGAGATGGCCGCGATCACCGCCAGCGAGGACCTCGCGCGCCGCGTCCCGGTGCCGGACACCCACGACGAGGTCGCCCGGCTCGCCTCGACCACCAACCAGACGCTGGCCGCCCTGGAGTCGTCGGTGGAGCGGCAGCGGCGCTTCGTCGCCGACGCCTCGCACGAGCTGCGCAGTCCGATCGCCTCGCTGCGCACCCAGCTGGAGGTGGCCGCCGCCCACCCGGAGCTGCTCGACCTCGACGGCGCCGTGGAGGACACCGTACGGCTGCAGCGGCTCGCCGCCGATCTGTTGCTGCTGGCCAGGCTGGACGCGGGGGAGCGGCCCGCCGACGCGCGCGTCGACCTCGCGGTGCTCGCGCGGGAGGAGGCCGGGGGCCGGAGCGGGGTGAGCGTGCGGGCCGAGGGCGACGCTGCGGGCGAGGTGACGGTGGCCGGGTCGCGGGGGCAGCTGGGGCGGGTGCTGGCCAATCTGCTCGACAACGCGCAGCGGCACGCCCGCTCGGCGGTGGAGGTCTCCGTCCGGCGGGACGGCGACACGGCCGTGGTCGCGGTGTCCGACGACGGGGAGGGCGTGCCGGCGGCCGACCGGGAGCGGATCTTCGAGAGGTTCGTACGGCTCGACGCCGCCCGCAGCCGCGACGACGGCGGGGCGGGGCTGGGGCTGGCCATCGCCCGCGACGTCGCCGTGCGGCACGGGGGCACGCTCACCGTCCACGAAGCACCGGCAGGCGGCGCCCTGTTCGAGCTCCGCCTGCCGGGTGCCTAGGCCCGCACGGTCCGGGCGGACGTGATCAGGAGCGTCCTCGCTGCCCGCGCAGGTGCTCAGCGATCGGCTTGAGCGCCTTGTCGAGCTCGGTCAGGGCCTCGGGGTCCAGCAGGTCGATGAAGTGCCTGCGAACGGACGCCACGTGGTGCGGCGCGACCTTCCGCATCGTCTCCAGGCCGTGCTCGGTGAGGACGGCGTAGAGCCCGCGGCGGTCGGACTCGCAGTTCTCCCGCCGGACCAGGTCCGCGTTCTCCATGCGGGTGATCTGGTGGGAGAGGCGGCTCTTGGACTGCATCGTGGCGGTGGCCAGGTCGCTCATCCGCATTCTGTCGCCCTCCGACTCGGAGAGGTTCACCAGGATTTCGTAGTCGTTCATTGTCAGGCCGAACGGCTGCAGGTCCTTCTCGAGCTGGTGCGTCAACAGCCTGTTGACCTCCAGGTGGGTGCGCCAAGCACACTGCTCCGTATCGGTCAGCCAGCGGGTGGCCGTCTCGGTCTCCATGAATGAAGTCTACCTAAAAGGTTGAAAGGTGAACTAATGAGGGGCTTTCCGTGACGATGACGGTGCGCACGCGTTCGATGTCACACTCCGCAGATTACCGCTCACAGCCCGAAGCGGCGCTGGAGGTCCCCCAGCTGTCCGGGAAGACCCGGTACCCCGGACCGGCCTCCCGGCGCTCCGGACGCGCCGCCGCCGGGCACCCCCGCCTGCTGCGGAGTGGCCCCCGTGGCCTGCTCCGCCATCAGCGCCTCGCTCGACTGCAGCAGCACCGTCCCCGCCCCCACGAACTCGAACTGGTGCTCCTCCCCGGAGGCCCCGCCGAGTCCCGTCATCGCACGTAGACCGCCCATCAGACCGGTCATGTACCCGTGGTCGTAGTGATGGCACGGGGACGGGCAGTCGGCCCAGCCGACCAGGGCCTGGGGGTCGACCCGGATCGGGGGTTCCATGAACACCACCGGACCGTTCGACGCGGCCACGAACTTTCCGGTTCCGATCAGTGTCAGGAAACCCGGCACGATCGACTGCTTGAGCGCGAGACTTGGCTGAAAAGCAAGCAAGTTGCCAGAGCGAATGGTCAGATTGCCATCTTCAAGGTCATATGAATTCACGTCGAAGGCCCGGTCGGCGAGGAGCATCTTGCCCGAACCCTCGGCCACGACCCAGTCGCTCGCGTGCAGAGGCGAATGGAAGGACGTGCGCATCAGACGGTCCAGCCGGCCGTGCCCGATCCCGTTGAACTCGATCGTCCCGTAGTAGGCGATCATCTTCCCCTTCTGCAGGAACCACTGGCTCCCCTTCAGCTCCACGCAGAAGGTGTACGCGTTGACGTTGTCGTCGGCCGGCAGCGTCGCCGGGTCGTGGTGGACCGTGCTCACAGCTTCTCCTCGGACGCCTGGACGAACACCGTGCCGCTGCCGCTCAGCTCCAGCTGGAACGCCTCGCCGGAGCCGCGCCCCACCATGTCCCGCCAGCCCATCGCCGTGGACAGCTTGTTGCGTACGTCGCCGTGGTGGGCGACGTAGGCCTGCGGATCGACGCGCACCGGGCGCTGCGGGGTGATGGGGATCTCGAAGACGCCCCCGTGGGCCATCACCGCCACGGAGCCGTGTCCCTTCAGGGTGGTCGTGAACAGCCCCTGACCGCTGACCTGGCCGCGCACCATGCCCATGACCCCGCCCTGCGAGCCCAGGAACACCGTGCCCTGCTCCAGGGTGCCCTCGAAGGCGAGGAGGCGGTCCGCCTCGACGTACAGGGTGTCGCCGGCGAGGCCGATCACCTGCACGTGGTGGCCGCCGTGCCCGAAGAGCACCGTGCCGCTGCCCTCGACGGTCATCAGCGGCGTGTCCTCGTCGGCCACCCGGCGGCCGATCATCGACATGACGCCGCCCTGGCCACCGGACATGTTCGGAGTGAAGGACACCTCGCCCTGGTAGGCGAGCATCGCGCCGCGCTGACTGAACAGCCGCTGCCCGGGCGCCATGGTCGCCTGCACCATCTTGGAGTTGATCTCCTGGAAGGCCATCTCACACATCCCCCGCGATCGTGTTCCGCTCGCTCGGCTGCACGTACACCAGGCCGTCGCCCTCGAAGCGGATCTGGAAGGCCTCCCCGCCGCCCTCCCCGAACAGCGTGCGGAACGTCACACCCGACTGGAAGGACTGCCGCAGGTTCCCCTGGTGCGCGACGTACGCCCCCGGGTCGACCGTCAGCGGGTACTGGGCGCTGACCCGCAGCACCACCGCCGGCCCGTCCGACATGATCGCCACCTGTCCGTGGCCCTCCACGGTCGTGGTGAACAACCCGTTGCCCTGGGAGGCGCCGCGCGTCCCCGTGAAGCTGGTGCCCGTGCGCAGCCCGGCGTCGGCCGCCAGGAAGTTGCTGGACTCGACGTAGAGCGTGTCGCCCTGGAGACCCACGAGGCTGATCTCCGACGCCCGGTCCGCGAACCAGCAGGTCCCGTGCCCCTTCACCTCCATCACCGTCATCTGCTCGCCGGTGATCCGCCGGGTCACCATCCCCCGGATCCCCTCACCGCCGCCGCTCAGCTTCTTGAAGGCCATCTCACCGTCGTACGCGACCATCGAGCCGTTCTTCGCCTTCACGGCGTCCCCGGTCATGTCGACGGCGAGTACCTTGCTGTCTTGAAGTCGGAACATCGCCACAAATGTGAAGGTAGCCCGCCGGGCGGGCCCGCCGACAGGTTCCCGCCCCCCTCGCCCGGGCGCGTCGGCGGTTTGCCACAATGGACGCGCGCTTGTGCGCACGTTCACAAACCGCCTGTCCGGCGGTGCCCGACGTATCGACCCCTCTCCCGATCCCTCTCCCACCGAAGGTGACCCGTGGACCTCAAGACCGCCTCCGCCCTCCGCCGCCTCCGCCTGGTCTCCGGCCCCGAGGCGATCTCGTTCCTCCTGCTGCTGGTCTGCTCCGTCCTGAAGCGGACCACGGACTTCAACGCGGTGCCCGTGATGGGCATGGTCCACGGCGTTCTCTTCGTCCTGTACGTGATCTTCTGGGCGGACGCCTGGAACCGCGCCAAGTGGTCCTTCGGCACCGCCGCCTTCTACTTCGTCATGTCGGTCCTGCCGACCGGCGGCTTCTTCGCCGAGCGCAGGCTCAAGCGTGAGGCCGAGAGCGCGGTCATCGCCTCCCGCGCCCGCCAGGAAGGGGTCGTGGGCGCGTGATCGTCGCCTTCTCCGTGACGCCGCTCGGCGTCGGCGAGGACGTGGGGGAGTACGTCGCCGACGCCGTACGGGTGGTTCGCGAGTCGGGCCTGCCCCATCGCACCGACGCGATGTTCACGTCCGTCGAGGGCGAGTGGGACGAGGTCATGGACGTCGTCAGGCGGGCCGTCGCCGCCGTCGAGGCGCGGGCACCGCGCGTCTCCCTGGTCCTCAAGGCGGACATCCGCCCCGGCGTGACGGACGGCCTCACGTCGAAGGTCGACACGGTGGAGCGGCATCTCGCCGGGTAGCCGTGCGCGGCGGGCGGTGGTATCGAAAGGCGAGACGGGGCTGACCGGCATGTGACCGGCCGGTATGGTCTGTTGCCGTGCCGAAGCCCCTCAGTCTCTCCTTCGATCCCATCGCCCGTGCCGACGAACTCTGGAAGCAGCGCTGGGGTGGCGTGCCCTCCATGTCCGCCATCACCTCGATCATGCGGGCGCACCAGATCCTGCTGGGCGAGGTCGACGCCGTGGTCAAGCCGTACGGACTGACCTTCGCGCGCTACGAGGCGCTGGTGCTGCTCACCTTCTCCAAGTCGGGCGAACTGCCGATGTCCAAGATCGGTGAGCGCCTCATGGTGCACCCCACCTCCGTGACGAACACCGTCGACCGGCTGGTGAGGTCGGGCCTGGTGGACAAGCGCCCCAACCCCAACGACGGCCGCGGCACGCTCGCCACCATCACCGACAAGGGCCGTGAGGTGGTCGAGGCGGCCACCCGCGACCTCATGGCGATGGACTTCGGCCTGGGCGCGTACGACGCCGAGGAGTGCGGCGAGATCTTCGCGATGCTCAGGCCGCTGCGGGTCGCCGCGGGGGACTTCGAGGAGGCCTAGGGCCTGTCTGACAATTCCCGTCTGCCTCGCGACGCCATGCACGCACTCTCGCCGCACCTGACGCCGCGAGGCCGCCCTCCGGGCGACGACGGGAATTGTCAGACAGGCCCTAGCGAGTCGCCGGGCCCGCCCGAAGATCGCGCGAATCGGACGGTTACGCTCGTACGCATGAAAAAGAGCGTGCTGACCCGCTACCGGGTCATGGCGTACGTCACCGGTGTGCTGCTGATCCTGCTCTGCCTCGGCATGATCGCCAAGTACGTGCTGGACATGGACGGTGCCGCCGACTTCACCCGCATCGTCAGCATCGCGCACGGCTGGCTGTACGTCGTCTACCTCGTCTTCGCCTTCGACCTGGGTGCCAAGGCGAAGTGGAAGGTCAGCAAGCAGCTGTGGGTGCTGCTGGCCGGGACCATCCCGACCGCCGCGTTCTTCGTGGAGCGCAAGGTCAGCCAGGAGCTGGAGGCCAAGGTCGCCGCGGCCGAGGCGCCCGCGGTCGCCGGGGCGTAGACAGTCCCTGTCAAGCCCTCTCACCGCCGTACGGGCACCCGTGCGGCGGTACCCCATCGACATTTACTTGGACGTCCTAGTAAATTCGAGGGTATGGACGCTCACGCCATAGAGGAGGGCCGCCTTCGCTGGCAGGCCCGGTACGACGCGGCGCGCAAGCGCGACGCGGACTTCACCACGCTCTCCGGCGATCTCGTGGAGCCGGTGTACGGACCCCGGCCCGGGGACGAGTACGAGGGCTTCGAGCGGATCGGCTGGCCGGGGGAGTACCCCTTCACCCGCGGCCTGCATCCGACCGGATACCGAGGGCGGACGTGGACCATCCGGCAGTTCGCCGGGTTCGGCAACGCCGAGCAGACCAACGAGCGCTACAAGATGATCCTCCGCAACGGCGGAGGCGGGCTCTCGGTCGCCTTCGACATGCCGACGCTGATGGGCCGCGACTCCGACGACCCCCGCTCCCTGGGCGAGGTCGGGCACTGCGGCGTGGCCATCGACTCGGCCGCCGACATGGAGGTGCTGTTCGACGACATCCCGCTCGGGGACGTGACGACCTCCATGACGATCAGCGGGCCCGCCGTCCCCGTGTTCTGCATGTACCTCGTCGCCGCGGAACGGCAGGGCGTGGACGCCTCCGTGCTCAACGGCACGCTCCAGACCGACATCTTCAAGGAGTACATCGCCCAGAAGGAGTGGCTCTTCCAGCCCGAGCCGCACCTGCGCCTGATCGGCGACCTGATGGAGTACTGCGCGGCCGGCATCCCCGACTACAAGCCGCTCTCCGTCTCCGGCTACCACATCCGCGAGGCCGGCTCGACGGCCGCGCAGGAACTGGCGTACACGCTGGCGGACGGCTTCGGGTACGTGGAGCTGGGCCTGTCCCGCGGGCTGGACGTCGACGTCTTCGCCCCCGGCCTCTCCTTCTTCTTCGACGCGCACCTCGACTTCTTCGAGGAGATCGCCAAGTTCCGCGCGGCGCGGCGCATCTGGGCCCGCTGGATGCGGGACGTGTACGGCGCGAAGTCCGACAAGGCACAGTGGCTGCGTTTCCACACGCAGACCGCCGGCGTCTCGCTCACCGCCCAGCAGCCCTACAACAACGTGGTGCGTACGGCGGTGGAGGCGCTCGCGGCGGTCCTCGGCGGCACCAACTCCCTGCACACCAACGCCCTGGACGAGACCCTCGCCCTGCCCAGCGAGCAGGCCGCCGAGATCGCCCTGCGCACCCAGCAGGTGCTGATGGAGGAGACCGGCGTCGCAAACGTCGCCGACCCGCTGGGCGGTTCCTGGTTCGTCGAGCAGCTGACGGACCGGATCGAGGCGGACGCGGAGAAGATCTTCGAGCAGATCAAGGAGCGGGGGCTCAGGGCCCATCCCGACGGGCAGCACCCCATCGGGCCGATCACCTCCGGCATCCTGCGCGGCATAGAGGACGGCTGGTTCACCGGCGAGATCGCCGAGTCCGCCTTCCGCTACCAGCAGTCCCTGGAGAAGGACGACAAGAAGGTCGTCGGCGTCAACGTCCACACGGGTTCCGTCACCGGTGACCTGGAGATCCTGCGGGTCAGCCACGAGGTGGAGCGCGAGCAGGTGCGGGCGCTGGGCGAGCGCAAGGCCGCTCGCGACGAGGCGGCCGTGCGGAGCGCTCTGGACGGCATGCTGGCCGCGGCGCGCTCCGGGGCCAACATGATCGGGCCGATGCTGGACGCGGCGCGTGCGGAGGCGACGCTGGGGGAGATCTGTGGCGTGCTGCGGGACGAGTGGGGGGTGTACACGGAGCCGGCGGGGTTCTAGGTGCACGGTGCCGGTGCGGGCGTAGTCCAGGGGGCTCCGCCCCTGGACCCCCGGCCTATGCCCACCCACCACCCGACTCGGTCGGCTGGGAGGCCAGCCCCCACAGCAGCACCTGCGTCAGACCCCGCACCCACTCCCCGTCCGCCGGCTCCGCGCTGACCAGGGTGCGGTGGACCACCGCACCCGCCACCACGTCGAAGATGAGGTCCGCGGTGCGGGCGGCCTCGGCCGGGTCGGTCTCGGGGGGCAGCTCGCCGCGTGCCTGGGCGCGCGCCCTGCCCTCCAGGACCAGGCGTTTCTGGCGTTCCACGATCGACGTGCGGATGCGCTCGCGCAGCGCGTCGTCCCGCGTGGACTCGGCGACCACCGCCATCAGGCCGCTCTTGGCCTCCGGGCGGGCCAGGATCGCCGCGAACTGGAGCACCACGCCCTCGATGTCGGCGGCCAGGGAGCCGCGGTCGGGGAGCCGCAGCTCGTCGAACAGTTCGGCGACCGCGTCGACCACCAGCTCGTTCTTGCCCGCCCAGCGGCGATAGAGCGTGGTCTTGGCAACCCCGGCCCGCGTCGCCACGTCTCCCAGGGTGAGCTTCGACCAGCCCAGGTCCACCAGGGCCGCCCGCGTCGCGGCCAGGATCGCGGTGTCCGCCGCGGCGCTGCGAGGGCGCCCGGTACGGCCGGCGGAGGTACTGCTCTGCATTCCCCGACCTTAACCGGGGGGTAACCCGCGAGTGACCGTGAGGGAGATCACGGGGGCGGGGTGTTCCCGCGGTCCGTCGGGGCATTACGCTACGGGTCGTAGCGAAAGCACGGGTCCGCCCGTGCCCCAGCGACGACCACGGGCGTGGGGTGGGGACCCGGCGCCGACAGAACACTTCAGGGCGGGCTTTCGACCCGCTTTTCACGCACGCGCGGAGTACGGGGGAGGATAGACCCATGCAGCCACGGAACATGTCCATGAGCGGGGTCGTCGACCTCGCCGCGGTGAAGCAGGCCCAGGAGGCCAAGGCGAAGGCGGAGCAGGCGCGCGCCGAGGCGGCCCGGCACGGCGGGACGGGTGCCGTCTCGCCGGCCGACCTCGTCATCGACGTCGACGAGGCCGGCTTCGAGAGTGAAGTCCTGCAGCGGTCCACCGAGGTCCCGGTCGTCATCGACTTCTGGGCCGAGTGGTGCGAGCCCTGCAAGCAGTTGAGCCCGGTGCTCGAACGCCTCGCCGTCGAGTACAGCGGCCGTTTCGTCCTCGCCAAGATCGACGTCGACGCCAACCAGATGCTGATGCAGCAGTTCGGTGTCCAGGGCATCCCGGCCGTGTTCGCGGTCGTGGCCGGACAGGCGCTGCCGCTCTTCCAGGGTGCCGCCAGTGAGGCGCAGATCCGCCAGACCCTGGACCAGCTGGTGCAGGTCGCCGAGGAGCGCTTCGGCCTGACCGGTCTCGCCGTCGACCCCGAGGCGGAGCCGGGCGCGCAGCCCGCCGCCGCCCCCGAGCGTCCGGCCGGTCCGCACGACGCGGCCTTGGAGGCCGCCGTGCAGGCGCTGGACGCCGGCGACCTGGCCGGAGCCGTCCAGGCATACAAGAACGTGCTCGGCGAGGACCCGGGCAACACGGAGGCCAAACTGGGCCTGGCCCAGGCCGAGTTGCTCCAGCGCGTGCAGAGCGCCGACCCGCAGCGGGTCCGTCAGGACGCGGCCGACAAGCCGGGTGACGCCCAGGCGCAGATCGCCGCCGCCGACCTGGATCTGGTGGGCGGTCACGTGGAGGACGCCTTCGGGCGCCTCATCGACACGGTGCGCGTCACGGCCGGGGACGACCGGGACGCCGTACGGCTGCGGCTGCTGGAGCTGTTCGAGGTGGTCGGCGCCGACGATCCGCGGGTTGCCGTGGCGCGCAGGGCGCTGGCCCGCGCCCTGTACTAGAGGGCGCTCCGGGCCCCTTTCGCCGACCGGTCACCGACCGTTCGTCCGGGTGGTGCCCGAGTGAAAGAGCTGTCGACGGGACGCCAGTGCGGCCGCGCTTTGCCAAATCTTGGCAATCGCGGCCGCTGTTACTGCCAGTAAGTCAGTGGCGCCGATCTGTCGGATTCTGTCCATCGATCAATTGTTTTGTTCCGCCCCCATGGCGCACCCAGCGTCGCCGTGCGGGGCCGGTGTGTCGTCCCGCGGTTATCCGGCCGTTACTAGTGAGTAACGAACCCCCTTGTGTCGACGGCGAGAATGCACCACGATCGGCGACGCTCGGTCCATTCCCGTACCCCGAAAGCCAGTCGGGTCACGGGGGTTCCTGGGTCCCCACCGAGCAGAGCCGGCGGCAGTGGAGCCGGCTCTTGGACAGGGGGGTCTTCGTCCACCCGGCGAAGCCTGTCCAGCAGGGTTGTGCGTGATGCGTGTCAGGCGCGACCAGTGGTTGTCGCTCGGGGGTGATCGCCGGTGATTCGGGCGCGTTGTACGTGCCGCCGAGTGCGGGCGCTCTCCTTCCCGAGGACGTAGCACTTCTCCCATCCCTGCCAGACCGCGCCGCCGAACCGGCGGCCGGCCGAGGCCAGGAGATGTACGTCCGAGAAGGAGGAAATATGGAGTCCCAGGTGCGTGGCGGGACCAGATGGAAGCGGTTCGCTGTGGTGATGGTGCCCAGCGTGGCCGCCACGGCTGCGATAGGCGTCGCGCTCGCGCAGGGCGCTCTCGCCGCGTCGTTCAGCGTTTCCGGCCAGTCGTTCAAGGTGACGGCGGACCGGCTCGACGGCACGGGCTTCTCCCAGTACGGGGCGATCGACTCGGGTTACACGCTGAAGGGCGAGAAGACGGCTCACCCCGTCGCGGTCTCGGCGTTCAAGTCCGCGTCGATCAAGAACATGTGCCAGTCCGTGGTCACCCCGGACATCCCGTTGATCGGCTCCGTCAGCCTCATGCTGAAGGCCGGCGGCGGAGACACCGCGGTCGAGGCCGAGAACCTGTACATCGATGTCGAGAACCTCGAGGCCGATGCAACGTTCCGTGGTATCGACATCGGTGTCGCCGCCAAGGACGCCAACAAGGGTCCCGGCATCAAGAAGGGCGACACTGCGAACCCCAACGGATTCGCTCAGCAGGCCGATTCGGCAACGCTGAAGAACGTGAAGCAGACGGCGTGGGCGACCACCGCCGGAACCTTCAAGCTCAGCGGACTGAAGATGTCGCTGTCCAAGGGTGTCAAGGAGTGCTACTAAGCACCCCTTGACGGGCGGGGGAGCCATGGCGCCCCCGCCCGTCCACTCTCCCTCCGGCCGTGCCGTCGCGCGCGGCCCGCATCTCCACCACAGCAAAGCCGTACCAGGGAGCTGTTTTCCATGAGCGCCGAGACTCCTGCCGCAGCCGGCCAGTTCACCCGCCGGAGGTTGCAGTTCCGTGCCTGGCGAGGCGGGCGGCCGTTCTGGGCCGGCCTGTTCATCGCGCTCGGCGGACTCCCCATCGCCTACTTCCCGTACGCGAACCTCCAGATCGGTCACCTGACCCTCGCGATGGCCACCACCGCGGGCTCCGGGTCACTGATCATCGGTGTGCTGCTGGTCGTCCTGGGCGTCAGCCTGTGGTTCCAGAAGCACGTCCGTGTCTTCGCGGGTGTGGCGGCGATCCTGCTGGCGCTGGTCTCCATCCCCGTGTCCAACCTCGGCGGCTTCCTCATCGGCTTCCTGCTCGCGCTGGTCGGCGGAGCGATGGCCGTGTCGTGGGTGCCGGGCGAACCGCCGCAGAACGAGCCGCCGGTGGAGGGCAAGGGCGCGGGTGACGCGCCCGAGGGCGTGGTCCCCGGCACCGGGCTCCCCGGCATCCCAGCCCCCGGCAGCACGGCGTCCGACGCCGCGGTGCCGAGGCCGCGCGAGGGGATGGAGGGCGGGGGGCCCACCCAGACCTTCGAGGCACTGGGGGCGAACGATCTGTCAGGAACGAGCCCGGCCAACGGGGCGAACGGGAGGCACAGTGCCGGCTGACGAGGTGACCCGCGGGACTGACGTGGAGTCGTCCCGTGTGAGAACCGGGCCGCGCCACGCGGCACCCAAGAAGCCGTTGTTCACCAGGTTCCACATGCCGGCCGGGAAGGCGATAGCCCTGGCGGCGATGCCCACGGCCGTCCTCATGGGAATGGGGTTCACGCCGACGCTGGCCCTCGCCGACGGCAACGACTCCGCGAAGCCGACCTCGAACAGCCTGACGGCCGACGAGTACAAGGACTGCGTGGCGGCCCTGGAGGACGCCGAGAAGGGCACGTCCGAGTCGCCCACACCGTCGCCCTCGGCGACCGACGGGGCCGACGACGACAAGGGCGACGAGACGGAGCCCGGCCCCTCGGAATCCGGCAAGGGCGCGGGCACCGGTGAGTCCTCTTCGTCGGATTCAGGTTCCGACGACAAGGACGCCACGGGCGCCACGGGCGACACGGGCGACACGGGTGACCAGGGTGATACGGGCGACGAGACTGACCCCGCCCCGAGCCCTTCCGCGTCCCAGGAGTCGCAGAACAAGGAGTCGCAGAGCGAGGAGTCGGCCGGCGCGGGCGCCGCGGAGCCGTCCCCGTCCGAGTCCGGCGGCGGTCTGCTGGAGGGCGTCGGCGACGCCATCGAGGGCATCTTCACCGGCGGCGAGAAGGCCGAGGAGAGCCCGAGCCCCACGCCGACCCCCTCGGCCTCGGCGTCGGACGGCGCCGGCGACGACGCGTCCGACCCCGCGAAGGACACCACGGGCAAGGACGCGGGCGAGGACACCGACAAGGCCGCCGACAAGGTCACCGACACGGCGAGGGATGCCGTCGAGGACACGACCGACGCGGCGTCCGGGACTGCCGAGGACACCGAGGAGTCGGTGGACGAGGCGGCCGAGGAGGCGAAGGAAGCGGCAGGTGAGGCCACCGCCTCGCCCAGCCCCACCCCCAGCGCCTCCGAGAGCGCCGGCACGGACGTGGACGACTGCCCGGTCGCCACGGACGAGGAGGGCGGCGTCGACAACGCGGTGCCGCTGCCCGACGACCCCTGGCAGCTCAACGCCAGCTCGCTGCTGCTGAAGGGCGCCTCCTACAAGGGCGTCGTCGAGGTGAAGACGGCCAACGGCACCACCAAGAAGGTGCTGAAGTACGTCATATCCAACGGCACCGACATCGGCGACCTGCACCAGACGGTGAAGGACGAGCAGGCCGGCAAGACGTACCACGTGCAGGCGGCCAAGGGCTCCACGTCCACGATCCGCGACGGCGACACGGTGATGTACACCGAGAGCATCTCGGGCAACCTGCTCGGGCTGATCCCGATCACCTTCGACCCGGAGCACCCGCCGCCGCTGGACATCCCGCTCATCTACTTCACGAAGGTGACGGTCGTCCAGGCCGGCCAGTTCGGCGGCACGCTCCACATCCCGGGGCTGCACCAGTACACGACCTGACCGACCGCGTCCGCGAGCCCGTCCGGGAGCCGCGACAAGTCCGAGGGCGCCCCCTGTGCGCAGGGGGCGCCCTCAGCGCCGTACAGAAGCCGGCGGAAGCCGGGTGCGGGGACCGTCAGGCGCGGCGGGTCTCGCCCAGGTGGTGCACGCGGACCATGTTGGTGGTGCCGGGCACGCCGGGGGGCGAACCGGCGGTGATCACGACGATGTCGCCGTCGTTGAAGCGGCCGAGGCGCATCGTCTCCTGGTCCACCAGGTCGACCATCTCGTCGGTGCTGTTCACGAACGGCACCACGTGCGGCTCCACGCCCCAGCTGAGCGCCAGCTGGTTGCGGGTCGACTCGTCGGTGGTGAAGGCGAGGATCGGCTGGGTCGCGCGGTAGCGGGACAGCCGGCGGGCGGTGTCACCGGACTGGGTGAAGGCCACCAGGCCCTTGCCGCCCAGGAAGTCGGCGATCTCGGCGGCGGCGCGGGCCACCGAACCGCCCTGCGTGCGCGGCTTCTTGCCCGGCACCAGCGGCTGCAGGCCCTTGGAGAGCAGCTCCTGCTCGGCGGCGGTGACGATCTTCGACATCGTCTTGACCGTCTCGATCGGGTACGCGCCCACCGACGACTCCGCCGACAGCATGACCGCGTCCGCGCCGTCCAGGATCGCGTTGGCGACGTCGGAGGCCTCGGCGCGGGTCGGACGGGAGTTGGTGATCATCGACTCCATCATCTGGGTCGCCACGATCACCGGCTTGGCGTTGCGCCGGCACAGCTCGATCAGGCGCTTCTGCACCATGGGGACCTTCTCGAGCGGGTACTCGACGGCCAGGTCGCCACGGGCGACCATGACGGCGTCGAAGGCCGCGACGACGCCCTCCATGTTCTCCACCGCCTGCGGCTTCTCCACCTTGGCGATGACGGGGACCCGGCGGCCCTCCTCGTCCATCACGCGGTGCACGTCGGCGACGTCCTTGGCGTCCCGGACGAAGGAGAGGGCGACCAGGTCGCAGCCCATCCGCAGCGCGAACCGGAGGTCCTCGATGTCCTTCTCGCTCAGCGCGGGCACGTTCACGGCCGCGCCGGGCAGGTTGATGCCCTTGTGGTCGGAGATGACGCCGCCCTCGATGACGATCGTCTTCACCCGGGGGCCCTCGACCTCGGTGACCTTCAGCTCGACGTTGCCGTCGTTGATGAGCACCTGGTCGCCCTTGGTGACGTCACCGGGCAGGCCCTTGTACGTCGTGCCGCAGATCGTCCGGTCGCCCGGCACGTCCTCGGTGGTGATGGTGAACTCGTCACCGCGCACCAGCTCGACGGGACCCTCCGCGAAGGTCTCCAGGCGGATCTTCGGACCCTGGAGGTCGGCGAGGACACCGATGGCCCTGCCGGTCTCCTTGGCGGCGGCCCGGACACGGTCGTAACGCCCCTGGTGCTCCGCATGGGTGCCGTGGCTGAAGTTGAAGCGGGCCACGTTCATGCCGGCCTCGATCAGCGCAACGAGCTGCTCGTGGGAGTCGACCGCGGGGCCGAGAGTACAGACGATTTTCGAACGGCGCATGGGGCGATCCTATCGGTTTGTTTCGCTGCGGAATATTCCGTCTGGCGGAAGATACAAATGGGCGCCTCGGTGCTCACAAGAGAATTATTCAGCTGTCCTCGGGTGCCCTCACCTTTCCTTTTCGACCAGAGCGTAGGCCTGTGTCGCGATCTCCATTTCCTCGTCGGTCGGCACCACGGCCACCGCCACCCGCGCGTCCGCGGGCGAGATCAGCCGCGCCCCGTCCCCGCGTACGGCGTTCAGCTCGCCGTCGACCGCCAGGCCGAGCCCCTCCAGGCCCGCCACCGCCGCCTCCCGCACCGGCGCCGCGTTCTCCCCGACCCCGGCCGTGAAGGCCACGGCGTCCACCCGTCCGAGAACGGCGTAATAGGCGCCGATGTACTTCTTCAGCCGGTGAATGTAGATGTCGAAGGCCAGCCGCGCCCGCTCGTCGCCGGCGTCCACACGGCGGCGGATCTCCCGCATGTCGTTGTCGCCGCAGAGACCGATCAGACCGCTCCTCTTGTTGAGAAGAGTGTCGATCTCGTCGGCGGACATTCCACCAACACGCATCAAATGGAAGATGACGGCCGGATCCATGTCACCCGAGCGCGTACCCATCACGAGTCCCTCCAAAGGCGTCAGCCCCATGGAGGTGTCCACGCAGCGACCGCCCCGCACCGCCGAGGCGGACGCCCCGTTGCCCAGGTGCAGCACGATGACGTTCACCTCTTCGGGGGCCCGGCCCAGCAGCCTCGCGGTCTCCCGCGAGACGTACGCGTGCGAGGTGCCGTGGAAGCCGTAGCGCCTCACGCGGTGCGCGTCGGCGGTCTCGACGTCGATCGCGTAGCGGGCCGCGGACTCCGGCATGGTGGTGTGGAAGGCGGTGTCGAAGACGGCGACCTGCGGCAGGTCCGGGCGCAGCGCCTGCGCGGTGCGGATGCCGGCGAGGCCCGCCGGGTTGTGCAGCGGGGCGACCGGGATCAGCCGCTCGATCTCGGCGAGCACCGCGTCGTCCACGACGGTCGGCTCGGTGAAGTGCTTCCCGCCGTGCACCACCCGGTGCCCTATCGCGGCCAGCTCGGGCGAGTCCAGGCCGAGGCCGTCCTTGGCCAGCTCCGCCGCCACGGCCTTCAGCGCCGCGTCGTGGTCGGGAACGGACCCGCTCCACTCCCGGCTCTCGCCGCCCGCCGGGGTGTGCTTGAGCCGTGAGCTCTCCTCGCCGATCCGCTCGACGAGGCCCACCGCCAGCCGGTCGCTGCCGCGCATGTCGAGCAGCTGGTACTTCACCGACGACGAGCCGGAGTTGAGGACGAGGACGCGGGACGGGGTCGGGCTCACAGGTCGGACGCCTTCTCACTGGGGGACTGCTGGGCCTGGATCGCCGTGATGGCGACGGTGTTGACGATGTCCTGGACGAGCGCGCCCCGGGACAGGTCGTTGACCGGCTTGCGCAGACCCTGGAGCACCGGGCCCACCGCGATGGCGCCGGCCGAGCGCTGCACGGCCTTGTACGTGTTGTTGCCGGTGTTCAGGTCCGGGAAGATCAGCACGCTGGCCTGCCCGGCGACCTCCGAGCCGGGCAGCTTCGTCGCGGCCACCGACGGCTCGACGGCGGCGTCGTACTGGATCGGCCCCTCGATCCTGAGATCCGGGCGGCGCGAGCGGACCAGCTCCGTCGCCTCGCGCACCTTGTCGACGTCCGCGCCCGAACCGGACGTGCCCGTCGAGTACGACAGCATCGCGATCCGCGGATCCACCCCGAACCGCGCCGCCGTGGACGCCGACTGGGTCGCGATGTCGGCGAGCTGCTCGGCGTTCGGGTCGGGGTTGACCGCGCAGTCGCCGTAGACCAGGACCTTGTCGGCCAGGCACATGAAGAAGACCGACGAGACGATCGACGCCTCCGGCTTCGTCTTGATGATCTCGAACGCCGGACGGATCGTCGCCGCCGTCGAGTGCACCGACCCCGACACCATGCCGTCGGCGAGGCCCTCCTGCACCATCAGCGTGCCGAAGTAGTTCACGTCGGAGACCACGTCGTACGCCAGCTCCACGGTGACGCCCTTGTGGGCGCGCAGGGCGGCGTACTTCTCGGCGAAGGAGTCGCGCAGCTCGGACACCGCGGGGTCGATCAGCTGCGCGCTCTCCAGGTCGATGCCGAGGTCGGCGGCCTTCTTGCGGATCTGCTCGACGGGGCCGAGCAGCGTCAGCTCGCACACGCCCCGGCGCAGCAGCACCTCGGCCGCGTGCAGCACCCGTTCCTCGGTGCCCTCCGGCAGGACGACCCGGCGCAGGTCGGAACGGGCCTGCTCCAGCAGCTTGTGCTCGAACATCATCGGCGTGACGCGGTCGCTGCTCGGGGCGGAGACCCGCTTGTTGAGGTCGGCGGTGTCGACGTACCGCTCGAAGAGGCCGAGGGCGGTCTCCGCCTTGCGCGGGGTGGCCGCGTTGAGCTTGCCCTCCAGGGAGAACAGCTGCTCGGCGGTGGGGAAGCTGTTGCCGGTCACCGAGAGCACCGGCGTACCGGGGGCCAGGCGGGCGGCGAGGGTGAGGATGCCGTCGCCGGGCACCTCGTTCAGGGTCAGCAGGACGCCGGCTATCGGTGGGGTGCCGGCGCTGTGCGCGGCGAGCGTGCCGATCACCAGGTCGGCGCGGTCGCCGGGGGTGATGACCAGGCAGCCGGGGGTCAGGGCGCTCAGCAGGTTGGGCAGCATGGCCCCGCCGAAGACGAAGTCCAGCGCGTCGCGGGCGAGCCCGGAGTCGTCGCCGAGGACCACCTCGGCACCGAGGGCGTGCGCGATCTGCGAGACGGTCGGCGCCGACAGGGCGGGCTCGTCGGGCACGACCCAGCACGGCACCGGCAGCCGGTTCGCGAGCCGCTCGGCGATGTGGTCCCGGTCCTCGCGGGCGACCCGGTTGGTCACCATGGCCAGGACGTCGCAGCCCAGCCCGTCGTAGGCGCGGAAGGCGTTGACGGTCTCGGCGAGCACGGCCTCCGCGGTCTGCTTGCGGCCGCCCACGACCGGCAGCACCGAGGCGCCGAACTCGTTGGCGAGCCGCGCGTTCAGCGACAGCTCGTCCGGGAACTGGGTGTCGGCGAAGTCGGTGCCGAGGACGAGGACCACGTCGTAGTCCCGGGCCACCAGGTGGAACCGGTCGACCAGCGCGGACACCAGTTCGTCCGTGCCCTGCTCGGCCTGGAGCGCGGACGCCTCCTGGTAGTCCATGCCGTACACGGTCGCGGGGTCCTGGGCGAGCCGGTAGCGGGCGCGCAGCAGCTCGAAGAGCCGGTCGGGCCCGTCGTGGACCAGGGGACGGAAGACGCCGACCCGGTCGACCTGCCGGGTCAGGAGCTCCATGACCCCCAGTTCGACGACCTGGCGGCCGTCGCCGCGGTCGATACCGGTCACGTACACGCTGCGCGTCACGCGTGCTCTCCGTTTCGTCTGATGGTTTCGTCCGGCGGCGGCTGTCCCGCGCACACAAAATCGCCCACCGGGGTGAGCGGAACCCTCTTGACAATACCTCCGGTGATGGATAAGGCGCCCGTCAGTGTCCGCCGGTGCCCGCCGGTGCCCGGGCCGTGAAACAATTGGATCGGCTCCCCGGTATCAACAGTGAGCAGGAGACACAGCACGATGCGTATCGGAGTTCTCACCGCAGGCGGCGACTGCCCCGGCCTGAACGCAGTGATCCGGTCGGTCGTGCACCGAGCGGTCGACAACTACGGCGACGAGGTCATCGGCTTCGAGGACGGCTACGCGGGCCTGCTGGACGGCCGTTACCGCAGCCTCGACCTGAACGCGGTCAGCGGCATCCTCGCTCGCGGCGGCACGATCCTCGGCTCCTCCAGGCTGGAACGCGACCGGCTCCGCGAGGCCTGCGAGAACGCCGGCGACATGATCCAGAGCTTCGGCATCGACGCGCTCATCCCGATCGGCGGCGAGGGCACGCTGACGGCCGCCCGGATGCTGTCGGACGCCGGCCTCCCGGTGGTCGGCGTGCCGAAGACCATCGACAACGACATCTCCTCCACCGACCGCACCTTCGGCTTCGACACCGCGGTCGGTGTCGCGACCGAGGCGATGGACCGCCTCAAGACCACCGCCGAGTCCCACCAGCGCGTGATGGTCGTCGAGGTCATGGGCCGGCACGCCGGCTGGATCGCCCTGGAGTCCGGCATGGCGGCCGGCGCCCACGGCATCTGCCTGCCCGAGCGCCCCTTCGACCCCGCCGACCTGGTCAAGATGGTCGAGGAGCGCTTCTCCCGCGGCAAGAAGTTCGCCGTCGTCTGCGTCGCCGAGGGCGCCCACCCCGCCGAGGGCTCCATGGACTACGGCAAGGGCGCGATCGACAAGTTCGGCCACGAGCGCTTCCAGGGCATCGGCACGGCACTCGCCTACGAGCTGGAGCGCAGGCTCGGCAAGGAGGCCAAGCCGGTCATCCTCGGCCACGTCCAGCGCGGCGGCGTGCCCACCGCGTACGACAGGGTGCTCGCCACCCGCTTCGGCTGGCACGCGGTGGAGGCGGCGCACCGGGGCGACTTCGGCCGGATGACCGCGCTGCGCGGCACGGACGTCGTCATGGTGCCGCTGGCGGAGGCCGTGACCGAGCTGAAGACGGTGCCCAAGGACCGGATGGACGAGGCGGAGTCGGTCTTCTAGCCACCGGGCGCCACCGTTCACGGGTGCTTCTCGACCGCCGCCCAGAAGTGCTCCACGATCCGGTCGAGGAAGTCGCGGCCCGCCTCGTGGGAGTCACCTCTGCCGCCGCCCCAGCTGAGGGTGGCGGTCATGTGCCCCTGGTAGTCCTGGTGCAGTACCTGGAGGACGTTCTCCAGGACCCGCCGGTCCAGCGGCGCCACCTTGGCGACCGGGCGCACATAGCCCTGCCAGCGCGTCGTCACGGCACTCGTCAGCAGGTCGGCGAGCTTCTCCTCGCGTCCCGTGACGGTCACGAAGTCGGGCAGCGCGAGGCCGAGCACGTCGGCGAGGGCGGCCGACTGGCGGTCGGTGCCGCGCCAGCCGTCCGTCTCCTCCATCCGCAGGTACGCCGGCAGCGCGATCCCGACGGCACGGGCCACGTCCTCCGGCGCCAGGGAACGGGCGATGCGGTGCTCGCGCAGGGTCTGCGGCCGGCCGATCAGATCACCGGGCGAACACCACAGCACTCCCGCGAGCGCGGTCAGCTCGGGGTTCTGGGGGGAGGCGACGCCCCGCTCCCAGGCGATGACGAGATCCGGGGTGACGTACGGCAGGCCGTACGAGACCCGCATGCCGTGGGCGACGTGCTCGGGCCCCATGTTGAGGGCGGCGCGGAGCCGGCGGGCGGCGAGGGCGTTGAACGGGGGACCCGACTGGTTCGGGTGAGGTGAGGGTCGGCGCACGGGCCACACCGTAGGGGGCCGGTGCGGCGCTGACTACGGTCTGTTCAGCCAGCGATACGGATTGTATGAACCTACGGGCGTATGACGGGCGTATTGCGGGCGCAAGCGGACCCGCCCCGCTCACCCCTTTCACCGCCCCGCTCACCCCTTCACCGCCCCGCCCAGCGCGAACCCCCCGCCCAGCCGCCGGGAGATCAGCACGTACAGCAGGATGACCGGCGTCGAGTAGACGATCGAGAACGCCGCCAGCTGCCCGTACGCCACCATGCCCCGGTTGCCGAAGAAGTCGTTGATGCTCACCGAGGCGGGCATCTGGTCCGGGGAGAGCAGCAGCATGAAGGGGACGAAGAAGTTCCCCCACATCATCACGAACGAGAACACCGTCACCACCGCCACTCCCGGCCCCATCAGCGGCAGCACGATCCGCAGCAGTGACTGGAACGACGACGCCCCGTCCGTCCAGGCCGCCTCCTCCAGCTCCTTGGGCACGCCGTCCATGAAGTTCTTCATCAGCCAGATGGCGAAGGGCAGCTGGGAGGCGGCGAAGAAGAAGATCGTCCCGTGCATGGTGTCGATCATGTTCACCCGCACGAAGAGGGCGTAGACCGGCACCATGATCGCGGTGATCGGCAGGCTGGTCGCGAACAGGATGGTCAGCAGGAACGGCCGGTTCAGCCGCGACCGGAAACGGGAGAGCGGATACGCCGCGAGCGCCGCGCACACCACCGTCAGCAGGGTCGCGCCGCCGCACAGGACGAGGCTGTTGAGCAGCGGGGTGAAGGTGATCTCCGGGGTGAGGATCGCGTCGAAGTTCTCCAGCGTCAGCCCGTCGGGGACCTTCACCCGCAGGCTCGCGCGCGGGTCCAGGGCGGACAGCACCACCCAGGCCAGCGGCAGCACGAACGCGGCGGCGGCCACCAGCAGCCCGGCGTCGGCGGCCAGCCGGCGCCGGTTGCGCCGGGAGGCGGGGGCGCGGCGGGACGCGAAGGCGGATGCCATGTCAGACCTCCGTCCGCAGCAGGCGCAGGTACACGACCGAGAACAGCGAACCGATCAGCAACAGCAGCAGTGCCACCGCCGTGCCGTAGCCGATCAGGCTGTTCTGGAAGGCCTGCTCGTACATGAACAGCGGCAGCGTCTGGCTCTTGCCGCTCGGGCCGCCCCGCGTCATCACCCAGATCAGGCCGAAGACCGACAGGGTCTGCAGGGTGTTCAGCATGAGGTTGGTGCCGATGGAGCGCCGGATCATCGGCAGCGTGATGTGCCACATCCGGCGCCAGCCGCTCGCCCCGTCCACCTCGGCGGCCTCGGTGACCTCTTTCGGGATCTCGTTCAGGGCGGCCGAGTACACCAGCATCGAGAACGCCGTCCCCCGCCACACGTTGGCGAAGGACACCGCCAGGATCGGCAGCGTGAACAGCCAGTTCTGGGACGGCAGATGGAGCCAGTCCAGGATGGCGTTGAGGGTGCCCTCGCGGCGGAAGAAGGCGTAGAGCAGGAAGCCCGCCACCACCTCCGGCAGCACCCACGCCGTGACGACGATGCCGCCGGTGAGCGTACGGACCGGCTTCGAGGCCCGCTGCATCAGCGAGGCCAGCGCGAGCCCCAGGGTGTTCTGCCCGATCAGCGACGACAGCACCGTGAACACCAGGGTCAGCCACACGGCGTTGAGGAACGCCTCGTCCTGGAACGCCCGCCGGAAGTTCTCGAAGCCGACGAAGGACTCCTCGGCCTGCCCGGTGAGCTGGAGGTCGGTGAAGGCGATGACGACGCAGTACGCGATCGGGCTGGCGAGGAAGAGCAGCAGCAGGACGACGGCGGGGGAGACGGGCAGGGCGCGGAAGAGGGCGCGGCGAGTGGTGGCGGGCCTCGCGCGACGGGCCGGGTCCGGGACGGGCGGGCCCGGCGGCGTCTTACGGACTTCCGGACCTGGACCCGGACCCGGCCCCGGACCCGGCCCCGTGTGCTGCGGCGTGGCCGCGGTCACTTGCGGACCACCTTGTTGTCGGTGGCCTCCTTGAGCGCCTCGTCGTAGCCGCGGGCCGCCTCCTCGACCGACTTGTCGCCGGTCGTCACGCCCTCCATCGCCTCCTGGATGGCGACGGAGACCTTCGGGTACGCCGGGTAGGCGGGCCGGTAGTGCGTGCTCTCGACGAGGTCGGTGAAGAACTTGATGCCGGGCTGGGCGTCGACGTACGCGGGGTCGTTCGCGACGTCCTCGCGGACCGCGATGCCCGAGTTGGCGATGTACCACTTCTGGGCGTTGGCCTTGGTCTGCATCGTCTTGATGAACTCGAAGGCCAGGTCCGGGTTGCCCGCCTTGGCCGGGATCGACCACGTCCAGCCGCCGGACATGCTCACCTTGCCCGGAGCCTGGCCGTTCTGCGTCGGCATGGCCGCGAGCCCCAGCTCCTTCGACCACTCGGGCCACTCGTGCCCGCTGCCCTCCAGCCAGTCCTGCGGCAGCCAGGAGCCGTCCAGGGCGATGCCGAGCTTGCCCTGCGGGAGGAGTTCGCCGCGGACCTTGGTGCCGAAGTTGGGGTCGAGCGCGTCGGAGACCTCCGGGCCGAGCTTCTCCTTGTACACGGTCTCGACGAACGCGAGCGAGTCCTCGAAGCCCTGCCCGGCCGCGATCCACTTCTTGCTGCCCTTGTCGTACAGCGGGTCGGTGGTGCCGTCGTTCGTGCCGTACAGCAGCATCTCGAAGCCCTGCATGGTGGCCGCCTCACCGGCCGGCTTGCCCGTGTACACGTTGAGGGGGACGACGCCCGGCACCTTCTCCTTGATGGCGCGGGCCGCGGACAGCACGTCGCCCCAGGTCTTCGGCTGCCAGTCGGCGGGCAGGCCGGCCTCGGCGAAGACGTCCTTGCTGAACCACAGGCCCCGGGTGTCCGTCCCGTCCGGGACGCCGTACGTCTTGCCGTCCTCGCCCTTGGCCGCCGCCTTCGCGGTGTCGATGAACTGGTCCCAGTCCTTCCACTTCGCCAGGTACTCGTCGAGGGGCTTCAAGTATCCGCTCGTGATGTCGGAGTTGATGAGGAACGTGTCCTCGTAGACCAGGTCCGGCGCGGTCTTGGGGGAGCGGAGCATCTGCTGGAGCTTGGTGTAGTACTCCGAGTCCGGGGCCTTGATGGGGACGAGTTCGACCTTCTTGCCCGGGTTGGCCTTCTCGAACTGCTTCTTGATGCCGGCGAGATAGGTGTCCATCACCTTGATGGAGTTGTCCGTCGACTGCTTGAAGGAGACCTTCACCGTGTCCGGGTCGCTGCCGGAGCCGCTTCCGCAGGCGGCGAGGGTGGTGGAGGCGAGCGCGGTGAGGGTGAACAGAGCGGTGAACCGGACGGTGGGACGCACGGGCACGACCTCCTACGGGCACGACGCTGTGGCCGGGACGGCTGCCCGGCGAACGTAAGAGGACTGGTCTAGTCAGGTCAATGCGTGTGCGGTGGACAACCTGTGTTCATCGGCCCCGCTCGGCCTCGCGCACCCACCGGTACACCAACTCCGGCCGCCCCACCTGCCCGTACAGCGGGCTCCGTCCCGCCCGCCCCGCGTCCACCAGATGCTCCAGGTAACGCCGGGCCGTGATCCGCGAGATGCCCACGGCCTCGGCCACCCCGGCCGCCGTGAGCCCTTCCTCGGTGCCGCGCAGCGCGCCCGTCACCCGCTCCAGCGTCGGCCCGCTCAGCCCCTTCGGCAGGGCGGCCGGGCCCGGAGCCCGCAGTGTGGCCAGCGCCCGGTCCACCTCGTCCTGGCCGCTCGCCTCCCCGGCGGTGCCCCGGAACTCCGCGTACCGCACCAGACGGTCCCGCAGGGTGGCGAAGGTGAACGGCTTCAGCACGTACTGCACGACGCCCAGCGACACCCCCTCCCGCACGACCGCCAGGTCCCGCGCCGACGTCACCGCTATCACATCGGTGTGATGCCCCGCCGCCCGCAGCGAACGGGCCAGCTGCAGCCCGTGCACGTCCGGCAGGTGCAGGTCGAGCAGGAGCAGATCCACCGGCGTACGGTCCAGCACGCGCCGGGCCTCCGCTCCCGTGTGCGCCTTACCGACGGCCGTGAACCCCGGCACCCGGCCGACGTACATCACGTGCGCGTCGGCGGCGACGGGGTCGTCCTCGACGACCAGGACCCGGATCGGCTGCGGGGTGGTGCTCATACGGCGCCCCCGGACCCATGTCTGCTCGCCAGGGCGTCCGGGGCCGGCACGTGGCCCCCGGGGTCGTCCAGCGGCAGCCGGGCCTCGAAACGGGCGCCGCCGCCCTCGGCCTCCGTCACGGTCAGGGTGCCGCCGTGCCGCTGCACTGCCTGACTGGCCAGCGCCAGCCCCAGGCCACGGCCGCCCTCACCGGCCGGCTTCGTCGAGAAACCCCGCTGGAAGACCAGGTCGGCATGGGCGGGATCGACCCCGGCACCCGTGTCCGACACCCTCAGCACCAGCTCGGAGCCACCTGCCGCCGAGTCCGCGCCGGAGACGTCCTCGCCCCCGGCCGTCCGCCGTCCGCCGGTTGCCTCGGTGTACGCCGCCACCGTCACCCGCGAGGGCACCTCGCCCTGGGCCGCGTCCACCGCGTTGTCGACCAGGTTCCCCAGGATCGTCACCAGGTCCCGGGCGGGCAGGGACGGCGGCAGCAGCCCGTCGTCCAGTCGGCTGTCCTGCGACACCACCAGCTCCACTCCCCGCTCGTTGGCCTGCGCCGTCTTGCCCAGCAGCAGCGCGGCCAGGACGGGCTCGCCGACCGCCGCCACCACCTGGTCGGTGAGCGCCTGCGCCAGCTCCAGTTCCGCCGTCGCGAAGTCCACGGCCTCCTCGGTGCGCCCCAGTTCGATCAGCGAGACGACCGTGTGCAGCCGGTTGGCCGCCTCGTGCGCCTGCGATCGCAACGCCTGGGTGAAGCCGCGCTCGGAGTCCAGCTCGCCCGTCAGCGACTGCAGTTCGGTCACGTCGCGCAGGGTCACCACCGTGCCCCGGCGCTCGCCGCCGGAGACCGGCGAGGTGTTCACCACCAGCACCCGCTCCGCCGTCGGATGCACCTCGTCCACCCGCGGTTCCGAGGCCAGCAGCGCCCCCGTCAGCTGCGCCGGCAGCCCCAGGTCGGCGACGGAGGTGCCCACCACGTCACCGGTCACACCGAGCAGCTCCCGTCCGCCGTCGTTGATCAGCGCGACACGGTACTGCCCGTCCAGCATCAGCAGACCCTCCCGTACCGCGTGCAGCGCCGCCTGATGGTAGTCGTGCATCCGGCTCAGCTCGTCCGCGTTCATACCGTGCGTGTGCCGGCGCAGCCGCGCGTTGATCACGTACGTGCCGACCGCACCGAGCAGCAGCGCCCCGGCCGCCACCCCGAGCAGGGCCGTCAGCTGCTCCTGCGCCCGCTTGCTGATCTCCTCGACCTTGATCCCGGCGCTGACCAGGCCGACCACCCGCCCGGCGTTCTCCACGGGCGTCACCGCCCGCACCGACGGCCCCAGCGTGCCCGTGTAGGTCTCGGTGAACGTCTCGCCCCGCTGCGCGCGCTCGATGTGCCCGCGGAAGAGATGGCCGATTTGCTTCGGGTCCGGGTGGGTCCAGCGGATGCCCTCCGGATTCATGATCGTCACGAAGTCCACGTCGGTGTCCCGCATGACCCGCACCGCGTACGGCTGGAGCCGCGCCGTCGGGTCGGGCGTGCGGATCGCCTCCAGCACGGACGGCGAGTCGGCGATCGCCAGCGACACCGACCTGGCCTGGCGCCCGGCCGCCTCCTCCGCCTGCTGCCGGTCGCTGACGTAGGTGAACAGCGCGTACCCGGCGACCACGACCGCTATCAGCACGGCCTGCATGGCGAAGAGCTGACCGGCCAGGCTACGGGGACGGGGGACGCGGAGGTGCATGCCGTCAGTCTCCCTCCTGGCTTGATTGTGAACTAAATGAACGCAAGGGTGACCGCGCTCACAACGCGGGAGATAGTCGCCGCATCCCCGAAACAAACCCCCGGACGTGAGCCGCACGCCGGTGATGCCGACGACGTCGTCAAGGAGGGCCGCCGTGACCAGCAAAGCCGCTACGGCACCTGCCGCACCCAAAGCCAAGCGGGATCGCACGCACTATCTCTACATCGCGGTGATCATCGCGGTCGCCCTCGGTATCACCGTCGGTCTCGCCGCCCCCGACTTCGCGACCGAGCTGAAGCCGCTGGGCACCGGCTTCGTGAACCTGATCAAGATGATGATCTCGCCGATCATCTTCTGCACGATCGTGCTGGGCATCGGCTCGGTGCGCAAGGCCGCCAAGGTCGGCGCGGTCGGCGGTATCGCCCTGGTCTACTTCCTGGTCATGTCGCTGGTGGCCCTCGCCATCGGCCTGATCGTCGGCAACATCCTGGACCCGGGCACGGGCCTCGCGGTCACCGACGCCGTCAAGGAGACCGGTCAGGCGCAGGTCGACGCGGAGGCCAAGGGCACCACCGAGTTCCTGATGGGCATCATCCCGACCACGATCGTCTCCGCGTTCACCTCGGGCGAGGTCCTGCAGACCCTGCTGATCGCCCTGCTCTGCGGCTTCGCCCTGCAGGCCATGGGCTCCGCCGGACAGCCCGTCCTGCGCGGCATCGAGCACATCCAGCGGCTGGTCTTCCGCGTCCTGGCCATGATCATGTGGGCCGCCCCGATCGGTGCCTTCGGCGCCATCGCCGCCGTCACCGGCTCGGCCGGCGTCGACGCGCTCAAGAGCCTGGCCGTACTGATGCTCGGCTTCTACGTCACCTGCTTCCTCTTCGTCTTCCTGGTGCTGGGCGCGCTGCTGCGCTTCGTCGCCGGCGTCAACGTCCTCTCGCTCTTCAAGTACCTGGGCCGCGAGTTCCTGCTGATCCTGTCCACCTCCTCGTCGGAGTCGGCGCTGCCGCGCCTCATCGCGAAGATGGAGCACCTGGGCGTCAGCAAGCCGGTGGTCGGCATCACCGTCCCGACCGGCTACTCGTTCAACCTCGACGGCACCATGATCTACATGACCATGGCCTCGCTGTTCATCGCCGACGCCATGGGTACGCCGATGTCGGTCGGTGAGCAGATCCCGCTGCTGCTCTTCCTGCTGGTGGCCTCGAAGGGCGCGGCCGGTGTCTCCGGTGCCGGTCTCGCCACGCTGGCCGGCGGTCTCTCCTCGCACAAGCCCGCCCTGGTGGACGGCATCGGCCTCATCGTCGGCATCGACCGCTTCATGAGCGAGGCCCGCGCCCTCACCAACTTCGCCGGCAACGCCATCGCCACGGTCCTGATCGGCACCTGGACCAAGGAGATCGACAAGGGCCGGGTGGACGAGGTGCTCGCCGGACACGCCCCGTTCGACGAGAAGACCCTCCTGGACGACCACCACGGCGCCGACGACGCGGACGGCACGCCGGAGGTGCCCGAGCAGGGCGGCGAGAAGGAGCTGGCCCGGGCCTGAGACAGGCCGGCGCGACGCCCGCACACGCCGGGCGGCTGAGGTGCTCCCCCCGTCGCTCAGCCGCCCGGTCCTCCCGAGAAGCCCCGCGCCGGAAGGCGCGGGGCTTCTTGCCTTGACGTCCGCGTCAAGGCTTACGTTCGTCCCCATGCGAATCGGCGAGCTGGCCGCACGGGCCGGGACCACGACGCGGACGCTGCGGTACTACGAGTCGCGGGGTCTGCTGCCCGCCCGGCGCACCGGCAACGGGTACCGGGCGTACGACGAGGAAGACCTGAAGCTGCTGCGGCAGATCAGGACGCTCCAGGACTTCGGGTTCGACCTGGAGGAGACCCGCCCGTTCGTGGAGTGTCTGCGCGCCGGGCACCCCGAGGGCGACTCGTGCCCGGCCTCCCTCGTGGTCTACCGGCGCAAGCTGGCGGAGCTGGACGAGCTGATCGAGCAGCTCACGTCGGTGCGGGCGCAGGTCGGTGCGCAGCTGGCGCGAGCCGAGGCGGCGGTTCCGGGGGGCCCGGAGCCCAAGTGCGAACTGGGAGGACACGCATGACGAACAACGGGGTGCCCGAGGTGACGGACGCCGGGTTCGCCGCGGAGGTGCTGGGCAGTGAGCTGCCGGTGCTGGTGGAGTTCACCGCGGACTGGTGCCCGCCGTGCCGGCAGATGGCTCCGGTGCTCGGCGCCCTGGCCGCGGAAGAGGGTGACCGGCTCCGGGTGGTGCAGCTGAACGTCGACCGGAATCCGGCGACCACGAACGCGTACAAGGTGCTGTCGATGCCGACGTTCATGGTGTTCCGCGACGGTGAGCCGGTGAGGTCGATGGTGGGCGCCCGGCCCAAGCGGCGGCTGCTGGAGGAGCTGTCCGACGTGCTGTAGGCGGCGGGCGGCAACAAGAAATCCCCCGAGCGATTGCGCTCGGGGGATTTCTTTGCGTATATTCGTTGATTCGCGACTTCACCACAATGGAGACACGAAGAAGTTCATGAGCACAGTATATCCGGGCGGGAGTGGAATTGTCAAACACCGAATTTCCGGACGATGAATTGCGGCACGAGCAGGAATTCATCGACGGACTGTACGCACGCGTGGACGCGCTGCGCGGCGACACCGAGGTCTCGGTGACCCAGGCGCTCGCGCAGGGCAACACCCCCCAGCAGGCCCGGCTGGAGCGGGACATCCTGGTCGCCGAGCGCTCCGGGCTGCTCGCCGCGCTCAACGCGGTGGACGGTTCCCTCTGCTTCGGCCGGATCGACCTCACCTCCGGTGCCGGGCACCACATCGGCCGCATCGGCCTGCGCGCCGACGACGCCGAGCGCACCCCGGTCCTGATCGACTGGCGGGCCGACGTCGCCCGCCCCTTCTACCTGGCCACCGGCCACACCCCGATGGGCCTGCGCCGCCGCCGGCACATCGCGAGCGAGGGCCGCACGGTCACCGCCCTGCACGACGAGATCCTCGACCTCGGCGACGAGACGCGCACCGGCCACGAGGACCCGTCCGGCGACGCCGTGCTGCTCGCCGCGCTGAACTCCGCGCGCACCGGCCGCATGGGCGACATCGTGCAGACCATCCAGGCCGACCAGGACCGCATCATCCGCGCCCCGCACCGCGGCGTCCTGGTCGTCGAGGGCGGGCCCGGCACCGGCAAGACCGCCGTCGCCCTGCACCGCGCCGCCTACCTCCTCTACGAGCACCGCGAGCTGCTCGCCAAGCGTGCCGTCCTGATCGTCGGCCCCAACCCGGCCTTCCTCGGCTACATCGGCGAGGTGCTGCCCTCCCTGGGCGAGACCGGCGTGCTCCTCGCCACGGTCGGCGAGTTGTTCCCCGGCGTGAAGGCCACGGCGACGGACACGCCGGAGGCGGCGGCGGTGAAGGGCCGTGCCGACATGGCCGACGTCCTCGCCGAGGTGGTCCGCGACCGCCAGGGGCTGCCCGACCCGGTGATCGCGATCGAGCACGACCGCGAGATCCTCATGCTCGACGACGACCTGGTCAACGTCGCCCGCGAGCGCACCCGCGCCGCCAAGCTGCCGCACAACGCGTCCCGCGAGCACTTCGAGGGCCACATCCTCAACACCCTCACCGACATGGTCGCCGAACGCATCGGCACCGACCCCTACGACGGCACCAACCTCCTCGACCCCAGCGACATCACCCAGATCCGCGACGAACTCGCCGAGAACCCCGAGGTCTGGTCGGCCATCGACCAGCTCTGGCCCCGGGTGACTCCCCAGCGCCTCGTCGCCGACTTCCTCGCCGCCCCCGAGGCCTTCCTCCCCGCCGAGGACGCCGCCGCCGTCCGCCGCCCGGTCACCCGGCGCTGGACCGTCGCCGACGTGCCCCTCCTCGACGAGGCGGCCGAGCTGCTCGGCGAGGACGACCGCATCGCCCGCTCCCGCGCCGAACGCGAACGGCAGCAGCAGATCTCCTACGCGCAGGGCGTGCTGGACGTGTCGTACGCGTCCCGGACCTACGAGTTCGAGGACAAGGACGAGGAGGACGCGGAGGTGCTGTCGGCGCACGACATCATCGACGCCGAGCGCTTCGCCGAACGCCAGGAGGAGGACGACCACCGCAGCGCCGCCGAACGGGCCGCGGCCGACCGCACCTGGGCGTTCGGGCACATCATCGTGGACGAGGCGCAGGAGCTGTCCCCGATGGCGTGGCGGCTGCTGATGCGCCGTTGCCCGACCCGTTCGATGACCCTGGTCGGCGATCCGGCGCAGACCGCGGAGGCGGCCGGTGTCGGCTCCTGGTCGAAGATCCTCGCGCCGTACGTCGAGGACCGCTGGGAGCACACCCGCCTGGGCGTCAACTACCGCACCCCGGCCGAGATCATGGACGTGGCGGCGGCCGTGGTCCGCGCCGACGACCCCGCCTTCGCCCCGCCGAGTTCGGTGCGCTCCACGGGCGTACGGCCCTGGATCCGCGCCACCGGCGACCTCCCGGCCGCCGTCGCCGAGGCCGCCCGGGAGCTGACCCCCGAGGAGGGCCGCCTCGCCGTCATCGCCCCGCGCGAGCTGCACCAGGCGCTCGCCGCCCGGCTGGACGGCGTGACGGCGGGCGCCGAGCCGGACCTCACCCGGAGCGTCGTCCTGCTCGACCCGCGCCAGTCCAAGGGCCTGGAGTTCGACTCCGTCCTGGTCGTCGAGCCCGGCCGCTACGGCACGAGCGACCTGTACGTGGCCCTCACCCGGGCCACCCAGCGGCTCGGCGTACTGCACACGGGGCCGCTGCCGAAGGGGCTGGTGGACGCGTAGCCCACTTGGGGCCTGTCGTTCGGATCATGCCGGCGTCGCGGGGCGCGAGGCGCAGTCTCTCTCAGCCGACCTGATCCGAACGACAGGCCCTGGCTCCTACGCCGGACGCAGCCACACCGTCGACAGGGGCGGCAGGGTCAGCCGGACGCTCGCCGGCCGGCCGTGCCACCCCTGCGGCTCCGGCTTGACCGGGTCGGGGTTGCCCACGTCGCCGCCGCCGTACCGCGCGGCGTCGGTGTTGAGCACCTCGTGCCAGGCGGGGACGTCGTCGGGGACACCGAGGCGGTAGTCGGGGCGGACGACCGGCGCGAAGTTCGACACCGCGAGCAGCGGGGTGCCGTCGGCGTCCAGCCGCAGGAACGCGAGGACGTTGTCCTCGGCGGCGTCCCCGACCACCCAGGCGAAACCCGAGGGGTGGGTGTCGCGCTGCCACAGCGCGGGCGTGACCCGGTAGACGGTGTTCAGGTCCCGCACCAGATCGCGCATGCCCCGGTGGTCCGCCGCCGCCCCGTACTCCGGGTCCAGCAGCCACCAGTCGGGACCGTGCGCCTCGGACCACTCCGCGCCCTGCGCGAACTCCTGCCCCATGAAGAGCAGCTGCTTGCCGGGGTGGGCCCACATGAAGCCCAGGTACGCCCGCTCGTTCGCGCGCTGCTGCCACCAGTCGCCGGGCATCTTCGACACCAGCGACTTCTTGCCGTGCACCACCTCGTCGTGGGATATCGGCAGCACGTAGTTCTCGCTGTACGCGTACACCATCGAGAAGGTCATCTCGCCGTGGTGGTACTTGCGGTGCACCGGCTCGTGGCTCATGTACTGGAGCGAGTCGTGCATCCAGCCCATGTTCCACTTCAGCCCGAACCCGAGCCCGCCGAACCCGCTCGGCCCCTTGTGGTGCGTGGCCCGCGTGACCCCGTCCCACGCCGTCGACTCCTCCGCGACGGTCACCACCCCCGGCACCCGCCGGTACACCGTCGCGTTCATCTCCTGGAGGAACGCCACCGCGTCCAGGTTCTCCCGGCCGCCGTGCTCGTTCGGCGTCCACTGGCCCGGCTCGCGCGAGTAGTCCAGGTAGAGCATCGAGGCGACCGCGTCGACGCGCAGCCCGTCGATGTGGAACTCCTCGCACCAGTACACGGCGTTGGCGACGAGGAAGTTGCGCACCTCCCGGCGCCCGAAGTCGAACTCCAGCGTGCCCCAGTCCGGGTGCGCGGCCCGCAGTGGGTCGGAGTGCTCGTACAGCGGACGCCCGTCGAACTCGGCCAGCGCCCAGTCGTCGCGCGGGAAGTGCGCCGGCACCCAGTCCATCAGGACGCCGATGCCGGCCTGGTGCAGCCGGTCGACCAGGTACTTGAAGTCGTCGGGGTCGCCGAGGCGGGCCGTGGGCGCGTAGAAGCCGGTGACCTGGTAGCCCCAGGAGCCCCCGAAGGGATGCTCGGCGACCGGCATCAGCTCGACGTGGGTGAAACCCAGGTCCGCGACGTACGCGGGGAGCTGCTCGGCCAGCTCGCGGTACGTCAACCCCGGCCGCCAGGAAGCCAGGTGGACCTCGTACACCGACAGCGGAGCCTCGTGCGCGGGTGCCTGCGCGCGCCGGGCCAGCCACTCCTCGTCGCCCCAGGTGTAGTCCGAGGTGTGCACGACGGAGGAGGTGGCGGGCGGGACCTCCGTACGGCGGGCCAGCGGGTCCGCGCGGAACGTGCGCGAGCCGTCGGGCCGGGTGATCTCGAACTTGTACAGCTCGCCCGCGCCGATACCGGGCAGGAACAGCTCCCACACGCCGGTGCCGCCCAGCGACCGCATCGGGTGACCGGTGCCGTCCCAGAAGTTGAAGCCGCCGGCCACCCGGACCCCGCGCGCGTTCGGCGCCCACACCGTGAAGCGGGTGCCCGCGACCCCCTCATGGGTCGTCGGATGCGCGCCGAGCGCCTGCCACAGCTGCTCGTGCCGTCCCTCGCCGATCAGGTGCAGGTCCAGGTCCCCCAGCGTGGGCAGGAAGCGGTACGGGTCGTCGACCTCCTGGGCCGTCCCCTCGTACGTCACCAGGAGCCGGTGGACGGGGACCTCCTGGATCGGCACCAGCCCGGAGAAGAACCCGTCCCCGTCGTCGTGCAGCTCGACCCGCAGCTCCCCGGACAGGACGGTCACCGCCAGGGCGTACGGCCTGAAGGCCCGGAAGGCGACCCCGCCGGGCACGGAGTGGGCGCCGAGCACGGAGTGGGGGTCGTGGTGCGTACCGGCGAGCAGCCGCTCCCGGTCGACGGCGTCCAGGGTGGGGGAGACGGCGACCTCGGCCGGTACCGCCTTCTTCACGGCCTTCTTGGCGGCCGGCTTCCCCGCGGGCGTCTTCTTCGCGACGGCCTTCTTCCCGACCGCCTTCTTGGCCACGGTCTTCTTCGCGGCCGCCGTCTTGGTGGCGGACTTCGTCGGGGTCGCCTTCTTCGCGGCCGTCTTCTTCGAGGTCGTCTTCTTGGCCACCGCCTTCTGAGGCGGCGCCGCCTTCTTCGCGGCGCTCTCCTCCTCGGCCGTCTTCTTCGGGTCGGGACCGCTGGACGAGGGGCGGGGGGTCACGGGGGGAGCCTCCTGGACGAGGTGGGATCGGGAGGGGGTGTCATGCCGGTTCGGGCATGGACAGGCGGCGCACCGCGGACAGGGGCACCGTCAGCCAGTCGGGACGGTGCCGGGCCTCGTACAGGACCTCGTACACCGCCTTGTCCGTCTCGTGGGCGCGGAGCATCACCGGGTCGGTGCGTGGGTCGCTGCCGGCGACCTCCGCGTACCCGGTGCAGTACGCGGCCCGGCAGGACTCGGCCCAGCCCGGCACCGCGGCGTCGGACGAGTGCGCGGCGTAGTCGAAGGAGCGCAGCATCCCGGCGATGTCCCGCACCGGCGGCTGCGGCATCCGCCGCTCGGCCAGGGGCTTGGCCGGCTCCCCCTCGAAGTCGATCAGCGACCACCGACCGGAGGGCGAGCGCAGGCACTGGCCGAGGTGCAGGTCGCCGTGGACGCGCTGGGCGGTCCAGGTGCTGCCCTCGGCGGCCAGGTCGCCCAGCGCCGTGAACGCCGTGCGCAGCGCGGGCACGTACGGCCGGAGCAGGGGCACCGCGTGGGCGGCCTCCTCCAGCCGCTCGATCATGCCGTCGGCGAGCCGCCGCATCTGACCGTGGCCGAGAGTGACGGTCGGCAGCGCGCGGGCCAGCGCGGTGTGCACCTCGGCCGTGGCCCGTCCGAGCGCCCGGGCCTCGGCGGCGAAGTCCTCCCCCTTGGCCAGCTCGCGCAGGGCCAGCTCCCAGCCGTCGGTCGCGCCCTGCACATAGGGCTGGAGCACGCCCAGTACCCAGGACCGGCCGGCCAGGTCGGCCACCATCCACCCGGCCGGAGCCGGTACCCGCGGGCAGCCCTCGCGGGCCAGCGCCAGCGGCAGCTCCAGGTCGGGATTGATGCCGGGCACGATACGGCGCAGCAGCTTGAGAATGAACGTATCTCCATACACGACCGACGAGTTCGACTGCTCGGCGGTCATCAGCCGCGGCACCAGGCCCGGGCGTATCTCCTGGTCCGGTTCCCGCTCGAAACGAAGCCCGCCGATGCGGGCCCTGGTGCGCAGCGCCTCCAGGAGCACCTCGGCGGGCCGGGTGTCGTACAGGGCGTCGTAGGCGGTGCGGCCGGCCAGCGGGCCCTCGGTCACGTGTCCGATGAGCGCGGGCGCCAGCCGGGGCGGTAGCGCCTCGCGGGCGCCTATGAGGAGCTGGTAGCAGTCGCCGGGCTCCTCGGCCGCGCCCGGTACCGGAGCGAGCTGGTGGTGGGCGCGGACCAGCACGTGGTAAAGGCCGAGACGGGCGTCGGAGGGGAGTAGCTCGGTGGCCGCGACCAGCGAGAATCCGGTGACCGGACGGCCCTTGCCCGCGAACCAGCGTTGCCGCGGCAGCCAGTCCCGCAGCAGTGGATCAAGTGACGCTAGGAGGCCTGGCGGGCTCGTGACGGTGCGTGTGACGGCTTCCGACATGGCGTCGCGTCCTTTCCCCGGGTCGTCGGGGTGTTACTGATGCGTGCCCCGGGCGGGGAGGCAGAAACCGCCCGCCCGGGGATCGGGCCGGTCCGGCCCTAGAGAGCGTCGTCGCGCAGCCGGAACCAGTAGAAGCCGTGCCCCCCGAGGGTCAGCAGGTACGGCAGTTCGCCGACCGCCGGGAAGCGGACTCCGCCGAACAGCTCGACCGGATGGCGGCCCCCGAAGGCGCTCAGATCGAGTTCGGTGGGCTGCGCGAACCGGGAGAAGTTGTGGACGCACAGCACCAGGTCGTCCTCGTACTCCCGCAGGAAGGCGAGCACAGCGGGGTTGGAGGAGGGCAGTTCGGTGTAGGTGCCGAGGCCGAAGGCGGGGTTCTGCTTGCGGATCTCGATCATGCGGCGGGTCCAGTGCAGCAGGGACGAGGGCGAGGCCATGGACGCCTCGACGTTCGTCACCTGGTAGCCGTAGACCGGGTCCATGATCGTCGGCAGGAACAGCCGTCCGGGGTCGGACGACGAGAAGCCGGCGTTGCGGTCCGGGGTCCACTGCATCGGCGTGCGCACCGCGTCGCGGTCGCCGAGCCAGATGTTGTCGCCCATGCCGATCTCGTCGCCGTAGTACAGGATCGGCGAGCCGGGCAGGGAGAGCAGCAGGGCGGTGAACAGCTCGATCTGGTTGCGGTCGTTGTCGAGGAGCGGGGCGAGCCGGCGCCGGATGCCGATGTTGGCGCGCATGCGCGGGTCCTTGGCGTACTCCGCGTACATGTAGTCGCGTTCCTCGTCGGTGACCATCTCCAGGGTCAGCTCGTCGTGGTTGCGCAGGAAGATGCCCCACTGGCAGCCGGACGGGATGGCCGGGGTCTTGGCGAGGATCTCGGAGACCGGGTAACGGGACTCGCGGCGTACGGCCATGAAGATGCGCGGCATGACCGGGAAGTGGAACGCCATGTGGCACTCGTCGCCGCCCGCGGCGTAGTCGCCGAAGTAGTCGACGACGTCCTCCGGCCACTGGTTGGCCTCCGCCAGCACCACCGTGTCCGGATACTGCGCGTCGATCTCCTTGCGCACCCGTTTCAGGAAGGTGTGCGTGGCCGGGAGGTTCTCGCAGTTGGTGCCCTCCTCCTGGTAGAGGTACGGCACCGCGTCCAGCCGGAACCCGTCGATGCCCAGGTCCAGCCAGAACTTCAGGGCGGAGATCATCTCCTCCTGCACGGCCGGGTTCTCGTAGTTGAGGTCGGGCTGGTGGGAGAAGAAGCGGTGCCAGTAGTACTGCTTGCGCACCGGGTCGTAGGTCCAGTTGGACGCCTCGGTGTCGACGAAGATGATCCGCGCGTCCTGGAACTGCTTGTCGTCGTCCGCCCAGACGTAGTAGTCGCCGTACGGGCCGTCGGGGTCCCGGCGCGACTCCTGGAACCACGGGTGCTGGTCGCTGGTGTGGTTCATGACGAAGTCGATGATCACGCGCATGCCGCGCTGGTGGGCGGCGTCCGCGAACTCGACGAAGTCGGCCAGGTCGCCGAACTCGGGCAGCACGGCGGTGTAGTCGGAGACGTCGTAACCGCCGTCGCGCAGCGGCGACTTGAAGAAGGGCGGGAGCCAGAGGCAGTCCACGCCCAGCCATTGCAGGTAGTCCAGCTTGGCGGTGAGGCCCTTGAGGTCACCGACGCCGTCGCCGTTGCTGTCCTGGAAGGAGCGGACGAGTACCTCGTAGAAGACGGCTCGTTTGAACCAGTCCGGGTCACGGTCCTTGGCCGGGGTGTCCTCGAAGGTGTCCGGCACGGGCTCGTTGAAGATCATGTGGTGGGTGACCCTCCGATCTGCGGGTGGGACGGTCGCAGAACCGTGCAGACGTGCGCGGGCGTGACGCCCGGCTCCAGGCGCACGTAGTTGGCCCTGCCCCAGTGGTAGGTCTCGCCGGTGAGCTCGTCGCGCACCGGCACCGACTCGTGCCAGTCCAGGCCGAGTTGCGGCATGTCCAACGAGACCGTCGCCTCCTGGGTGTGGTGGGGGTCGAGGTTGGCGACCACCAGAACCGTGTTCGACCCTTGCCGCTTCGAGTAGGCGATCACCTCCTCCTTGTCCGTGGGATGGAAGTGCAGATCGCGCAGTTGGCGGAGGGCCGGGTTCTCGCGCCGGATGGTGTTGAGCTTGGTGACGAGGGGGGCGATGGTGGTGCCCTCGCGGGCGGCGGTGGCCCAGTCGCGGGGTTTGAGCTGGTATTT
>NZ_JBHYOB010000010.1:0-84872 GCF_042744565.1 Streptomyces sp. NPDC058812
CAGATCGAGCTGTTCACCAAGCCCGACGAGTACCCGACCGATGTCTACGTGCTGCCCAAGCACCTGGACGAGAAGGTCGCCCGGCTCCACCTCGACTCCCTCGGCGTCAAGCTGACCACGCTCCGCCAGGAGCAGGCCGACTACATCGGCGTCAAGGTCGAGGGCCCGTACAAGGCGGACCACTACCGCTACTGACGGCGATTCAGGTCGGACGGCCGGTGCGGCGGTCGCATTTCGCATCCCCGCCGCACCGCGACGGGCCGGTCAGGACCGGCCCGTCGGTTTTCGGCCCCAGCCCGGCGCTTCGCTCCCTTGCTTCGGGCGCGTACGTGGGCGTTGGCTGATCACCATGGAATACACGCAGCTTGGACGTACAGGACTCAAGGTCAGCCGACTCGTGCTGGGCACCATGAACTTCGGGCCGCAGACCGAGGAGGCCGACAGCCACGCCATCATGGACGCCGCACTGGACGCCGGCGTCAACTTCATGGACACCGCCAACGTCTACGGCCAGAGCGCGGGCAAGGGGCGCACCGAGGAGATCCTCGGGGCCTGGTTCGCACAGGGCGGCGGGCGGCGTGAGAAGACCGTGCTCGCCACCAAGGTGTACGGCGACATGCTGCCCGACGGCGCCCCCGACTGGCCGAACTACGGCCGGCTCTCGGCCCTCCATATCCGCCGGGCCGTGGAGGCCTCACTGAAGCGGTTGCAGACGGACCACATCGACATCTACCAGTTTCACCACGTCGACCGGCTCACGCCTTTCGACGAGATCTGGCAGGCCGTCGACGTCCTCGTCCAGCAGGGCAAGATCCTTTACGCCGGTTCCTCCAATTTCCCGGGCTACAAGATCGCGCAGGCCAACGAGACCGCGGCGCGGCGCGGCTCCACGCTCGGCCTGGTCAGCGAGCAGTGCCTGTACAACCTCGCCGAGCGGCGGGCGGAGATGGACGTGATTCCGGCCGCGCAGGAGTACGGGGTCGGGGTCATCGCCTGGTCCCCGCTGTACGGCGGCATGCTCGGCGGCGTACTCAAGAAGGAGCACAAGGGCGGGCGCAGGACCGGGGGTCACGGCGCGCGCCTGCTCAACGACCCGGCCGTACGCGCGCGGGTGCAGTCGTACGAGGACCTTCTCGACAAGCACGGCATCGAGCCGGGCGAGGCCGCGCTGGCCTGGCTGCTGACCCGCCCCGGGATCACCGGCCCGATCGTCGGGCCGCGTACTCGGGAGCAGCTCGACTCCGCGCTGCGGGCCATCGACCTCGACCTGCCGGAGGACGTACGGGTCGGCCTCGACGAGATCTTCCCGGGCCCGGGTCCCTCGCCGGAGGCGTTCGCCTGGTGATCCGGCCGGCCGCCGCGATCGCGTCGTGCGGGGGCGGCGGCCACCCGCCCCGACGAGGATTTTCGGGTAACCCGTAACCCGGCGAACGGCCGGCTGTTGGTAGCGGTGGGGGGCCCGCTGTCCGAGTGCGGTCCCCCGTGCCGAGGGCGCCCCGACACGTCGGGTCGCGGCTGGACAGCGGGAGGTCGGGAAGCCGTGGCGGAATCCGCGTGCAGGGGGTTTACGTCCGGGGGCAGGCACGCCGGGCCGACCGCGGGGAAGGGCGCTGTGGGCGGGGCGCCGGCGCGGGCGCGTACCGCGCAGGAGAGCGCGCCGAAGCGTCAGCCGGCGCGTGAGTCCGCGGCGCGCACCTACGCGCGCGCCCTTCCCGTCGTACCGGTCCGGGCCCGGGGGCTCACCATCGAGGGCGCCGACGGCCGCCGCTACCTGGACTGCGTCTCGGGCGCGGGCGCACTCGCCCTGGGACACAACCACCCAGTCGTGCTGGAGGCCATCCGCAAAGTCCTCGACTCCGGTGCTCCTTTGCAGGTCATGGACCTCACCACCCCCGTCGAGGACGCCTTCGTCACCGAGTTGCTGCACACCCTGCCGCCCGGATTCGCCGACCACGCGCGCGTGCGGTTCTGCGGTCCGTCCGGCACGGACCCGGTCGCCACCGCCGTCGGACTGGTCCGCGCCGCCACCGGGCGGGACCGGGTGATCACCTTCACCGGTACCCACCACCGGGCGACCGCCGAGGCGTTCGCGGGCCCCGGCGACGCCTGCGACACCCGCGGCGCGCGCCTGCCCTACCCGCAGGACCGGCACTGCCCGTTCGGCGTCGGGGGAGAACGCGGGGCCGAACTCGCCGCCCACTGGGCGGAGTCCGTGCTCGACGACCGCCGCTCGGGGGAGCAGTCGCCCGCCGGGATGATCCTCGAACCGGTCCACTGCGAAGGAGGGGTGCTTCCCGCGCCGGACGCCTGGATGCGGCGCATGCGCCGGAGCACGGCGGAACGCTCCGTTCTGCTGATCGCCGACGAGACCGAGACGGGCGTCGGGCGGACCGGTGCCTTCTGGGCGGTCGAACACAGCGGTGTCATGCCCGACGTGCTGGTCCTGTCCAAGGCGATCGGCGGCAGCCTGCCGCTGGCCGCGGTGGTGCACCGCGACGACCTGCACACGGGGGAGCCAGGCGCCCGCACCTTCCGCGGCAACCAACTCGCCCTGGCCGCGGGCGCGGCGACCCTCGCCCACGTACGCGAGCACCGCCTCTCCGAGCACGCCGCCGTACTGGGGAGCCGGATGCTGACCCGACTGCGGGGCCTGGCCGAGGAGTTCCGGTGCGTCGGTGACGTGCGGGGGCGGGGCCTGATGCTCGGCGTCGAACTGGTCGCACCGGACGGTGCGCGTGAGATCCCGTCCAACGGCGCGGACACAGGCCCCGCGTCGGGCACCGCCGCCGAAGCCGCCGCCGCCGTCCAGCGGGAGTGCCTGCGCCGCGGGCTGATCGTGGACCTCGCGGGCCCGTCCGGAAACGTCGTACGCCTACTGCCACCGCTGATCGTCACCGAGGAGCAGACGTCGGCGGTCCTGGAGCGCCTCGCCGACGCGGTGGCGGCGGTGGACCGAAGCCATGGCGACCACGCCCCACCGCACGGGGCGCGCGCCGCGCGCTGAGATCCGCCGCCCAGGCCACAGCACGTCACGAGGGACCCGCCTTGCACACCACCCCCACACCCCGACCGACAACCACCGCGATCACCGGATCACCTTCGGCCACCCCTGCAGCTCCGGCACCGCCGTCGGCCGCTGCCGCCCATCCGGGCTCGGTTCCGGTTGCCGCCGCGCGTCCGGGCTCGTTCTCGGCTGCCGCTGCCAATCCGAGCTTGGGCCCGGATGCCGCCGCCCATCCGGGCTCGGTTCCGGCCGCCGCTGCCTGTCCGGGGCCCGTTCCGGCCGCCGCCGACCCCGTGCCCGTAACGGCCCTCGCCACCCTCCCCGCGACCGCGCCCCCGCTCACCGCCGATGCCCTGGACCACGCTGACCCGTACACCGGGGCCCAGGCGGCGACCGTGGAGAACCTGCTGCGCTGCTGGGCGCGCGAGACCGACGCGACCGCCCCCGGCAGCGGTGTCCTCCATGTGCCGCTTCCGGCCAGCGGCACTGCCCTGGCCGTTCCCGTCCATTACTGGTCGCCGACGGGGCGGCACCGATTCGGCCTCCCGCGCCTGGCCGGCGCCCTCGCCTCGGCGCCACCTGCCGACGCCGTCACGGTCGCCGCGCTGCTCGTACGGGAGACGGCCGGCGACCCGGGCCCCGACGGGGCCGACCTCGTGGCGCGTGTCGCCGACTCCGTCCGCCGTACCGCCGTCTTCCTCCGCGACCGCCGGGAGGACCGCCCCTCCGACGGCCCCGACGGCGGTCCCGACCTCTTCCTCGCCGCCGAGCAGGCGCTGCTCCTCGGGCATCCACTGCACCCCACACCCAAGAGCCGAGAAGGGCTCACGGAGGCGGAGGCACAGCGGTACTCACCCGAAGTGCGCGGCTCCTTCCCCCTGCACTGGGTGGCGGTCGCCCCCTCCGTCCTCGCCACCGACTCGGCCTGGACCGAGCGAGGTCGCCCGGTCACCGCGCCCCGGCTCACCGCACGCCTCGCCGGGGACGGGCCGGCGCCGCCGGACGGCTACGCGCTCCTTCCCCTGCATCCCTGGCAGTACCGCGCGGTAGTGCACCGGCCGGAGACCGCGGCCCTGCTGGACGCGGGACTGCTCAGGGACCTCGGCGCGCGGGGCGCCCCCTGGCATGCCACCTCCTCCCTGCGAACCGTTTACCGAACCGGCGCCCCCGCCATGCTCAAGCTCTCGCTGGCCCTGCACATCACCAACTCCCGCCGGGAGAACCTCCGCAAGGAACTCCACCGCGGAGTCGAGGTCCACCGCCTGCTGCGCACCGGGGTGTCCCGCCAGTGGCAGGCCGTCCATCCGGACTTCGACATCGTCCGGGACCCGGCCTGGCTCGCCGTCGACGGACCGGACGGGGAGCCGGTGCGAGGGCTCGACGTCGTCATCCGGCACAACCCCTTCCGGCCCACGGACGACGTCTCCTGCGTCGCCGGTCTCGTCGCGCCCCGGCCGTACGGGCAGGCGGACGACTCCGGCCAACCCACCGCCCGCGTCCCGCGCTCCCGGCTGGCCGAGGTCGTCACCCGACTCGCCGGGCGGACCGGCCGCCTACGCCAAGCCGTCGCCGCCGAGTGGTTCCTGCGCTACCTCCATCACGTCGTACGCCCCGTCCTGTGGCTGGACGCCCACGCCGGGATCGCCCTGGAGGCGCATCAGCAGAACACGCTCCTCCTGCTGGACACCGACGGCTGGCCCGCCGGCGGCCGCTACCGCGACAACCAGGGCTACTACTTCCGCGAGTCCCGGCGAGCGGAACTCGACGCCCGGTTGCCCGGCATCGGCGGGCACAGTGACACGTTCGTCTCCGACGAGGTCACCGACGAGCGATTCGCCTACTACCTCGCCATCAACAACGTGTTCGGCCTCATCGGCGCCTTCGGTTCCCAGCACCTCGCCGACGAACGGCTGCTGCTCGCGGCCTTCCGCCGTTTCCTGCGCGATCTCGCGTCGGGCCCCGCCCCGCTGCACAGCCCGCTGCCCGCACAGCTCCTCGACTCGCCCGTGCTGCGCTGCAAGGCCAACCTGCTGACCCGGCTGCGCGGCCTGGACGAACTCGTCGGCCCGGTGGACACCCAGTCCGCCTACGTCACCATCGCCAACCCGCTGCGCGCCTGAGCACACCGCCGGACCCTTCACCGGCCCCCCGGCCCCTTTCCCCGACCCTCCTTCCGCCTCCCGAAAGAGCGACACCGTGGCTTCCACCGATGCGAGCGCCGACGACACCCTTGACCTGCACCTCCCCGAGGAGTTCGTCGCCCTCTTCGGGCAGGGGAAACAGGGGGACGACCCAGCCGGGCCGGAGACGAGGCGGGCCGGCGACGACCTGCTCGACCGTGTCGCCGACTGGGGTCCGGCCGTCACCCCCGCGGGCGTGTTCCACCTGGTGCCCGTCCGTGCCGACCGGGACGTCCCGATCATCACCCGCTGGATGAACGACCCCGCCGTCGCCGCGTTCTGGGAACTGACCGGACCGCAGAGCGTGACCGAGGAGCACGTACGGGCACAGCTCACCGGTGACGGGCGCAGCGTCCCATGCGTCGGCATGCTGGACGGGGTGCCGATGAGCTACTGGGAGGTCTACCGGGCCGACCTCGACCCGCTGGCCCGGCACTGTCCCGTCCGGCCGCACGACACCGGTCTCCACCTCCTGATCGGCGATGGCACCGACCGCGGGCACGGCATCGGGACCACACTGATCAGGACCGTCACCGACCTCGTGCTCGCCAGGCGGCCCGCCTGCACGCGTGTGCTCGCCGAACCCGACGTCCGCAACACGGCCTCCGTCGCCGCGTTCCTCGGCGCCGGGTTCCGGTTCGCCGCCGAGGTCGATCTGCCCGCCAAGCGGGCCGCCCTCATGATCCGAGACCGGACGCCGCGCGAGCTGCCGTAGCGTCGTGTGACCCAGTCCCCGACGGCCTGATCCGACGGCCTGCCCCGACGGCCTGCCCCGACGGCCTGCCCCGACGGCCTGCCCCGACGGCCTGATCAGTGCCGCCCCCACTCGCCGACCGGCGCCCCCACCGCCCAGGAGCCCACCCTTGCCCCGGCCCTCCCCGCAATCCCTCCCGCCCCTGCCGTCCCTCGCTCACGCCTCGCCCGTCCGTTTGTCAGTGCCGGGCCGTAGGGTGGTCGCGCTATGACGAAGCCCTCACTCCCCGAACTCCTGCACGCCGCCGTCACCGCCGTCGGCGGCACGGAGCGTCCCGGCCAGGTGGCCATGGCCGAAGCCGTCGAGGAAGCCATCGACGGCGGCTCCCATCTGCTGGTCCAGGCCGGCACCGGCACCGGCAAGTCGCTGGGGTACCTGGTGCCCGCGCTGGCGCACGGGGAGCGGGTCGTCGTGGCGACCGCGACCCTGGCCCTGCAGCGCCAGCTGGTGGAGCGTGACCTGCCGCGGACGGTCGACGCGCTCCATCCGCAGCTGCGTCGCCGGCCGGAGTTCGCGATGCTCAAGGGCAGGTCGAACTACCTGTGCCTGCACCGGCTCCACGAGGGAGTCCCGCAGGACGAGGAAGAGGGCCTCTTCGACCAGTTCGAGGCCGCCGCCCCCACCAGCAAGCTGGGCCAGGACCTGCTGCGGATGCGTGACTGGGCGGACGAGACCGAGACCGGTGACCGCGACGACCTCACGCCGGGCGTCTCCGACCGTGCCTGGTCGCAGGTGTCGGTTTCCTCCCGCGAGTGCCTGGGCGCCTCGAAGTGCGCGTACGGAGCCGAGTGCTTCGCCGAGATGGCCCGGGAGCGCGCCAAGCTCTCCGAGGTCGTCGTCACCAATCACGCCCTTCTCGCCATCGACGCCATCGAGGGCGCTCCGGTCCTGCCGCAGCACGAGGTGCTGATCGTCGACGAGGCGCACGAGCTGGTCTCCCGGGTCACCGGGGTCGCCACCGGCGAACTCACCCCCGGCCAGGTCAACCGGGCGGTGCGGCGGGCCGCGAAGCTCGTCAACGAGAAGGCCGCCGACCAGCTCCAGACCGCGGCCGAGGGCTTCGAGCGGCTGATGGAGCTGGCGCTGCCGGGACGCCTGGAGGAGGTCCCGGAGGATCTCGGCTACGCACTCATGGCACTGCGCGACGCCTGCCGTACGGTCATCTCCGCCATCGGCGCGACCCGCGACAAGTCGGTGCAGGACGAGGACGCCGTCCGCAAGCAGGCGCTGGCCTCCGTGGAGTCCGTGCACGACGTGGCGGAGCGGATCACGAACGGCTCCGAGTGGGACGTCGTCTGGTACGAGCGACACGAGCCCCGCGGCGGAGCCGCATATCGGCACAGTGGCGCCTCACTGCGGGTCGCTCCCATGTCCGTCGCGGGCCTGCTGCGCGAGAAGCTCTTCACGGACCGCTCGGTCGTCCTGACCTCCGCGACCCTCAAGCTGGGCGGCGACTTCAACGGCGTCGGGGCCTCCCTGGGCCTCGCCCCCGAGGGCACCGAGGGCGACGACGTGCCCCAGTGGAAGGGCGTCGACGTGGGATCGCCGTTCGACTACCGCAAGCAGGGCATCCTGTACGTCGCCAAGCATCTTGCGCGCCCCGCGCGGGACGGCGACCGCGGCGACATGCTCGACGAGCTCACGGAGCTGATCCAGGCGGCCGGCGGCCGCACGCTGGGGCTGTTCTCCTCGATGCGGGCGGCCCAGCTGGCCGCCGAGGAACTGCGCTCCCGCATCCCGGAGTACCCGATCCTGCTCCAGGGCGAGGAAACGCTCGGCGAGCTGATCAAGAACTTCGCCGCCGACCCGAGGACCTGCCTCTTCGGCACGCTGTCGCTCTGGCAGGGCGTCGACGTCCCCGGGCCGAGCTGCCAGCTGGTCGTCATGGACAAGATCCCGTTCCCGCGCCCGGACGACCCTCTGATGAGCGCCCGCCAGAAGGCGGTGGAGGAGGCCGGCGGCAATGGCTTCATGGCGGTCGCCGCCACGCACGCCGCGCTACTGATGGCCCAGGGCGCGGGGCGCCTCGTACGGGCGTCGGGCGACCGCGGCGTGGTCGCCGTACTGGACCAGCGACTGGCGACGGCCCGGTACGGGAGCTATCTGAAGGCGTCACTGCCCGACTTCTGGTTCACCACTGACCGCAACCAGGTCCGCAAGTCGCTGGCCGCGATCGACGCGAAGGCGCGGCAGACGGAAGAGACGGAAACGGAAGAGACGGAAGGCGACTGACCCCGGGGTAGGTTCCCGCGGTCGTCGGGCTGGGTGCAACGCCGGACACCGACGCCGGACGCCCGGCCCGGCACAGCGCGGGGCCCCGGAACCGGCGCAGAGGTTCCGGGGCCCGGTCGGGTCGGCGGGTCGCTGTCGTGGCGTACCCGCCCGCCGTGGCGCTCAGACGCGGCGCAGTACGGCCACCACCTTGCCGAGGATGGTGGCGTCGTCACCGGGGATCGGCTCGTACGCCGAGTTGTGCGGGAGGAGCCAGACGTGGCCGTCCTCGCGCTTGAAGCGCTTGACGGTGGCCTCGCCCTCGAGCATCGCGGCCACGATGTCGCCGTTCTCGGCGACCGGCTGGCGGCGGACCGTGACCCAGTCGCCGTCGCAGATGGCGGCCTCGATCATCGAGTCGCCGACGACCTTCAGGACGAACAGCTCGCCGTCACCGACCAGCTGCCGCGGCAGGGGGAAGACGTCCTCGACGGACTCCTCGGCGAGGATCGGGCCACCGGCGGCGATGCGCCCGACGAGCGGGACGTACGACGCGGCCGGCTTGCCCGCGGTGTCCGTGGGCTGCACGGAGGCGGCCTGGTCGGAGCCGCGCACCTCATAGGCGCGCGGACGGTGCGGGTCGCGGCGCAGGAAGCCCTTGCGCTCCAGTGCCATCAGCTGGTGCGCGACGGAGGAGGTGCTGGAGAGGCCGACGGCCTGGCCGATCTCCCGCATCGACGGCGGGTAGCCGCGCCGTTGCACCGAGTCGCGGATGACCTCGATCACCCGGCGTTGGCGGTCGGTGAGTCCCGAGCTGTCGGCCCGGATGCCAGGAGGTCGGCCTGGCAGGGAGCGCTTGTGCCCCTCGGGATTCGTGGCGTCGCTCATCGCGTGCACCGGCTCAGGTCGGCCCTGGGGGCGGTCCTGGGCAGTGATGGTGGCACTGTCGGCGGTGGTGGTCACGTCGGCCCCTCTCGATGGTCTCCCTGCTGCACAACGGTAGTAGCTTTCGAAAGGTTGCGCCAAACACACGTTCGAGTGAAAAATCGCGAATCGCTCGCCCGGATCGTGCTTCTGGGTGTATGGCTAACGCGGCGCCTGGCGGACAAAAGGGCCCATTGCTGTACTCTTCACCGCCGTGGTGACAACCTCGGGGAGGTCGCTCCAGTCTGCCATCCGACATCCCGTTCGATGGCGCGGGTCCCCTCATCTGTGCGGTAGTCCCACGCCCCCTCCTCGCGGTGCCCACGGTATCTCCGCATGCGCCCGGGGGATACGGCCGTGCGCACGCGCGTCCGCCGCGCCACCTCGGTCGTACGACGCCTGCACGTACCGGAGCGACACGCGTGCAGGGCGTGTATGTATGAGCCAATCCCCACATCTAGTGGTTGGATTGCGGTAGCAGCCCACAAGTTGTGGTCCCCCGGGTCTTCGAGTCCGCTGCGATCGCCTATGCTGGGGGCTGCTTCGAGGGGCCTGAAGGGCCTTTCGAGGCTATTGAGTCTGCTGTGAGGAGGGTTCGGAGTTCATGCACTGCCCCTTCTGCAGGCACCCCGACAGCCGCGTCGTCGACAGTCGTACGACCGACGACGGCACGTCGATCCGCAGGCGCCGCCAGTGCCCTGACTGCTCCCGTCGTTTCACGACCGTGGAGACGTGCTCGCTCATGGTGGTGAAGCGGTCCGGGGTCACCGAACCGTTCAGCCGTACCAAGATCATCAACGGTGTGCGCAAGGCCTGCCAGGGCCGGCCCGTCACCGAGGACGCGCTCGCCCAGCTCGGCCAGCGGGTCGAGGAGGCGGTGCGGGCCACCGGAAGCGCCGAGCTGACCACCCACGACGTGGGGCTGGCCATACTCGGCCCGCTGCAGGAACTCGACCTCGTCGCCTATCTGCGATTCGCCTCCGTCTACCGGGCGTTCGACTCGCTCGAGGACTTCGAGGCCGCGATCGCGGAGCTCAGGGAGGCGACGGGGCGTCCCGGCGGAGACGGCGACGATGCCGGCGCGGGGAGCCAGGAGAACGACCGCGGGTCCACGGGGGCGGCACAGGTCCCCGAGCCCGCAGGCGCCGCCGACTGACCGGCGGGCCGGACCCGGACTTCGGCGCCCGGGCCCGGCCGGACGGCGGCGAGTGACAAAGACCTGTTGCGGGCGGTGCGAGAGATGCCCGCAACACAAGACAGAACACCGTGCCACGGGAACAATCGGGGCACTTCAGGGCGTTTTCGCCCGTACAGGGAGGCGGCATGACAGAGACGGCGAGCGGTCCGGCACGGAGTTCCCGCGCCAAGGGCACCAAGGCGGGCAAGGGACTCCGCGTCGAGCGCGTCCACACCACTCCCGGCGTCCACCCCTACGACGAGGTGGCCTGGGAGCGTCGTGACGTCGTCATGACCAACTGGCGCGACGGCTCGGTCAACTTCGAGCAGCGTGGCGTCGAGTTCCCCGAGTTCTGGTCGGTGAACGCGGTCAACATCGTCACCAGCAAGTACTTCCGGGGTGCCGTCGGCACCCCGCAGCGTGAAGTGAGCCTGAAGCAGCTCATCGACCGCATCGTGAAGACGTACCGGAAGGCCGGCGAGGACCACAAGTACTTCGCCTCGCCCGCCGACGCCGAGATCTTCGAGCACGAGCTGGCCTACGCCCTCCTGCACCAGGTCTTCAGCTTCAACAGCCCGGTCTGGTTCAACGTCGGCACGCCCCAGCCGCAGCAGGTCTCCGCCTGCTTCATCCTGTCCGTCGACGACTCCATGGAGTCGATCCTCGACTGGTACAAGGAAGAGGGCATGATCTTCAAGGGCGGCTCGGGCGCCGGCCTGAACCTGTCCCGGATCCGCTCCTCCAAGGAACTGCTCTCCTCCGGCGGCAACGCCTCCGGCCCGGTCTCCTTCATGCGCGGCGCCGACGCCTCCGCCGGCACCATCAAGTCGGGCGGCGCCACCCGCCGCGCCGCCAAGATGGTCATCCTCGACGTCGACCACCCCGACATCGAGGACTTCATCCAGACCAAGGTCTCGGAGGAGGAGAAGATCCGCGCCCTGCGCGACGCGGGCTTCGACATGGACCTGGGCGGCGACGACATCACGTCCGTCCAGTACCAGAACGCCAACAACTCGGTCCGCGTGAACGACACGTTCATGAAGGCCGTCCAGGACGGCGGCAAGTTCGGCCTGACGTCCCGCATGACCGGTGAGGTCATCGAGGAGGTCGAGGCCAAGGCGCTGTTCCGCAAGATGGCCGAGGCCGCGTGGGCGTGCGCCGACCCGGGCATCCAGTACGACGACACCATCAACCACTGGCACACCTGCCCGGAGTCCGGCCGGATCAACGGCTCGAACCCCTGCAGCGAGTACATGCACCTGGACAACACGTCCTGCAACCTCGCCTCGCTGAACCTGATGAAGTTCCTGAAGGACGACGGCAAGGGCAACCAGTCCTTCGACGCCGAGCGCTTCGCCAAGGTCGTCGAGCTCGTCATCACCGCGATGGACATCTCCATCTGCTTCGCGGACTTCCCGACCCAGAAGATCGGCGAGAACACCCGCGCCTTCCGCCAGCTCGGCATCGGCTACGCCAACCTCGGCGCCCTGCTGATGGCGACCGGCCACGCCTACGACTCCGACGGCGGCCGCGCCCTGGCCGGCGCCATCACCTCCCTGATGACCGGCACGTCGTACCGGCGCTCCGCCGAACTCGCCGCGATCGTCGGCCCCTACGACGGCTACGCCCGCAACGCGCAGCCGCACCTTCGGGTCATGAAGCAGCACTCCGACGAGAACGCCAAGGCCGTCCGCATGGACGACCTGGACACGCCGGTCTGGGCCGCCGCCACCGAGGCCTGGCAGGACGTGCTGCGCCTCGGCGAGAAGAACGGCTTCCGCAACTCCCAGGCGTCCGTCATCGCCCCGACCGGCACCATCGGTCTCGCGATGTCCTGCGACACCACCGGCCTCGAGCCCGACCTCGCCCTGGTCAAGTTCAAGAAGCTGGTCGGCGGCGGCTCGATGCAGATCGTCAACGGCACCGTCCCGCAGGCCCTGCGCCGCCTGGGTTACCAGGAGGAGCAGATCGAGGCCATCGTCGCCCACATCGCCGAGCACGGCAATGTGATCGACGCCCCCGGCCTCAAGCACGAGCACTACGAGGTCTTCGACTGCGCCATGGGCGAGCGCTCCATCTCCGCGATGGGCCACGTCCGCATGATGGCCGCGATCCAGCCGTGGATCTCCGGCGCCCTCTCCAAGACGGTCAACCTGCCGGAGTCGGCGACCGTCGAGGACGTCGAGGAGGTCTACTTCGAGGCGTGGAAGATGGGCGTCAAGGCGCTCGCCATCTACCGCGACAACTGCAAGGTCGGCCAGCCCCTCTCCGCCAAGACCAAGGAGAAGGAGAAGGCGGAGGTCACCGAGAAGGCCGAGGCGACCATCCGCGAGACGGTCGAGAAGGTCGTCGAGTACCGTCCGGTCCGCAAGCGCCTCCCGAAGGGTCGTCCCGGCATCACCACCTCCTTCACGGTCGGCGGCGCCGAGGGCTACATGACGGCCAACTCCTACCCGGACGACGGTCTCGGCGAGGTCTTCCTGAAGATGTCCAAGCAGGGCTCGACCCTCGCGGGCATGATGGACGCCTTCTCCATCGCGGTCTCCGTCGGCCTCCAGTACGGCGTGCCGCTGGAGACGTACGTCTCGAAGTTCACCAACATGCGCTTCGAGCCGGCCGGTATGACGGACGACCCGGACGTGCGGATGGCGCAGTCGATCGTCGACTACATCTTCCGCCGCCTGGCGCTGGACTTCCTGCCCTTCGAGACGCGCTCCGCGCTCGGCATCCACTCCGCCGAAGAGCGTCAGCGTCACCTGGAGACGGGTTCGTACGAGCCGTCCGACGACGAGCTGGACGTCGAGGGCCTGGCCCAGTCGGCGCCGCGCGCCCAGGAACTGAAGGCCGTCGCCACGCCGAAGGCCGAGGTCGAGGCGGCCACGCCCGCTCCGCAGCAGGCGCACACCAGCGCCGAGCTGGTGGAGATGCAGCTGGGCATCCAGGCCGACGCACCGCTGTGCTTCTCCTGCGGCACGAAGATGCAGCGCGCCGGTTCCTGCTACATCTGCGAGGGCTGCGGCTCGACCAGCGGTTGCAGCTGACACGTAGGTCCACATGAGTAAGGGGCGCCCGCCAATGGCGGGCGCCCCTTACTCACGTACGGGCCCCTACTCGACGCGCGAGGTCAGGGGCGGCGGGCCCTCCCCATCACGCGTGCGAACGTCGCGGGATCGCCCTCGAAGCCGTGCACCCCGGCCCGGAACTCCCAGGCCCCCGTCTCGTCCCGGACGAACTCCGCGACCGTCGCCGCGGTCGCGTCCAGCACACCGCTGAAGTCGTCCGTGGCGAGGTCGGTGTAGCCCTCCCTGATACGCAGGCCCGGGCCGGACACGTCGGCGAAGGTCCGGTCCTCGGTGCGCTGCTGGATCGCGACGCCCACCACCACGCGCGTGTACCGGGCGTCGAGCCGCTCCAGCTCCAGCATCATGACCTCGTCGAAACCGAAGCCCTTGCCGTCTTGGCTGTCCCGGTTGAGATAGATGGTGCCGTCGGGGGAGCGGCTGTCGAAGTGCACCACGTAGGAGGGGTCGCCGTACGGATCCGCCGCCGTGTAGGTCCCCGCGACGACGTCCAGGTCGGCGGGCGGTTCACCCGCCGGACTCGGGTCCCACCGCAGCGCGACCTCGACCTTGCCGATTCCCTTGCTGAGGCCGTTCACGAACTTCCCCTTCCCAGGTCCCCCGCCCTGCCCGGCCACCTCAAGTGCCGAGCGGTGACGGCCGGTTGTCCATCCTGCCACGCACAGCGAGGCTATTGCGGGCAAGCGGTCCTCCGGAGAGTGACCGGTGCCACGTTCCCTGGCCTTACCATGGCGCGGTGCTGGTCAAGTGGATTCGCTGCACCGTGGTGGACCGCCGCGGTTTCGAGCGGGGGCAGCGAAAGTGGGCGGGGCTTCCGGGGGAGCCGGGTTTTCGGGGGCAGGGGGGTGGCTGGAGCCGGGGACGGCAGGACGTGGCGCACGTCTTCGCCTTCTGGGAGAGCCGTGCCTTCTACGACTCCTTCATGGCCCGCTCGCACGACCGGCTCGCCGCTGCCCAGGCGGGTACCTTCAAGGACGCCCAGGTCAGGCTGTTCGACTACCGGTTCGATGTGAAGACCGGGTTCGAACCGCGCTTCACGGACGCCGACCTGCTGCGGGTGGCGCTCTGCCGTGTCCACGAGGAGCGGGCCGAGCACTATGTCCTCATGCAGGAGAAGGTCTGGAACCCCGCGATGGCCGGCTCGCCCGGCATGGTCCGCGGGCTGTTCGGAGAGGCGCCGGGGAACGAGTACCTGGTGCTGTCCATGTGGCGGTCGGCCGCCGAGCACGGCAAGTACCGCACCGAGCGGGTGGAGCGGCTCGCGCTGCGCGCCCAGACCGAGGCCGACATCGCGGCCCTGACGGGGGACATCGTGCAACTGGAACCCACGTGGACGGTTTGAGATCCGGACCGACTCCCCCGGTGCCGACGTACGCCGACCGGGATGTGGGGACTGTGTGACGTACGCCGTATGGGGCCCGTTGGAGTGCTTGCTTCGGCCCGTCCCGATCTAGGGTTCTGGCATGGCACGACCACGGCGCATCGTTCTTGTCCGGCACGGCGAGTCGACGGGCAACGTCGATGACTCCGTGTACGAGCGCGAACCCGACCACGCGCTGGCCCTCACCGCGCAGGGCCGGGCGCAGGCCGAGGAGACGGGCAAGGGGCTGCGCGAGGTGTTCGGCGGCGAGCGGGTCAGTGTGTACGTCTCCCCGTACCGCCGGACGCACGAGACGCTGCGCGCCTTCAACCTCGACCCGGGACTCATACGGATACGGGAGGAGCCGCGGCTCCGCGAGCAGGACTGGGGCAACTGGCAGGACCGGGACGACGTGCGTCTGCAGAAGGCCTACCGGGACGCCTACGGCCACTTCTTCTACCGCTTCGCCCAGGGCGAGTCCGGAGCCGACGTGTACGACCGGGTCGGCGGCTTCCTGGAGAGCCTGTTCCGCAGCTTCGAGGACCCCGATCATCCGCCGAACGTGCTCCTGGTGACCCACGGTCTGGCCATGCGGCTGTTCTGCATGCGGTGGTTCCACTGGACGGTCGCGGAATTCGAGTCGCTGTCGAATCCCGGGAACGGCGAGATGCGGATGCTCGTTCTCGGTGAGGACGGCAAGTACACCCTTGACCGCCCCTTCGAACGCTGGCGAGATCCGGAACCGTACGGGATCACCGGATAGAGTGGCAGTGCGATGACCGCTCATTCATCTCCAGACGGGCGCCTGGACCGGGCCCTGTCCAGCCTGCGCGGACTGTCGGTGGGGGACGCGCTGGGCTCACAGTTCTTCGTGCCCGCGAACTACCCACTGCTGAAACTCCGCGAGCTGCCCCCCGGCACCTGGCAGTGGACGGACGACACGGAAATGGCCTGCTCCGTGGTCTCCGTCCTGGCCACGCACCACCGCATCGACCAGGACGCGCTGGCGCTCTCCTTCGCCCGGCACCACGATTTCGACCGCGGCTACGGCCCCGCGGTCAACCGCCTCCTGCGACTGGTCCGGGAAGGCGGCGACTGGCGCGAACTCGCCGCCGCGCTGTTCAACGGCCAGGGGTCCTGGGGCAACGGCGCCGCCATGCGTATCGCGCCGCTGGGCGCCTGGTACGCGGACGACCCCGAGCAGGCGACCCATCAGGCAGAGATCTCGGCCTACCCCACGCACCAGCACCGCGAGGCGGTGGTCGGCGCCATGGCGGTCGCCGCGGCCGCCGCACTGGCCGCGGACCCCGCCGGCCCGCCCGCCCCGCACGCGCTCCTCGACGGGGTCGTCGCCCTGGTACCGAAGAGCGCGGTCGGCGCCGGACTCCGCCGCGCCCGGGACATGCTCGACTACGGCGACGCGGCCACGGTCGCGGCGGTGCTGGGCTGCGGCAGACGTACGACCGCCCACGACACGGTTCCCTTCGCCCTCTGGTCCGCGGCACGCGCCCTCGGCGACTACGAGCGCGCTTTCTGGACGACCGCCCAGGTCGGCGGGGACGTGGACACGACCTGCGCCATCGTGGGCGGAGTGGTCGCCGCCGGCAAGGCGGGAGCGCCGCCGGCCGAGTGGGCCGGGCGGGTCGAGGCGCTGCCCGGGTGGATGGTGACGTCGGCCCAGCCGGCCTGAGACGGGCGGCCGGCACAGGGGTGACGGAATCCGCTTCAACTCTCCGTGTGTGCCGGGAACTCTCCGTGACCGGCCGTCCGTTGTCGTGACATCCGCTGTGCGAGGCATGAGCCCCGCACAGCCCGGAGTGTCACGAGGGGGTGGGTCATGGAGGTATGGCTGTTGCCGGTCTCCGCGCTGCTGTCCCTCGTGCTGCTCGCCCGGTCGAGCGCACCGTCAGCCGATTCCCGGCCCGGCCGAGCCGGACAGGGCCTCCAGATCGCTCTTGCGCACCCGGACCACCAGCCACGCCGTGGCCAGGGCGAGTACGGCCATGGCGGCAGCCGGAATGAAGGCCGCAGAGATGCCCTGCGCCAGCACTTCGTGCCCCCACGGCGCCGGCAGCCGGTGCGTCTGGGCGAACTCCGCCTTCTGTTCCGCGGAGCCGTTGGTGAGGAAGTCCGCCCCCTGCTTCTCCGCCTCGTCCTTGGTCGCCGTGCCGAACACCGTCGTCAGGATCGCGAGGCCGATCGATCCGCCCACCTGCTGCATCGCGTTGAGCAGGCCGGACGCCGCGCCCGCCTCGTGCTGGGCGACCCCGGAGACCGCGGTCAGCGTCAGCGTCACGAAGTTCAGGCCCATGCCGAACCCGAAGATCAGCATCGGTCCGAGGACTCCGCCGACGTAGGAGCTGTCGGAGCTGATGAGGGCCTGCCAGCCGAGCCCGACCGCGGCGAGTGCAGAGCCCACGACCATGAACGGCTTCGGGCCGAACACGGGCAGGAACCGCTGCGACAGCCCCGCCCCGAGCGCGATCACCACCGTGACCGGGAGGAAGGCCAGACCGGCCTGGATGGGGGTGTAGCCCAGCACGTTCTGAACGAACAGCACGATGTAGAAGAACATGCCGAACATCGCCGCGGCCAGGCTCAGCATGATCACGTACGTGCCGGCGCGGTTGCGGTCGGCGAACATCCTCAGCGGGGTGATCGGCTCCTTGGCCCGCGACTCGATGAACGCGAAGGACAGCAGCAGGACCACCGCGGCCGCGAAGGAACCGATGGTCAGGTCGTCCCGCCAGCCCTCGTCCGCGGCCCGGATGAAGCCGTAGACGAGAGACGCCATGCCCGCCGTCGAGGTCACCGCCCCGGCGATGTCGAAGCGTCCCGAGTGCCGCTCGGACTCGCTGATGTACAGCGGGGTGAGCACGGCGATCAGTACACCGATCGGCACGTTGACGAAGAGCACCCAGCGCCAGTCGAGCCACTCGGTGAGCATGCCGCCCGCCAGCAGGCCTATGGCGCCGCCGCCCGCGGACACGGCCGCGAAGACGCCGAAGGCCCGGTTGCGTTCCGGTCCTTCGGGGAAGGTGGTGGTTATGAGGGCCAGCGACGTTGGCGACGCGATGGCCCCTCCCACACCTTGCAGGACACGCGCCGCCAGCAGTTGCCAGGGTTCCTGGGCGAAGCCACCGAGCAGCGAGGCGAAGGTGAACAGCAGGATGCCGGTCATGAAGACCCGGCGACGGCCGAGGATGTCACCGGCTCGGCCGCCGAGCAGGAGCAGACCGCCGAAGGTGAGCGTGTAGGCGCTGACGACCCAGGTGAGGTCGGTGGTGCTGAAGCTGAGCGCTTCTTGAATGTGCGGGAGAGCGATGTTCACAATCGTCGCGTCGAGTACCACCATGAGTTGGCAGGCCGCGATGACCGTGAGCGCGATGCCGGGACGCCCCTCCCGGCGGGCCGCTCCCGGCTTCTGGTCTTTGATCAGGGAAGAGGTTGTCACTATGTGTCCCCCACGACTGACTTAGTGAACGCTTGCGTTCACTGTTGCTTCAACGTTAGTAACTCCCCGACAGTGAACGCAAGCGTTCACTTGTTGTGCCGCCGTGCGCGTCGTCCCCCGTTGTGTCCGCGCGGCAGCTCCCTGACCCCGAAAACCACTTTCCCCGCTCCTGGAGACCCTCGACATGGTTGCTTCGCACTGGGCGGCCGCCTCCGCCCGGACGCCCTCCCGCAGGCGTGGCGCGGTTCTCGAACGCGCGATCCTCGACGCCGCGCTGGACCAGCTCGGCACCGTCGGATGGAACGGCCTGACGATGGAGGGTGTGGCCGCCGGAGCCCAGACCGGCAAGGCTGCGGTCTATCGCCGCTGGCCGTCCAAGGAGGACCTCGTCGCGGACGCGCTCAGGTCCGGGCTGCCGCGTTTCGACACGGTGCCCGACCTCGGGAGCGTGCGCGAGGACCTCCTGGCGCTGTGCCGGAGGGCGCGCGACGCGATGTTCTCCCGCCCTGGTTTTGCCTTGCGATCGGTGATTCACGAATGCGACAGCATGCAGGCGGAGCGTTTCCACGCGGTGATCCTCAAGGGGGTGGTCGAGCCGACTCTCATGATGCTCCGCGAGGTCATCAGCCGCGGAATAGAGCGGGGAGAGGTCCGGAGCGACGCGGCGAACGGATACGTCTTCGATGCCATCCCGGCAATGATGATGTACCGCTCGAAGATTTGTGGAAGTGAATGGACGGACCAGGAGATCGAGGAAATGATCGACCAGCTGATGGTTCCGCTGCTGCGGCCCGACGGCGTCTGACTCCCGGCCGCACGCGCTCTGGTCCCGTTTGGGGAACCGGGGTGTCGCCGGAGGTTCGGGGCGGCGTAGGCTAATCACGCCATGCCGTACGAACCACCTACTCACACCGTCGAGCGCTCTCTCCGCGCCACGACCGGAGCGAAGATCATTGCCGGTGTCGACGAGGTGGGGCGCGGTGCGTGGGCCGGGCCGGTCACCGTCTGCGCCGCGATCACCGGACTGCGTCGGCCCCCGGCCGGCCTCACCGACTCCAAGCTGCTCACCATCAAGCGACGCACGGAACTCGCCGCGGAGCTGCGGACCTGGGTGACCTCCTACACCCTGGGGCACGCCTCTCCGGAGGAGATCGACGCACTGGGGATGACCGCGGCGCTGCGACTCGCGGCGGTGCGCGCCCTGGAGACCCTGCCGATCCGCCCCGACGCCGTCATCCTCGACGGCAAGCACGACTACCTCGGGACGCCTTGGAAGGTCCGTACGGTGATCAAGGGCGACCAGTCCTGCGTGGCCGTCGCGGCCGCATCGGTGCTCGCCAAGGTCCAGCGCGACAAAATGATGGCCGAACTGGGTATCGACCATGCAGACTTCGGTTTCGCGGACAACGCCGGGTATCCGTCGCCCGTGCACAAGGCCGCACTGGAGGAACGGGGACCCACCCCGCACCACCGGTTGTCGTGGGCGTATCTTGATGCGCTGCCCCAGTGGCGGCACCTCAAGAAGGTCCGCAGTTGGGTGGACGGAAGCGTTCCGGAAATCGAGGGCCAGCTCGGATTCGATTTCTGACGGTTCCGCTCGCAGGCATGTGCCACCCGCCGACGCGAGCCGCACCAACGTTTGATAAATATCAGCTCATGCCTCTCATTCCCGAGGAGCCTCAGATTCACGAGCAGGCCCAGGGTCCCCGCGCCACTCCGGCCAGCGGCCGTACCGCGCCGACCCCTCGCCCCGTACCCGGCCCCCGCCCTGCGGCTCCGCCGCGCCCCGGCCGTCCCGGTCCCGTGCGGCCGGCGCCGCCGGCGCAACGCGCGTCGCGTGACACGGCCGCGACCGAACCCGGCCCGTCGGGTCCGGCTGCTCCGGCAGCCGCCCCGGCCGCCCCGGCCGCCCCGCAGATCCAGTTGATCCCGGCCTCTCCCGAAGGCGCGCTCGACGCCGCCGAGGAGGCCGTGGACCTGCTGCTGGACTCGGGTCGCGCCCCCGGTGACGTGCTGGTGATCACCACCGGCGAACCACACCCGTGGGCCGCCCACGAACTGTCCTTCGGCGATGCCGCCTACTGGGCTCAGCACGACGCGGGCGACGACGTCTTCTACGCGGACGCCGCCGTCGCGGATCGTGCCGCGCCGAGGGCCGTGGTCGTGGTCGCGCTCAGTGGCGGCCCCGAAGCCGCCGCTGTCACCGCCCTGTCCGTGGCCCATTCCCGGGCCGGCGCTCTGCTGATCGTCTGCGGTGACCCGCAGCGGATCAACTCGGTGCTGGGCGCGGGCGTCTGAGCCAGTTCCGCCGTGCGCGGCGGACGCCGGTGTGACACGGGGGCCGCCGAGTCGGCCCCCGTACGGTGGCGGCTTGGGCGTGCCCGGGCGGGCTACGTCCGCTGGGCGACGTACGGGTGTCGCCAGGTGCTCTCACAGACCTGGACGTCGCGCAGCGACCCCGGTTCGGACGGCGCCCGTGGCGCTCAGCGAGCCGCCGCGCGGCGCAGCACGTCCGACGCCACGCCGCCGGTGCGCGGTGGCGGTGGCGACGTCTCCGACGTGGCGAACGGCTCCGGCGCGGACGCCGCGTTGGGCCGGCGCCCCCCACGGCCCTCGCCGAGGACCTGCCAGCCGTCACGGGTCAGCGTGATGTACGCGCCGCAGCGCAGCCCGTGCAACGTGCACGCGTCCCGCAGCCCCCACATCCACGCGCCGTCCTCCTCCGTCCAACGCGCATCGCCCTCGCGGCAGTAGAGCAGCACAGCGGTGCGCACCGGAGTGCGGCGCCGCAGGTCGTGCGGGATGACCCGGCGAAGCTGGGCGAGCAGCGCGTTGCGGAACATCCATCCGTCGGCCAGGGTCCGTTGGCTGGTGAACGAGGCGCTCGCACGCAGTCGTTCGTCCGGATCGAGCACGGCCACGATCGCGGTCGCCGGCCTGGGGCGGTGCCGCGAGTGCAGTCCGCCGACGATCTCCCGTGGATTGCGCAGCAGCGGGATCCCGGCGGCGGCCCACTCCGCCGGTTCGAGCATGCGAGTGGCGGAAGCGGCGGACGGCGACAATGAAGCCGCCGAGGACGGAGCGAATCCGAAGGTCACGTTCCTCCCTTCGGCTGCGCGCCCGCACTGCGGGCGGGGTCGGATTCGGGGGAGCGCGCACCGCAGTGAAGCCCTGCCGGATCACGGACGAGCCGTGCGGGGAGCGGACTTCAATTCTTCCTGTCGAACTTGGTTGCGGCAACGAGCAATTGGGACCGACGACCGTTATCGGATGATGCGCGTCCTATATCCCTACCCAGAGCGCACCCGGGTGACGCACGGGGCGCCCCACCCGCAGCCGCGCGGAGCTTGGGTCCGACGACGTGCGCCGCGGCGGGCGATCAGCCTTGCACGGCCAGGACCAGTGGCAACACCCCCCGGGCGCCGGCGCGGCGGAGCAGCCGGGCCGCCACCGCGAGGGTCCAGCCGGTCTCGGTGCGGTCGTCCACGAGCAGAACCGGACCCTCAAGTCCGGTGAGCGTGGTGGCGAGGGCGGACGGCACCGTCAGCGTGCCGTCGAGTGCCTTGAGTCGCTGCGCGCTGTTGCTGCGGGACGCCCTGGGCGCCTCGCCCGTGTACTCGACCGAACCGAGCAGCGGCAGCCGGCCGACCTCGGCGATGCGCGCGCCGAGAGAGTGGATCAGCTGGGGCCGGGTGCGCGAGGCGATGGTCACCACCCCGACGGGACGTGGCCGGCCGTCGGCCGCGCCCGAGGCCCAGCCGCCGGGCCCCTTCGCCCAGTCGACGAGCACGGCGACGACGGCTTTCGCGACATCGTCCGGCACGGGGCCGTCCGGAGCCTGGGCCGAGAGCATCGGTCGCAACCGGTTGCCCCAGCCGATGTCGGACAGCCGGCCCAACGCCCGGCCAGGCTCGGCCTGTTCCCCGGCCGGAATGCGCCCCTTCAGTTCGACGCCGATGGCCGGAAGCCCGGTCGGCCACATGCGGCGGGGCTCCACTTCGACGCCGGCCCGGCCCAGATCGACCCGCGCGGCGTCGAGGGCGTCGGTGGAGGTGTCCGCGGTGAAGCGCGGGCCCGCACAATTGTCGCAGTGGCCGCAGGGCTTGGCCCCCTCGTCGTCCAGCTGGCGTTGCAGGAACTCCATCCGGCAGTCCGTCGTCGAGGCGTAGTCGCGCATCGCCTGCTGCTCGGCCTTCCGCTGCCGCGCGACCCAGTCGTACCGCTCCGCGTCGTACGTCCACGGCTGCCCGGTCGCGATCCAGCCGCCCTTGACGCGCTTGACCGCGCCGTCCACGTCGAGGACCTTGAGCATGGTCTCCAGGCGGGAGCGGCGCAGCTCCACGAGGGGCTCCAGAGCGGGCAGGGACAGGGGACGCTCCGCGCCCGCGAGGATGTCGAGCGTGCGGCGCACCAAGTCCTCCGACGGGAAGGCCAGCGAGGCGAAGTACTCCCAGATCGCCTCGTCCTCCTTCCCCGGCAGAAGGAGCACCTCGGCATGCTCGACACCGCGTCCGGCACGGCCGACCTGCTGGTAGTACGCGATGGGAGAGGAGGGCGAACCCAGGTGCACCACGAAACCGAGGTCGGGCTTGTCGAATCCCATGCCGAGCGCCGAAGTGGCGACCAGTGCCTTGACCCGGTTGGCGAGCAGGTCGTCCTCGGCCTGCTGCCGGTCCGCGTTCTCGGTCTTGCCGGTGTAGGAGGCGACGGTGTGGCCGCGCTGCCGCAGGAAGGCGGTGACCTCCTCGGCGGCGGCCACGGTGAGCGTGTAGATGATCCCGGAGCCCGGGAGCCGGTGGAGGTGGTCGGCGAGCCAGGCCAACCGGTGCGCGGCGTCGGACAGCCGCAGCACGCCCAGGCTGAGGCTCTCCCGGTCCAGCGGGCCGCGCAGCACCAGCGCGTCCGACGCACCGCCGGTGCCGAGCTGCTCCGCCACGTCGGCGGTCACGCGCGCGTTGGCGGTGGCCGTGGTCGCCAGGACGGGCACACCAGGTGGGAGATCGGCGAGCATCGTGCGCAGCCGCCGGTAGTCCGGGCGGAAGTCGTGACCCCAGTCGGAGATGCAGTGGGCCTCGTCCACCACGAGCAGCCCGGTCGCGGCGGAGAGCTTGGGCAGGACCTGATCGCGGAAGTCCGGGTTGTTGAGCCGCTCGGGACTCACCAGCAGTACGTCGACCTCGCCCGCGGCGATCTCGTCCTGGACCGCGTCCCACTCCTCGGTGTTGGAGGAGTTGATGGTCCGGGCGCGGATGCCGGCCCGTGCGGCGGCCTCGACCTGGTTGCGCATCAGCGCGAGCAGCGGGGAGACGATCACCGTGGGCCCGGCTCCCCGGTCACGGAGCAGCGCGGTCGCCACGAAGTAGACCGCGGACTTGCCCCATCCCGTGCGCTGGACGACCAGGGCCCGGCGCCGGTCGGCGACCAGCGCCTCGATCGCCCGCCACTGGTCCTCCCGCAGCCGGGCCGCGCCGGAGGCGTCCCCGACGAGGCGGGCGAGGACCGTGTCGGCGGCTGTCCGGAGATCCGCGTTGCTCGTGTGCTCCATGCGTTCCATACAACAGGACGGGACTGACAGCCGGGCGGTGGGGCGGGACGGCGCGGTCGCCGGGCGCCGCCAGGTGACGTGTTCCTGATGGGAGTTATCCACAGGGCAAAGCGGAACTTCTCCATCCGCGAGATCGTCGGGCCATGACGAACCACAGCGAAACGACTGGATCCTCAGAGAACGGCGACATCCCGGGCCCCGTGAAGCCCGGCCGGACGGCCCGCACCCGGTACGACGGCCCCGGCGACGAGCACCAGGTCACCCTGCGCACCCCCGCCGAGTTGGCCGACGCCCTGCCGTACCTGCTCGGGTACCGCCCCGAGGACAGCATCGTCCTGGTCGCCCTGCGCGACAGGGACGGGCGGGGCCGTTTCGGCGGCCGGGCCCGGCTCGGCATTCCCGCGAACGCGGACGACTGGACAGGCGCCGCCGGACAGCTGGTCCACGGCCTGGTGACCGGCAGCGAGCGCCGAGGCGTGAGGCCCGAGCAGATGGTCGCCTACCTCTGCCAGGAACCGGCGCAGGGCGAGACCGGCCGGGAGGTGATGGAGCGGCTGCGGCCGCTGGCCCAGAAGCTGCGCGTCGAGTGCGGTGCCCTCGACGTACCGGTCGTCGAGGCGCTGTGCATCTCGGCGGGCCGCTTCTGGTCGTACTGCTGCGACGAGGAAGCCTGCTGCCCGGCGGAGGGGGTGCCCATGGGGCTGCCGGGCACGTCCGTGCTGGCCGCGGCGGCCACCTACGCCGGTATCCAGGTACGCGGTTCGCTGAGCGAGCTGCGGGCCAGGTTGCTGCCCCGGGAGAACGCCGCGGCCCTCGAACAGGAGGCGGCCCTGGACGCGGCCGCCGTGACAGTGGTCTCCAGGATCCTCGATGAAGCCGGGCGTTCGGACGTGGCCGAGGAGACGCTGGATCTGGCGCGGCGGGTCATGCGACGCCTCACCGACGCCCCGCCCGTGTCCGGCATGCCCGCCGAGGATCTGCGCGACGACCAACTGCTCGGGCACGACGAGGCGGCGGCCCTGATCCTCGGCCTCCAGGACCGTACGACCCGTGACCGTGCGGCGGAGTGGATGGAGGGTGACGAGGCGGGACCCGCGTTGCGTCTCTGGCGGGCCCTGGCCCGTCGCTGCGTCCGCTCCTACGGCGAACACGCGGCCGCGCCCCTCACGCTCGCGGGATGGGTCGCATGGTCCGCCGGTGATGAACTGGAGGCCCGGGAGGCTCTGGCCATGGCACTCGGCGCAGATCCCGACTACCTCTTCGCCCGGCTCCTGCACCAGGCGTGCAACGAGGGCCTCGATCCCGAGTCGGTCCGCCGCTGCCTGCGAGCGGAGCGCGGGGGCCGTGGAGGCAGGGGAGACGGCGCCGCGGACGGGGGAGAGCAGCCCGGCGGGCCCGCGAAACGCCGGCCGGACGAGCCCTCGTCCGCTCCGCAGGCGCCGCCCGGCCGCCGGCGCCGCACGCGCTCCGCCGTCCCGGCCGATGGGGTCCGTCGCCGTGCGAGGGCGCAGGGCCGTGAGCCGGGCGGGAGGATCGGGCGTCCCCGCACTCCGGCGGGTGGCGAACGCCCGGGCGGCGCACGGACGGTCCGAACGCGGTCGCGCGCCTCGGGGACAGAGGCCACGGGCCGGAAGGCGACCTGCGCGGAAGGGGCAAGTGCGGGAGAGCACGGGACTGAAGGGGGCGAAGACCGAGCCTGAAAGCGGGGTCCCTCGGGTCAGAGGTGACTGCCGGGGAAAGGCCGGACGTCGGTCAGCGACGGGGCGCCATACGGCACCGAGCTCTGCTGCTTTCTGCCGTCGTGGCCGGTCGGCAGGTACCGGAGGACAGGGGTGGGGGAGGCGGTCCGCGGCCCCGCACGCTCATCTGCCGGGCATCCCCGCCGCAAGCGTGACCCGAAGGACACCCGCTCCGTTCACCTGAGTGGCGGAACGCCCGAACCGGTCGGGTCACCGCACCGCAGCCGTCCGGTCGGACCCCACACGGCGCCGTTCCGCCAGAGGCGCACCGAGCGAAGAGGAAGCCCTCCCATGCACCAGCCGACCCCGCCCTTCGCCGCCCCGGACACCTCTGCCGCCGGACGGAGGACCACGCTGCCGCCCCTTGCCGTCTCCTTGGCGCATGCCGGGAAGCGCGGCTCGGGGCAGGGACAGAACCTCGGCCCGCCGACGGTCCGCCCCCGGCCGGGGGCGCCCCTCTCGTCGGCGTGGTCGGGTGCGGAGCCGGTGACTCCTCGGAGTGCGCCGTCCGCGACGCCGCCCCACAGATCCGGGGACCTGCCGCCCGCTCACAGGACCATGATCGGCGTGGCCCTCCCCGGCCTCGTGATCTCCACGGAACAGGGGCAGCTGACCGGCCTGGGGCTGGAGGGGTTCTACCGCGCGGGCCGACGCCTGCTCTCCCGGTGCCGCCTTCGCGTGGCCGGGCGTGAGCCCCTCCCGTCGCAGGCCCGGATGGCAAGCGCCCACCGTGCCCGGTTCGTGGGGACGATTCGGACGTCGTCCGCGCCTGGGCCGGACCCGGACGTCATGATCGAGCGGACCCGGGACGCCGACGGTACGGAGCGGATCACGCTGCGCAGTTGGGCAGCCCACCCACTGCGGCTGCCGGTCGAGGTGGCCCTCGGCACGGACCTGGCCGACCTGGGATCGATCGCCGCCGGCCGCGCGGGCCCCGCCCTGTCGGCCAGTGTCCACGACTCCGGCCTGCGGTGGTCCGGCGCCGCGGGCAGTGCGTCGGTCACGGCCGTCCCGCCGCCCGCCGACGCACTGGCCTCCGCCGGACTGCTGCGGTGGGAGTTGCTGCTGCCTCCGGGCGGCAGCACGAGCCTCGAACTGCGTGTACGACCGGACGGCGCGGGCCCGCTCCGGGCGGTGGGCCGCACGGCGGCCGACCCGCTGGCCTCCGCGCACGCCACCGGCGACGACCCCGCAGTCCCCGCCCTCCTGAAGACCAGCATCGAGGACCTCAGAGCCCTGCTGCTGCGCGATCCCGCGCATCCCGCCGACGTCCATCTCGCGGCGGGCGTCCCCTGGCGCTGCGGCCTGGCCCCCGCCGAGGCTCTCGCCGCCGCCCGGATGACACTTCCTCTCGGCACCCGGCTGGCCGCCGGTACGCTGCGCGCCCTCGCCCGCACCCAGCACCGCGGCCCCGGTCCGCGGTCCGGCCTGATCCCCGGACCCAGACGTGACACCGGTCCGCACCTGCCGCCGGGCTGCACCGGCACCGAGGCGACCCTGCTCTTTCCCGTGCTCCTCGCGGAAGCCCGCCGCTGGGGGCTTCGCGAACACGAGACGCAGGAGCTGATGCCGACGGTCGAGCGGTGTCTGGCCTGGCTGCGCACCACCGCCGGAGACGGAACGTACGTACCCGATCCGCACCCGGACGGCCCCGTCCGATGCGAGACCCAGGCTCACGCCCACCGCGCCGCGCTGCTCGGCGCCGAGCTGCTCGATGACTTCGGCAGGCCGGGCGGTGACGGACTGCGGCAGTGGGCCCGGCGGCTGCGGACGGCGTTCCAGCGGGACTTCTGGATCGACGACCGGGCAGGCGGACGGCCCGCGGCGGCACGGGCCCCGGACGGACGCCTCGTGCCGCACCTGAGCGCGGCAGCGGCTCACCTCCTCGACACCGGGCTGCTCGGTGGGGGCGCCCCGGCTCCGGGCCTGCTCGACCCGGCGCAGACCGGTCGACTCGCCCGGCTGCTGGGCAATCCGGCCATGGACTCGGGCTGGGGTCTGCGCGGACTGGCGGAGAAGGAAGCGGGATACAACCCGTTCGGACATCGCGCCGGGGCGGTACGGGTCCAGGAGACGGCGATCGCGGTGGCGGGTCTGGCCGCTGCCGGTCACGAGAAGGAGGCGGGCTCGCTGCTGCGCGGCGTAGTGGCCGCGGCGGGCACCTTCGGCCACCGCCTGCCGGAGATGTACGCGGGCGAGCAACACACCGACGCGGGCGCGCCCCTGCCGCACCCGGCGGCCTGCCGTCCCGCCGCCACCGCGGCTGCCGCCGGGGTGCTGCTGCTGACCACGCTCGCGGGCATCCGCCCCGACGCCCCGGCCAAGACCGTCACCCTGCGTCCCGTACGCGACGCGCCTCTGGGGGAGCTCGGACTCACGGGGCTGCGGGTCGCCGGAGCGCCGTTCTCGGTCCGGGTCAGCCGACTCGGTCTGGCCATGGTCGAAGAGGCCGCCGACGGGCTGCAACTAGGAGCCTGACCTGGCAGTACGTGGCCTCGCACGGCATCCGGGGAACGGACGGTGAGACGCGGGCCCCAGCGAAGTGGACCAGCCGACGAAGCGGTGACGAAGGGAGTGTTTATCGTCAGGAAGACGACTATGATCGCCGCATGCCCTACGACCCGTCAGCCTTTCCGCCCTTCGCCGTCACTGTGGACCTGGTCGTGCTGACCGTTCGCCGCCACTCCCTGTGCGCGCTGGCGGTGCGCAGGGGCGAGCCGCCGTTTCAGGGTCGCTGGGCCCTGCCCGGCGGTTTCGTACGGGCCGACGAGGATCTGGCGCAGGCGGCGGCGCGGGAGCTGGCCGAGGAGACGGGACTGTGCGTCCACGATCCGGTCGCACCCACCCAGGACAACGGTGCCCACCTTGAGCAGCTCGCGACGTACGGCGATCCCGAGCGCGACCCCCGGATGCGCGTGGTCAGCGTCGCCCATCTCGCGCTCGCTCCCGACCTGCCCGCACCAAGAGCGGGCGGCGACGCCAGCAACGCGCGCTGGGCGCCGGTCGAGGAACTGCTGGAGCAGGCTGGTTACGGCCATGACGGCGAGCCGGTGGCGCCGCTCGCCTTCGACCACGCCCAGATCCTGGCGGACGGGGTGGAGCGAGCCCGCTCCAAGATCGAGTACTCGTCGCTGGCCACCGCGTTCTGTCCGCCCGAGTTCACCGTCGGCGAGCTGCGGCGCGTCTACGAGGCGGTGTGGAGCGTGGCGCTCGACCCGCGCAACTTCCACCGCAAGGTGACGGGCACGCCGGGCTTCCTCGTCCCCACCGGCGGCACGACCACCCGCCAGGGCGGCCGTCCCGCTCAGCTCTTCCGGGCCGGCGGCGCGACTCTCCTCAACCCCCCGATGCTGCGCCCCGAGGTGTGACGGCGAGCCCGGGCAGGACCCCGGAGCGAACGGCGAACAAGGGATCGAGGGGGCCCGTCACCTCGTGTCCGGCAGGCCTTGACATGCCGGAAAATCCGGATATGGCACGCTATCTTGCTACGGGTGATCCAGGCCTTCGGACTGACCAGCAATCCCCGCAAGGAGCTTCCGCCCGCCGTCGACGACGTCTCCTTCGAGGCGCGCGCGGGCCACGTCACCGCACTGCTCGGAGCAGCGGGCGCCGGCAAGACGACGGCGCTCAGACTCATGCTCGAACTCCAGCACGGCCGTGGTCTCACCTACTTCAGAGGCCGGCCCCTGCACCGCATCGCCCACCCCTCACGCGAGGTCGGAGTCTTGCTGGGAGATGTGCCGGGGCACCCGGCCCGCACGGTTCGCGGTCATCTCCGCATGCTGTGCGCGGCGGCCGGGGTTCCCGTCCGGCGGGCCGACGAAGTCCTGGAGTCGGCCGAACTCGTGGGCCTGCGCGGCGAGCGCCTCGGCACCCTTTCCCGCGGTATGGACCGACGCCTCGGACTGGCCTGTGCTTTGCTTCCCGATCCGCACACCCTGGTGCTCGACGACCCCGCGGGAGCGCTGTCCGCGCATGAGGCCCGTCGCCTCCACGACACGCTGCGTGCCCATGCCGCCCAGGGCGGCACCGTCCTGTTCAGTACGGCGGATCCCAAGGAGGCCGCGCGTACCGCCGATCACGTCGTCACGCTCGAAAAGGGCAGAGTCGTCGCCGATCAGGAGGTGGCGGACTTCTCCCGTACCCGCCTGCGCCCCCGCGTCGCGGTCCGCAGCCCGCACGCCGCCCGACTCGCCGCCCTGCTGACCAAAGAGGCGCGCGCGGCCCGCCGTTCCGTCGAGGTCGTACGCGAAGGCGGCAACCGCCTCGCGGTGTACGGCAGTACGTGTGCCGACATCGGTGAAACCGCATTCCGTCACGGGATCCTCGTACACCAACTGGCCGACGAGATCGGTGACATGGGCCCCGGGGCGGGCGTGGTGCCCGCGGCCCGGCAGCAGGGTGCCGAAGACAGCCGGGCGTCCGACAAGGGGAACCCGACCGCCCCTCGCCTGACCCTCGCCGACCCGCCGCCCCCGGCCGCGACCGCGACCGCCTCCGGCGGAGCCGGCCCGAACCGCTCCCGCTCCCCCTCAGACGACGACAGCTCGCAGCCCGGGGGACCACAACCGTCCCCCGCCGGGCCCGCAGACGCTCGTACTCCCGACGACGGACCCGTGGCTGACGGTGCTGCTGCGTCAGATGGTGCGCCCGTGCCTGGGCATGGTTCTGCTCCGGACGCTGCCCCTGTGACCAGAGACGCCTCTGCTTCCGGGGACGCCCCCGCGCCCGGAGCCACACCCGCGCCCGCGCTCCGGAGCGCGCCCGCACCGCCCGGCGACGCTCCCAGCCCCGCCAGCCCCGCCAGCCCCTCCGGGGCCGACTCCGCCCACATCCCACCCGCCCTCGCCGCCCCCCGGCGCACACCGCGCCCGTACACCGCCCTCACCCCCGCCGCAGCGGACACCCGGAAGGCGGCGTCCTCGCTTCCGCCTCCCATCTCCGTCCGCTCCGCCCCCAGCCCCCTCAGCCCACTCCGCTACGAACTCCGCCGTGCGGTCGGCATCAGCACCGGGTTCGTCACCGGCGCCGTCGTACTCGTCGTGTCCGCCGTCACCGCCGTGGTCCTGGCGCGCGTCGGGCATACCCCGCAGCCACGTCTCCTGGCCGCGTGGCCACGGGAACTGCCGCTGCCGCCCGCGGCGCTCGGGGCGGGGCTGCTCGGTGCGCTCTCCTTCGGTGACGAGTTCCGTCATCCCGCTTTGGCGGCGGACCGCGGCACCGTGCCCCGCCGTATGGGGCTGCTGGCCGCCAAACTCCTCGTATCCGCGGCCACCGCGCTGGTGCTGGCCGCCCTGACGGTCGGTTGCGACGCCGAAGTGCTTCATCTGTTCTACGGACAGGAGGTCGCGAGGGTTCCCGCCGACTGGCCCGCGCTGACCGCTGGTTGGCTCGGGCTCGTCGTCGGATGCGCCTGGTCCGGTGTGCTTGCCGCGGGCGTCTTCCGCTCCACCACGGCCGGGCTCGCCGCGGTGGTCGCCGTCCCCGTCCTCGTCGTACCGCTCGTACAAAGGGTCTGGGCGGGCCCGTCCGTGCGGACCGCCGCCGGTTTCCCGATGAGGGTGCGCGAGGTCCTCCTGACGCAGTGGCCGTTCGGTGGTGAGCGGTATCTGGCCGAGGTGCTGCGCATGATCGTCCAACCCGTCGGCAGCGCGCTGACGTTGTCGCTGACCGCTCTGCTCTGCGCATACCTGCTCATGACCCTGCGCAGCAGGGCCCGATGACCTCCGCCTCACCCTTCCGTTCCGACCGTGTGCGCAACTCCCCGGGGAAAGCCCATTTCTTTCCGATAAGGCGTCAATTGCGACGGGGTGAGCGATCACCCTTTCGTGTGCTTTTCACCAAAGACCTCAAGGGAGTTGAGGACGGCGCCGACAAAGGATGCGTGAGTACCCTTGCGCACACCATGATGACCGCCGCCCGCTCCGCCGACTCCGGCCTCGCGAACCCGGGCGAACTCGACCGCTACCCCTACGCCGAGGCGCCCGCCGTCGACCGCGTCGGGGTGCCTGCCTGGGAAGGGGTGGAGCCCGAGCTGGGCCGCGTGGGTCGGCGCACCGCGGGCAGCCGTGGCCGCGGACTGCACGGGCAACTCGTCCAGCAGCTGGGCCAGATGATCGTTTCGGGCGACCTGGGCGCCGACCGCCCGCTGGTGCCCGAGGAGATCGGCCAGCGTTTCGAGGTGTCCCGCACCGTCGTCCGTGAGTCCCTCCGCGTCCTGGAAGCCAAGGGGCTGGTCAGCGCCCGCCCGAATGTCGGCACGCGCGTGCGTCCCGTCAGCGACTGGAACCTCCTCGACCCGGACATCATCGAATGGCGTGCGTTCGGGCCGCAGCGCGACGACCAGCGCCGCGAGCTCAGCGAACTGCGCTGGACGATCGAGCCCCTCGCCGCGCGCCTCGCCGCCGGGCACGGGCGTGAGGACGTCCAGCAGCGTCTGTCCGACATGGTCGGGATCATGGGTCACGCCATGGGGCAGGGTGACGCGCTCACCTTCTCGCGCGCCGACGCCGAGTTCCACTCGCTGCTCATCCAGATCGGCGGCAACCGCATGCTGGATCACCTCTCCGGGATCGTCTCCGCCGCCCTCCACGTCTCCGGCGGCCCGGTCACGGGCTGTGACCGGCCGAACGACGTCTCGCTGGCGCAGCACGGCAGGATCGTCGACGCCCTCGCCACGGGGGACGGCGCGGCGGCCGAGGCCGCCATGCGCCAACTTCTGACCGTCCACCCCGAGGTGGAACGTGTGGTGCCCGCCCCGCGCGAGCACTGACCACGTTCCGCCGCAACGGCGCGGGCCGGGCACGCCAGACCCCTCCTATGGCAGTGATCGGCCGGTTCGCCGGCACCGGACCCCGCGGAATCCCTGTGATTCCGCGGGGTCCGACGGTGTGATGAGAGGCTGAGCCTCCCGGTGCGGTCAGGTTGTACTCACTGGTGACCTTGTTTATCCGTGTCTGGCCGATTTTGAACGCTTACGGGGTGTGACTCGGGCCACGCGGATTGAGCGTAACGCTCGTGGGAACAACGCGATGACCTAAGAGGTGACAGCCGCGGAGGGAATACGGACGCCGTTCATGGCGCTGTGCATCTCCCCGGCACACCCGCGCCGTCGGCCCACTCCCAAGCCGGCGGTCGGCTCCTGTCCATCATGGATGGGGCCGGAAGCCGTTTTCCAACGTTCCGAGAGGTTGTTCGTGTCGGCCAGCACATCCCGTACGCTCCCGCCGGAGATCGCCGAGTCCGTCTCTGTCATGGCGCTCATTGAGCGGGGAAAGGCTGAGGGGCAGATCGCCGGCGACGACGTGCGTCGGGCCTTCGAAGCTGACCAGATTCCGGCCACTCAGTGGAAGAACGTACTGCGCAGCCTCAACCAGATCCTCGAGGAAGAGGGTGTGACGCTGATGGTCAGTGCCGCAGAGCCCAAGCGCACCCGTAAGAGCGTCGCAGCGAAGAGTCCCGCCAAGCGCACCGCCACCAAGGCGGTAGCGGCGAAGACGGTGACCAGCAGGAAGGCCACCGACCCCGCCGCCCCGGCGGCGCCCGCCACCGACCCCGCCGTCGAGGAAGAGGCGCCCGCCAAGAAGGCGGCGGCCAAGAAGACGACCGCCAAGAAGGCGGCAGCGAAGAAGACGACCGTCAAGAAGACGGCGGCCAAGAAGACCACCGCCAAGAAGGAAGACGGCGAGCTTCTCGAGGACGAGGCGGTCGAGGAGCCGAAGGCCGCGACGGAGGAGCCCGAGGGCACCGAGAACGCGGGTTTCGTACTGTCCGACGACGACGAGGACGACGCTCCGGCCCAGCAGGTCGCCGCGGCCGGCGCCACCGCCGACCCGGTCAAGGACTACCTCAAGCAGATCGGCAAGGTCCCCCTGCTCAACGCCGAGCAGGAGGTCGAACTCGCCAAGCGCATCGAGGCGGGTCTGTTCGCCGAGGACAAGCTGGCGAACTCCGACAAGCTCGCGCCCAAGCTCAAGCGTGAGCTGGAGATCATCGCCGAGGACGGCCGCCGCGCCAAGAACCACCTCCTGGAGGCCAACCTCCGCCTGGTGGTCTCCCTGGCCAAGCGCTACACCGGCCGCGGCATGCTCTTCCTGGACCTCATCCAGGAGGGCAACCTCGGTCTGATCCGCGCGGTGGAGAAGTTCGACTACACCAAGGGCTACAAGTTCTCCACGTACGCCACCTGGTGGATCCGTCAGGCGATCACCCGCGCGATGGCCGACCAGGCCCGCACCATCCGTATTCCGGTGCACATGGTCGAGGTCATCAACAAGCTCGCGCGCGTGCAGCGCCAGATGCTCCAGGACCTGGGCCGCGAGCCCACCCCGGAGGAGCTGGCCAAGGAACTCGACATGACCCCGGAGAAGGTCATCGAGGTCCAGAAGTACGGTCGCGAGCCCATCTCGCTGCACACCCCGCTGGGCGAGGACGGCGACAGCGAGTTCGGTGACCTCATCGAGGACTCCGAAGCGGTCGTTCCGGCCGACGCGGTCAGCTTCACGCTCCTGCAGGAGCAGCTGCACTCCGTCCTCGACACCCTGTCCGAGCGCGAGGCGGGCGTCGTCTCCATGCGTTTCGGTCTCACCGACGGTCAGCCGAAGACCCTCGACGAGATCGGCAAGGTGTACGGCGTCACGCGTGAGCGCATCCGCCAGATCGAGTCGAAGACCATGTCGAAGCTGCGTCACCCGTCGCGCTCCCAGGTGCTGCGCGACTACCTCGACTAGGTCGCGGTCGTTCGAGCGGTCGTACGAGCGACAGGGCCCGGTTCCACCAGGTGGGGAATCGGGCCTTCGCGTTGACCAGCGGGTGCGCGGTGCGGCGGGCTGGATCACTCTGGGTGTTCCATCACCATCTCGGAGTGAGGAGCCTGCATGCGTCGCCTCTTTGCCCGGGCACTGGCCCGGCCGCTGGTCCTGGCGGCCGCGGCGACCGCGATACCGCTGGTGTCCGTTGCCCCCGCGTCCGCCGACAGCATCGTCGTCGGAGGCTTTCCGGTCGAAGTGTCCGACAGTCCGTGGACCGTCGCCCTGTCCAGCCGTGACCGGTTCGGAGGTACGCGGGCGGGACAGTTCTGCGGGGGAGTGGCCGTCGGCCGCACCACCGTGCTCACGGCGGCCCACTGCCTGGGCGAGGAGGTTCTCGGGTCGCCGCCCGAGCAGGTGCGCGACCTACGGGTCATCGCCGGCCGTACCGACCTGCTCTCGGACCGGGGGCAGGAGATTCCCGTCCGCGACGTCTGGGTGAACCCGGCGCACGACGACGTCAGCAACGCCGGTGACTTCGCGGTGCTCACGCTTTCCGGAGCCCTTCCCGCCGGCTCGGTCATAGGGATGGCGGGGCAGGGCGACCCCGCGTACGGACCCGAGACGGGAGCGCTCGTCTACGGATGGGGCGACACCTCGGGCGCCGGGGACTACGCGAACGGCCTGCGGGCGGCACGCGTGCGCGTACTCCCGGACGCGCTCTGTGAGCGGGCGTACCCGGGAAGCGACGATGGGCGGTATCTCGCCGACAGCATGCTCTGTGCCGGGGAGAACGCAGGTGGCCGCGATGCCTGCCAGGGGGACAGCGGAGGACCGCTGGTCGCCCAGGGGAGGCTCATCGGGCTCGTGTCCTGGGGGAGCGGCTGCGGGCGTCCGGGCAGTCCCGGGGTCTACACGCGCGTCTCCGCCGTTCTGCGGACGCTGGGATGGGACTCCGCCTCGCGGCAGCGCGAGGGCGTCTGACGGCCTCTGAGAGCTTGCCGGGTACGAGCACGGGCGGCCGCCTCCGGATGTCGGGGGCGGCCGCCCGTTCCTCGGCCTGTGCCGGGCTGGCTCGTCGTCGGGCGCGTAGCGTCAGCGCTCTTCCTCCGGGGAAGATTCCGGAACGGCCGTCAGCCGCTCCGTCTCGTCCTGTATCTCAGCGGCGATCTTCTTGAGTTCCGGCTCGAACTTGCGCCCATGGTGGGCGCAGAAGAGCAGTTCTCCGCCGCTCAGCAGGACGACGCGCAGGTATGCCTGGGCGCCGCAGCGGTCGCAGCGATCAGCGGCCGTCAGCGGGCTTGCGGAAGTCAGAACAGTAGTCACGTCGCCTCTTCTCTAGCTCGACGAGCTGTCGTACCAGGGTCAACATCCAACCAGCCCCAAAACGTTCCCGCTCGTGGCTTTTCCTCGAAAAAACTTTCCGAGGGGCAGGCTGTTGCCGGTTGGCGGCGAATGTGCCGTATTGCGTGTCTCTGTGTCGTACGGGTTCGCGCAGTCGGTCAGTGTCAGTCCCGCCGGCTGGGTTGCCGGTTTGTTCATGAGGACGTGCCCGGAGCCTAAATGGTTCATGCCTCGAAGGGAACGTGATGTGTACTTCACCCCATCGAGGGATCGAACAGGTATGCGACGCTGGACTAGGGTGTGTCCTCGACGAGGGTGGCGTTACAACGGCTCTACCAGGCCTCGGTACCCTCTGACCGGTGAACCGAGCCGCGCCCTTACCCAGCGGGGCCCCATCTGAAATTCAGCGAGGAGCGAACCGCGTGACCGCCGAGACATCCGTGCCGTCCACTGCGCTGCTGGCAGGAGCAGACCGGGACGGATCCAACTACACCGCGCGGCACCTGCTCGTCCTCGAGGGGCTCGAGGCCGTACGCAAGCGTCCGGGCATGTACATCGGATCGACCGACAGCCGTGGCCTGATGCACTGCCTGTGGGAGATCATCGACAACTCCGTCGACGAAGCCCTCGGCGGTTACTGCGACCACATCGAGGTGATCCTCCACGACGACGCGTCGGTGGAGGTCCGGGACAACGGCCGGGGCATCCCGGTCGACGTCGAGCCCAAGACCGGCCTGTCCGGCGTCGAGGTCGTCATGACCAAGTTGCACGCCGGCGGCAAGTTCGGCGGCGGCTCGTACGCGGCCTCCGGCGGTCTGCACGGCGTCGGCGCCTCCGTGGTGAACGCCCTGTCCGCCCGGCTGGACATCGAGGTGGACCGCAGCGGGCACACCAACGCCATCAGCTTCCGGCGCGGCGTTCCCGGCGCGTTCACCGGGACGGGCCCGGACGCCAAGTTCGAGGCCGGGAGCGGGCTGCGCAAGGCCAAGAAGATCCCCAAGAGCCGCACCGGGACGCGTGTGCGGTACTGGGCCGACCGGCAGATCTTCCTCAAGGACGCCAAGCTCTCCCTGGACAACCTGCACCAGCGGGCCCGCCAGACCGCGTTCCTGGTGCCCGGACTGACCATCGTCGTCCGTGACGAGTTCGGCCTCGGCGACGGCGGCAGCAAGGGTGAGGAGTCCTTCCGCTTCGACGGCGGCATCAGTGAGTTCTGCGAGTTCCTGGCCAGTGACAGGCCCGTCTGCGACGTCCTCCGCTTCAGCGGGAACGGCAGCTTCAAGGAGACGGTCCCCGTGCTCGACGAGCACGGCCAGATGACGCCCACCGAGGTCACCCGCGACCTCGGCGTCGACGTCGCGATGCGCTGGGGGACCGGTTACGACACCACCCTCAAGTCGTTCGTCAACATCATCGCCACGCCCAAGGGCGGCACCCACGTCGCGGGCTTCGAACAAGCGGTGGCCAAGACGATGAACGAGGTGCTGCGGACCAAGAAGATGCTGCGCGTCGCCGAGGACGACATCGTCAAGGACGACGCCCTGGAGGGCCTCACGGCGGTCGTGACGGTCCGCCTCGCCGAGCCGCAGTTCGAGGGCCAGACCAAGGAGGTCCTCGGCACCTCGGCAGCCCGGCGGATCGTGAACAACGTCATCACCAAGGAACTCAAGGCGTTCCTGACCTCCACCAAGCGCGATGCCGCCCAGCAGGCCCGGGTGATCATGGAGAAGGCCGTCGCGGCGGCCCGTACCCGCATCGCCGCCCGTCAGCACAAGGACGCCCAGCGCCGCAAGACGGCTCTGGAGTCCTCCTCGCTGCCCGCGAAGCTCGCCGACTGCCGCAGCGACGACGTGGACCGCAGCGAGCTGTTCATCGTCGAGGGCGACTCCGCACTGGGCACGGCGAAGCTTGCCCGGAACTCCGAGTTCCAGGCGCTGCTGCCGATCCGCGGCAAGATCCTCAACGTCCAGAAGTCGTCCGTGACCGACATGCTGAAGAACGCCGAGTGCGGCGCGATCATCCAGGTCATAGGAGCCGGATCGGGCCGCACCTTCGACATCGACGCGGCTCGCTACGGCAAGATCATCATGATGACCGACGCCGATGTGGACGGCTCCCACATCCGCACCCTGCTGCTGACCCTGTTCCACCGCTACATGCGGCCCATGGTGGAGGCGGGCCGGGTCTTCGCCGCGGTGCCGCCGCTGCACCGCATCGAGCTCGTCCAGCCCAAGAAGGGCCAGGACAAGTACATCTACACGTACTCGGACCGCGAGCTGCGCGACACGCTCATGGAGCTCCAGAGCAAGAACATCCGGTACAAGGACTCCATCCAGCGCTACAAGGGTCTGGGTGAGATGGACGCCGACCAGCTGGCGGAGACGACCATGGACCCGCGGCGGCGCACCCTGCGCCGCATCAACCTCACCGATCTGGACTCCGCCGAGCAGGTCTTCGACCTGCTGATGGGCAACGACGTCGCTCCCCGCAAGGAGTTCATCTCCAGTTCGGCGGCGACGCTCGACCGGTCGCGCATCGACGCGTAACGGTCCGTAACCGTACGTAGCCTTCGAGCCGGACCCGGGGTCGACAACCCCGGGCCCGGTGAGGCTCAAGGACCGGGGTCGGACTGCGTTACGCGTACGGGAAAGGGCTCGTGCGGCACCCCGGACACAGTCACCTGATGGGGTGAAGTGCGAGGGGAAGAAGAGCCGGGGATCTACCCGTTCTGTCCATCCTTGGGCATGCAGCCAAGCAACGATCGCCTCAGCGGTGCCTGGGGTGGTCCCGAAAGCGCGGTCGACCACCGCGACGCCCCGGACGGCGCCTCCGCCGACGCGTCTCCGAGCCCGGGATACGACGACCCGTGGTACGACGCCCTCGCCTCCGGCTGGGGTGAGTCGGTCGGCACGGGGGTACCGGAGCCCGCGCTCCCCTCGGCGCGCCGGGAACCGGCGGGAGAGCCGCCCCGGGGCGCGGCCGACGTGTACCTGGAGGTCCAGCGCAGCGCGGCCTTCCAGGAGGTGCGCAGCCGGTACCGGAGGTTCGTGGTGCCGGCGGTAGCCGCCTTCCTCGTGTGGTACGTCGCCTATGTGGTGGCCGCCACGACGGCGCCCACGCTGATGGCCCGGCCGGTGGCCGGAGCGTTGAACGTGGCGATGGTCGCCGGACTCGGGCAGTTCCTCACCACGTTCCTTCTCACCTGGGCGTACGCCCGGCACGCCCGGCTGCGCAGGGACCGGGCCGCGCTCGAACTGCGCTGGGACACCCAGGAACTGACGCGCGGAGTGCGAGGCGGTGCGTCGTGAGGGGCGACCACCAGACGCTGGCACTGCTGCTGTTCAGCACATTCGTCGCCGTCACCCTGGCGATCACCACGTGGGTGAGCCGCAAGAGGCAGGGCTCGGCGGAGGAGTTCTACGCGGGCGGCCGCCTGTTCTCCCCGATGGAGAATGGTTTCGCCATCGCCGGCGACTACATGTCGGCCGCTTCCTTCCTCGGCATCTCGGGGCTCATCGCGCTCTACGGCTACGACGGCATGCTGTACTCGGTGGGCTTTCTGGTCGCCTGGCTCGTCGTGCTGTTCCTCGTCGCCGAACTGGTGCGCAACTGCGGAAGGTTCACCCTCGCCGACGTCCTGGCGGCACGGATGCGGGAGCGACCGGTGCGGATCGCGGCGGGAACCTCGTCGGTCACCGTGTCCGTGATGTACCTGGTGGCGCAGATGGTGGGCGCGGGCAGTCTGGTCGCACTGCTGCTCGGCGGTACGACCGAGGCGGCACGGACCTGGACGGTCATCGGCGTCGGCGCCCTCATGGTGATCTACGTGTCGCTGGGAGGGATGCGGGCCACCACCTGGGTCCAGATCGTGAAGGCCGTGCTGCTGCTCGGCGGCACCGTGGCGCTGACCGCGCTCGTCCTGGTGCGCTTCCACGGCGACTTCGACCGGCTGCTGCGCACGGCGGCCGAACGCAGCGGTCACGGCGAGGCGTTCCTGGCGCCCGGGCTGGCGTACGGCGGGGACTGGACCTCGCGCTTCGACTTCATCAGTCTGGGGCTCGCTCTGGTGCTGGGCACGGCCGGGCTGCCGCACATCCTGTCCCGCTTCTACACCGTGCCCACCGCCCGGGCGGCGAGGCGGTCCGTCGTCTGGGCCATCGGCCTCATCGGCGGCTTCTACCTGATGACGATCGTGCTCGGGTTCGGCGCCGCCGCCCTGGTCGGTCCCGGTGCCGTACGAGCGTCGAACGCCGCCGGGAACACGGCGGTCCCGCTGCTCGCCCTCGACCTGGGCGGCGGCGCGGGGTCCACCGGGGGAACGGTCCTGTTCGCGGTCGTCGCCGCCGTCGCGTTCGCCACCATCCTCGCGGTGGTCGCCGGTATCACCCTGGCCTCCTCGGCGTCCGTGGCCCACGACCTGTACGCGTCCCTGCGGCGCCGCGACGCGAAGCCGCGCAGTGAGGTCGCCGTGGCGCGTGTCGCCGCCGTCGGAATCGGCGCCGTGGCGATCGCTCTCGGCCTGCTAGCCCGCGACCTCAACGTCGCGTTCCTGGTGGGCCTGGCCTTCGCCGTCGCCGCGTCCGCCAATCTGCCGGTGCTGCTCTACTCGCTGTTCTGGCGCGGCTTCACCACGCGCGGTGCCATGTGGGCCGTGTACGGCGGCCTTGTCCCCTCCGTGGTGCTCGTGCTGCTGTCCCCGGTGGTGTCGGGCAGCCCGCAGGCGCTGTTCCCGGGCGTCGACTTCCAGTACTTCCCACTGCAGAACCCCGGCCTGGTGTCGATTCCGCTGGGCTTCGTCGCGGGCTGGCTCGGCACGGTCACCTCGCGGGAGGTCCCGGACGAGGCCAAGCACGCCGAGACGGAGGTGCGGTCGCTGACCGGGGCGGGGGCCGTGTAGGAGGCGGCGGCGCGATCGGCCCGACGCCTCTCAGGGGCGGGTCGCCCACTCGTAGCGGTGCTCCGGACGGCCGGCGTCGCCGTACTTGAGGGTCAGCCTGGCCCGTCCCGTGCGCTCCAGGAGCTTCAGATAGCGCTGAGCGGTCTGGCGGCTCACCCCGGTCCGTTCGGCGATCTCCTGGGCGGAGAGCGCACTGTCGGCCTTCATCAGGCACTGGCGTACGAGCTCGGCGGTGGTGGGGGAGTGCCCCTTGGGCAGCCCCGGCTCCGACGGTGCCGACAGGGCGCCGAAGATGCGGTCGACCTCCGCCTGCTCCGCCTCACCACCGCCGTCGAGAGTGCGCCGCAGCTCCGCGTACGCCTCGAGCTTGGCGCGCAGCCCCGCGAACGCGAACGGCTTGACCAGGTACTGCAGCGCCCCCTGACGCATCGCCGCCTGGACGGTCGTCACGTCCCGGGCCGCCGTCACCATGATCACGTCGGTCTGGTGGCCGCGCCGCCGCATCTCCTGGACGACCTCCAGGCCGGTCCGGTCGGGCAGGTAGTGGTCCAGCAGGATCAGGTCCAGGCGGGGCAGCGTCTCCACCCTGTGCAGCGCCTCCAGCGCGCTGTGCGCCTCGCCGGCGACATGGAAGCCCGGAACCTTCTCGACATAGGCGGCGTTGACCCGCGCGACCCGCGTGTCGTCGTCCACCACCAGGACCTCGATCATCGGGACTCCTCCTCGGCAGTGGTGTTCACGGGGGCGGTGAGGGTGGGGGTGGGGGCGGTGAGGGCCGGGGTGGTGAGGTCGGGGGCCAGGTCCGGTTCGGCCAGTGCCTCGGGCAGGACGACGACGAACTCCGCGCCCCCGCCGTGCGCCTCACGGACGGTGGCGCTGCCGCCCTGCCGCTCGGCGAGCCTGCGTACCAGCGACAGCCCGATGCCGCGCTGGCGGTGCGCCGGCGGCTCCTTGGTGGACCATCCCGCCGTGAACACCAGCTCACGGTGTTCCGCGGGAATCCCGGGCCCCGTGTCACGCACCCGGAGCGTGGCGGCACGTCCCCGCGCACGCAATTCGACCTCCACGCGCGCGTGCGGCTCGCCCGCGACGGCGTCGAGTGCGTTGTCGACCAGGTTGCCGACGACCGTGACGAGCCCTCCGGGGTCGACCAGACGATCGGGCAGTCGCGTCCGGTCGGACACCCACAGCACGACTCCGCGTTCGGCCGCGACGGTCGCCTTGCCGACCAGCAGGGCGGCGAGGAGGGGGTCCTGGATCCGCTCGGTGATCTGCTCCGCGGTGACCCGGTGGTCGCCGACCACCTCGCCGACGAACTCCACGGCGTCGTCGTACATCTCCAGTTCGAGCAGACCCAGCAGGGTGTGCATACGGTTGGCGTGCTCGTGATCCTGCGCGCGCAGGGCGTCGATGAGGCCGCGTGTCGAGTCCAGTTCCCGTCCGAGCTGCTCCAGCTCCGTGCGGTCGCGCAAGGTGGCGACGGCTCCGCCGTCGTCGGTGGGCATCCGGTTGGCGACCAGGACCCGCTGGCCGCGCACGGTCAGCAGGTCGGTGCCGGTCACCCGGCCGGCCAGGACGTCGGCCGTACGCCCCGCACCGAGCGCCTCGTCGGGGGAGCAGCCGACGGCCTCGCCACCGATGCCCAGCAGGCGTTGCGCCTCGTCGTTGAGCAATCGCACCCTGCCGCCGCGGTCCAGGGCGACGACACCCTCCCGGATGCCGTGCAGCATCGCCTCGCGCTCCGCGAGCAGCCCCGCGATGTCCGAGAAGGCCAGGTCACGGGTCTGCCGCTGGACCCGGCGCGAGATGAGCCAGGCGGCCAGCGCGCCCACGGCCAGCGCACCGCCGGCGTACGCGAACAGCCCCGGGATGGCGTGGATCAGCCGGGCCCGGACGCTGTCGTACGCGATGCCGACCGAGACCGCGCCGACGATGTCGCCGTCGCCGTCACGCAGCGGCACCTTGCCGCGCGCGGACCGTCCCAGGGTGCCGTCGTCGATCTCCATGATCTCGCGGCCCGCCAGGGCCTGCCCGGGGTCGGTCGAGACGACGTCGCCGATCCGGTCCGGATCGGTGTGCGACCATCGCACGCCCCGCCGGTCCATCACGACGACGTACTCCGCCTTGGTGGCCTTCCGGATCCGCTCCGTTTCCCGCTGCACCGGGCCGTTCGGCGCCGGCCGGGTGGTCCGCAGGTCCCGTACGACCTGCGGCTGCTGCGCGGTGGTCTGCGCGATCGCGAGAGCACGGCGCATCGCCTGGTCGTCCAGCTGGTCACCGAGCGGCGCCAGGAACAGCCCGGTCGCGAGTACGGCGACTCCCGCGGCGATCGCCAGCTGCATCAGCAGCACCTGCGAGAACACCCGCCGCGGCAGGCCGAGGCGCAGGCGGCGTACGGGGGGAGTGGGGCTCATACCCATGACGGTACGTGGGAGCCGGCGGCATGCCGTACGGGGTGTGGCGCGGATCTCCCGGGCGCTCCGGAGCGAGTGACTCGGCCGGGCCTCGCCGTCCCGCGCTTGTGTCGTTGACCCAGGGGGCCTGCGCCGTTCCCCGGGCGCCCGCGCCGCTCTCCCGGCTCCCACGCCGTTCCCCGAGCCGTCGCCGCCACCGCGGGGCCGGCCCCGCTCGCCCTCGGGGCCGGAACGTCAGCTCGCGAGCGCCGCCGTCACCGACAGTTCGCGCACCGCGGTGACCTCCATCCGCGCCGGCGAGCCCAGCACCGAGGCCCCGCAGCTCTCCGGACGCGGCGGCGCCGACGCGCCCTGCGTGACGGTGACCCGCCAGTGCCGGCCGTCGGCGTGGGCCAGGGTCACCTCCCAGCGCGGTGCGGCACCGTCCGTCCGTACGACGTCGAGAGCCTGGGCCGCGTCCTCGTCCACGGCGGCGCGCACGGCCAGCTCGGCTGCCTGGCCGGGGCGCTCCCACGCGCAGTTCCCACGGCAGCGCTCGACGACGATCCTCCCCCGCGCCGCACCGTGCAGGATCTCCTTGACGGTGTGCGCCTGGACCCGGCCGTACGCGTATCCGTGGGGCAGCACGAGCACTGTCGGCGAGAAACGGTGACCGCCCAGATGGGTGACCTCCCACACGCCCTCGGCCCCGGACGCCGCGAGCTCGGCCGCCAGCGGCCTGCCGAGGAGCGCGCAACACCGGTCGCGCTTGCCGTTGGTGCAGACGAGAGCGAGCGGGGCGCCCGGGTGGGGGGCGCCTTCGAGGGCCGAGTCGAAGACGCGGCGATCGCCCCTGCCGAGCGCGGCGAAATCAAGGGTGAGCAGCCGGCGGGGGTCGGTGAGCCTTGTGGTGTGCAACCACACGTTCCCCGGCACCGTGTGGGCCGCGTACACCCGGCGCTCGGCGGGGGCGCCACGGTTCGCGTCCGCGTGGCGCCCGGGTCTGCGGATGAGCGCGATGCGCACGCCCGTGCCCTTCACCGCCGCCTCCAGGGCGCGCCCCAGGGCGGGATCCAGGTGGCTCGAAGTGAGCGCCTTTGCGCCCCACGGGCCGGGCTGTTCGAGCAGCAACCAGGTCCTCGCGACGGGTGCGGTGCCCGAAACGGGCTCGTCGAGGTTCCGGGAGACGGTTGAGCACGTACTCACAGAGGTGAGCCTAACCTGACTTGAGCCGTGGTGACTTCCAGCCGCGCCTGAACGCTACTCCGGCAGTGGCTGGGGCGGCCTCGGACCCGAGTAGAGCCCACTCGGACGCATGCGCAGGGGGCGCTCCCCGTACTCCTCCAGCGCGTGCGCGATCCAGCCCGCCGTACGGGCCACGGCGAAGATGGTCTCGGCTGCGGTGGGAGGCATGCCGCAGGACGCGGTGAGCACGGCGAGCGCCAGGTCGACGTTGGCGTTCAGCGGGGTGTGGCGGGCCGCGGTGGCCTGGATGTCACGGGCCGCCGCGAGCGCGGGCGCCGCCCGGGGGATGTCGTCCAGGAGCGCGAAGAGGGCACGCGCGCGTGGATCCTCGCCGGGGTAGAGCCGGTGGCCGAGTCCCGGGATGCGGCGCCCGGCCCGCAGTTCCTCCGCCACCACCGGCGCCGCGCTGCCCTGGTCGAGCACCTCCAGCAGCAGCCGGTGGGCGAGGCCGCCGGCCGCGCCGTGCAACGGGCCCTCGATCACGCCGAGCCCGGCGGACACGGCCGCGTAGGCGTGCGCCCGGGCCGACGCGGCGACACGTACGGCGAGCGTGGAGGCCGCCAGGTCGTGGTCGACGAGCAGGGAGAGCGCCGTGTCGAGGGCGTGCAGCGCCGCCTCGTCGGCGGGCCGTCCGCTGAGCCGCGTCCACAGGCGATGGGCGAGGGGGCCCTGGTCGTGCCCGGTGTGCAATACGGGTGGCAGCGCGGCGACGAGGGTGGGGATGAGGATGCGCGCGGTGCCCAGCACGGCGTCCTCGGACAGGTCGAAGCGGAGTGGGTCCGCGGCCGCGGCGGCGATGGCCGCGACGCGCAGCCGGTCGGTGGGTCCGGCGTGCTCGGGCAGGGCGTCGACGGCCCGGCGGGCGGCGGCCGCGGATGCCTCGGGCGCGGTGAAGGCGATGCCGGGGCGCAACCGCCCGGTCCAGAGCCACTCGGCCACCTCTTCGTAGCTGTGGCGCGCGGCGAGTTCGACCGCGTCGACGCCCCGGTAGTAGAACCGGTCGCTCTCGATGAGTGTGATGCGGGTGCGCACGGCCAACTCCTGGCCGGAGGCCGCGGGGGCGCCGCTGTCGCGCCGGTTGCGCCGGGCGAGCGCCCGCACCTCCTTCGCGTCGAAGGTGCTGCCCCGGCCGCCGGGCGTGCGTCGGCTGCCGAGCTGGCCGCGGCTGACGTACGCGTACACGGTCTCGGGTTTCACGCCGAGCAGTTCGGCCGCCTCCTTGGTGGTCAGGCGCCGCTCACCGGCGGCGGGGTGCTCGGGCTCTTGATCGCGCATGGGGGTCACCGTATCGATCGTGACGGTTGCCTTGTGTAGATATTGATTCAATCAATATTGACAGAAGTTGAGTCAACTATAGACAGTGAATTCAAGACCAAGGAGGTAATCATGTCCGTCAACAGAACCGCAGCCACCGCAACGCTCGTCGACGTGCCGCGAGGGCTCGCGGGTGTCGTGGTGGCCGACACCGAGGTCGGTGACGTGCGGGGGCTCGAGGGCTTCTACCACTACCGCCAGTACTCGGCCGTCGAGCTCGCCCAGAGCCGTGGCTTCGAGGACGTCTGGCACCTCCTGGTCCACGGCGAACTGCCGGACGCCGGGCGCGGTGCCGCCTTCGCCGCCGAGACCGCGGCCATGCGTCGGCTCCCCGACGCGGTACGCACGGCACTGCCCGCCGTCGCCGCGGCCGGTGGACGGTCCGGTCCGCTCGCCGGGATGCGCACGGCCCTGTCGCTGCTCGGTGCGGCCCGGGGCTTCAAACCCGTGTACGACCTGTCGGCCGACGAGCGCCGCCAGGACACCCTCGTGGCCACCGCGGCCGTGCCGACGCTGCTCACCGCGCTGCACCGGTTGGGGCGGGGACTCGAACCCGTGGAGCCTCGCGAGGATCTGTCGTACGCCGCCAACTACCTCTACATGCTGACCGGTACGGAGCCGGACGAGCGGCGGACGCGGGCGATCGAGCAGTACCTGATCTCCACCGTTGATCACGGCTTCAACGCGTCAACCTTCACCGCGCGGGTCATCGCCTCGACGGGTGCGGACGTTGCCGCCTGCCTGGCCGGGGCGGTGTCGGCATTGTCCGGCCCGCTGCACGGCGGGGCGCCCAGCCGGGCGCTGGACACCCTGGACGCGATCGGCACTCCCGACCGGGTCGACTCCTGGATCCGTGAGCGGGTGCTCGCCGGTGACCGCATCATGGGGTTCGGCCACGCGGTCTACCGCACGGAGGACCCGCGCTCCCGGATGCTCCGAGAGGTGGCGCAGCGGTTCGGCGGTCCGCGCGTGGAGTTCGCCGTCGAGGTGGAGCGGCAGGTCGAGGCGATCCTCGCGGAGCTGAAGCCGGGTCGCGAGCTCCACACCAACGTCGAGTTCTACGCGGGCGTGGTCATGGAGTTGTGCGGTCTGCCGCGCGAGATGTTCACACCGACGTTCGCGGCGGCGCGGGTGGTGGGCTGGAGCGCGAACATCCTGGAGCAGGCGCGGGATTCGAAGATCATCCGGCCGACGGCGCGGTATGTGGGGCCGGGGGCGCCGGTCGGGGTGCCCGCGGCGGGCTGAGGAACGCGTGCGGCCTGGTGCCGTTCTGGCGCCAGGCCTCATCGGTGGGGCCGTCGAGCGGGACGGGGTGCCGAGGGCTCGACGGACGGCTGGTCCGGCGCGGTGGACGGTTGCGTGCGGCCGGGAGGGCATGACGGGATACGGGGCGGGTGGACGCGTGCCCGCGGGAGATCAGGCGTCGGGAATGTCCGCCTTGGCGCGGATCAGGGTCTCCCTGCTGATGACCACGATGCGTTCATAGCCCGCACGGGAGGCATCGGCGGGGAGTTCGCGCTCCAGGGTCTCGGTGGCCTCGGTGCCGATGACGGCGAAATTACCGTCGCTCAGCTCGAAGAGGTCCGGACAACTGGCTCCCGAGGTACTGCCGCGCGAGCTTGGAGGCACACCGATGCGGCGCACGATTTTCAAGGGGTACCGGTCCTTACAGGTTGGGCACTGTGCTAGGGAGCACGTTACTGGGATCGGTGGGGCCGGTGTGACTGCATGGCCGAAAGACACTCGTGAGAAGCAGTTCTCTCTTGAGATTGACCTGCGCCCCCAGAGCGTCAGACGGATGGGGGCGTGCCCACGACCCACCACTCGTCCGTGTCGGCCTCGTCCAGATCCTTGATGAGCCCGTCCACCATGCCGCCCACGCGTGACTCGGTGGATGTCGCCTTGAGCGACGCCCGCTGCTCCTTCGAGGCCTCCCAGTACTCCCGCATCAGTGGGGTCTGGAAGAGCTCGCGCAAGCGCCCGAACAACTCCTCCTGGTCCAGGAGGCCCGCTTCGTAGAGGTGGTAGAGGTTGACGTACCACGCGTTCGCGTAGAAGAACTGGCGTCGCTTCTGCGCCGGGATGCCTTTGTCGTACGTGTCGATGACCTCGGCCAGGGAGGGGTCGTCGATCGCCCTGGCCAGCAACTCCCAGTGCATGCGCTGCTGTTGCTGCAGCGACTCGCGCCGGATCGCCAGCTCCTCCAGCTCCAGCTGTCGCTCGTACAGACGGGCCTTCTCCAGCCCTCGCCGGCGCGCGGCCAGCGTCACCCCCGTGGCGAGCAGCATGCCGGCCGCGGCGGAGCCGAACCTCCCCGTGATGTTCTTCCGTGTGACCATGTCAACCCCCGAATCAGGCGACCGCCCGCCGGTCGTCGAGTGCGGGTCGGCTGACGGGGACCGGCGAGCGATGTGGTGGCGCTGCCGCCTCCAGAGTGCCGAGCGGCGCTGACCGGCGGGGAGGCGGAGAGGCGGCGCACGGAGGGAAGCGAGGGTCGCACAGTCCGGCGCCATGCAAAACGTCTGCCCAGCAAGTGCTGCTAACAATCGTTCACTCCGCGGGCACTCCGCCGGCTCGTATCCTGAGCAGGCAGTTCCGTACGTGGGTGTACGCCCCGCCGCGGGCCGGCGTACGCGTGAGTGAGAGAGAGGTCGCACGGTGGGGCATCGCCCGACTCCGCAGCAGATCCCGGTCGTCGTACTCGCCGGATTCCTCGGCTCCGGAAAGACCACACTCCTCAACCACCTCCTCCACCGCAGCGGAGGCAGCCGTATCGGTGCCATCGTCAACGACTTCGGCTCGATCGAGATCGACGCGATGGCCGTGGCCGGCGCACTCGGCGACTCCACCGTGTCACTCGGCAACGGCTGTCTGTGCTGTGCCGTCGACGCGAGCGAACTGGACGGGTACCTGGAGCGGCTCGCCCGCCCCGGCGCGGACATCGACGTCATCGTCATCGAGGCCAGCGGTCTCGCCGAGCCACAGGAACTCGTGCGCATGCTCCTCGCCAGCGAGCAGCCCGGGGTCGTCTACGGCGGGCTCGTCGAGGTCGTCGACGCCGCGGAGTTCGACGGCACGCGCGTCAAGCACCCGGAGATCGACCGGCACCTGGCGCTGGCGGACCTGGTCGTGGTCAACAAGACCGACCGGGCCCCGGACGCCGAGCGTGTGCTCACCCTCGTCCGATCGCTCAGCGACCGCGCCGCCGTCGTGCCCGCGAGCTACGGCCGTATCGACCCCGAGTTCCTCTACGACTGCCGACCGAGCGAGGAGCGCGTGGGGCAGCTGTCCTTCGACGACCTGCACGACCACACCGGGGGCGGCGCACACGCCGAGCATCTGCACGCCGCCTACGACACCCTGTCGTTCGTCTCCGACCTCCCGCTCGACCCGCGCCGGCTCATGAGGTTCCTCGACAGCCGGCCGGAGGGCCTGTACCGGATCAAGGGGTACGTCGACTTCGGCCCGTACGACACGCGGAACCGGTACGCCGTCCACGCCGTGGGGCGCTTCCTGCGCTTCTACCCGGAGCCCTGGGCGCCCGCCGACGCCCGCCGCACCCAGCTCGTGCTCATCGGCTCCGGCATCGACGCGCCGGCCCTCGGCGAAGAACTCGACGCGTGCCGCAGGGAGGCCGGCGCCCCACTGGCCGACGAGCACGGAATGTGGGGCGTCCTGCGCTACGTACCGGACCCCGACGGCGAGGAACCGGACGCCGAGGAACCGGGCGGCGATGCCGAGGAGCCGGGCGGCGAGGAACCGCCGCCCGGCTCCCGGGACAGGCCCTAGGCCGGTCCCGCCACCACCGACACCGTCTTCGGCAGCGACACGCCCGAGCCGTCGCGGCGCGGGTCGATGTCCGGGAGCTGGGCGGGGGCGCCGTTCTTCTGCGCGGCGAGCGCCGGGGTGGCGCCCACCCAGGCGAAGGCCAGGCAGTCCTCGCCCTTCAGGAACCGCTGGCAGCGCACGCCACCCGTGGCGCGGCCCTTGCGCGGATACTGGTCGAACGGCGTGAGCTTGGCCGTGGTCTGCACGGAGTCGTCGAGCGTGCCGCGCGAACCCGCGACGGTGAACACCACCGCCTCCGCGGCCGGGTCCACCGCGGTGAAGGAGATGACCTTGGCGCCGTCGGCGAGCTTGACGCCCGCCACACCGCCCGCCGGACGGCCCTGCGGGCGGACCTGCGAGGCCTGGTAGCGCAGCAGCTGCGCGTCGTCCGTGACGAAGACCAGGTCCTCGTCGCCGGTGCGCAGCTCGGCGCCGCCGACGATCCGGTCGCCCTCCTTGAGGGCGATGACCTCCAACTCGTCCTTGTTGGACGGGTAGTCGGGCACCACACGCTTGACGACACCCTGCTCCGTGCCGAGCGCCAGGCCGGGCGACGACTCGTCCAGCGTGGTCAGACAGACGACCGTCTCGTCGTCCTCCAGGGTCACGAATTCCGCCAGCGGCGCGCCACCCGAGAGGTTCGGCGTCGGCATGGGGTCGGGGAGCTGGGGCAGGTCCACGACGTTCACCCGCAGCAGGCGCCCGGCCGATGTCACCACGCCCACCTCGCCGCGGGCCGTGGCCGGCACCGCCGAGACGATCAGGTCGTGCTTGACGCGCTTGGCGCCGGCCTCCGTGACGAGCGGCTCGTCGTTCGCGGTGCGGGCCAGCAGGCCCGTGGAGGACAGCAGTACCCGGCACGGGTCGTCCGCCACCTGGAGCGGAACCGCGGCGACCGGGGCGCCGGACGACTCCAGCAGCATCGTACGGCGGTCGGTGCCGAACTTCTTGGCCACCGCGGCCAGTTCGGCCGAGACCAGCTTGCGCAGCTCCGCGTCCGAGTCGAGGATCCGGGTCAGCTCCTCGATCTCCGCGTTCAGCCGCTCCTTCTCCGACTCCAGCTCGATGCGGTCGTACTTGGTGAGCCGGCGCAGCGGCGTGTCCAGGATGTACTGGGTCTGGACGTCGCTGAGCGAGAAGTGCTCGATCAGGCGCTGCTTGGCCTGTGCGGAGTTCTCGCTGGAGCGGATGAGGCGGATGACCTCGTCGATGTCGACCAGGGCGGTGAGCAGGCCCTCGACCAGGTGCAGACGGTCGCGCTTCTTGCTGCGGCGGAACTCGCTGCGGCGCCGTACGACGTTGAAGCGGTGGTCGAGGTAGACCTCCAGCAACTCCTTGAGGCCCAGTGTGAGCGGCTGGCCGTCCACCAGGGCGACGTTGTTGATGCCGAAGGACTCCTCCATCGGCGTCAGCTTGTAGAGCTGTTCCAGGACGGCCTCGGGCACGAAGCCGTTCTTGATCTCGATGACCAGGCGCAGCCCGTGCTCGCGGTCGGTGAGGTCCTTGACGTCGGCGATGCCCTGGAGCTTCTTCGAGCCGACCAGGTCCTTGATCTTGGCGATCACCTTCTCCGGGCCGACCGCGAAGGGCAGCTCGGTGACGACGAGACCCTTGCGGCGGGCGGTCACGGTGTCCACGGCGACCGTCGCGCGGATCTTGAACGTGCCGCGGCCCGTCTCATAGGCGTCGCGGATGCCGGGCAGGCCGACGATCCGGCCGCCGGTGGGCAGGTCGGGGCCCGGAACGTGCTTCATCAGGGCTTCGAGGTCTGCGTTCGGGTACCGGATCAGGTGCCGGGCGGCCGCGATCACCTCGCGCAGATTGTGCGGCGGCATGTTCGTGGCCATGCCGACCGCGATGCCGGAGGCGCCGTTGACCAGCAGGTTCGGGAAGGCGGCGGGCAGCGCCACCGGCTCCTGCTCCTGGCCGTCGTAGTTGGGGCCGAAGTCGACGGTGTCCTCGTCGATGGACTCCGTCATCAGGCTGGTGGCCTCGGCCATCCGGCACTCGGTGTACCGCATGGCGGCCGGGGGGTCGTCGTTGCCCAGGGAGCCGAAGTTGCCGTGGCCGTCCACCAGGGGCACGCGCATCGAGAACGGCTGGGCCATGCGCACCAGGGCGTCGTAGATCGACGCGTCGCCGTGCGGGTGCAGCTTGCCCATGACCTCGCCGACGACACGGGCGCACTTCACGTAGCTGCGCTCGGGCCGCAGGCCCATCTCGTTCATCTGGTAGACGATGCGGCGGTGCACCGGCTTGAGGCCGTCGCGGGCGTCCGGCAGTGCACGGGAGTAGATGACCGAGTACGCGTACTCGAGGAAGGAGCCCTGCATCTCGTCGACGACGTCGATGTCGAGGATCTTCTCCTCGTACGAGTCGTCGGGCGGCGGGGTCTTCGTGCTACGGCGGGCCATCGCTGCCGGCTCCTTGCTGAAGCGTGAACGGTGATCTGACGCGGTCCATTGTGGACTGCGGCACTGACAGCGACCGACCAGGACCCGTCACGGGCTGCCCGGCCCGGCGCTGCCCGCAGGGTACGCCCTCGTCCCGCTGGCTCGTCCCGGTCGGGTCGCTCGGGCCGCCAACCCCGTTCTCGCTCTCGGCGTACGAGGTCCGGGAACTCCACCGGTGTCCCGCACGCTTGCATACAGTGGCAGGATCGGTGGAATTCCGCAGTTCCGCCCAATGATCCACCAAGTGTTTCCACCAAGAATTTCGCGATCGAAGGGACGTACATGCCCATGGGTCACACGGCCACAGCCCAGGCAGGCTCCGGCGGCCTGACAGCGACCGAGCACCGCCTGGCCAACGGCCTGCGCGTGGTGCTCTCCGAGGACCACCTGACCCCGGTCGCGGCGGTGTGCCTCTGGTACGACGTCGGCTCGCGCCACGAAGTCAAGGGACGTACCGGCCTGGCTCACCTTTTCGAGCACCTCATGTTCCAGGGCTCCGCCCAGGTCAAGGGCAACGGCCACTTCGAGCTGGTGCAGGGCGCCGGCGGCTCGCTCAACGGCACCACCAGCTTCGAGCGCACCAACTACTTCGAGACCATGCCCGCCCACCAGCTGGAGCTCGCCCTCTGGCTGGAGGCCGACCGCATGGGCTCCCTGCTGTCCGCGCTGGACGACGAGTCGATGGAGAACCAGCGGGACGTCGTCAAGAACGAGCGCCGCCAGCGCTACGACAACGTGCCCTACGGCACGGCCTTCGAGAAGCTGACCGCCCTCGCCTACCCGGAGGGACACCCCTACCACCACACGCCGATCGGCTCCATGGCCGACCTGGACGCGGCGACGCTGGAGGACGCGCGCGCGTTCTTCCGCACCTACTACGCGCCGAACAACGCGGTGCTCTCGGTCGTCGGCGACATCGACCCCGAGCAGACGCTCGCCTGGATCGAGAAGTACTTCGGCTCCATCGCCTCGCACGACGGCAAGCAGGCCCCTCGGGACGGCTCGCTGCCCGACGTCATGGGCGGGCAGCTGCGCGAGGTGGTCGAGGAGGAGGTTCCGGCCCGCGCCCTGATGGCGGCCTACCGTCTGCCGGAGGACGGCACGCGCGCGTGCGACGCGGCCGACCTGGCCCTCACCGTCCTGGGCGGCGGTGAGTCGTCCCGCCTGTACAACCGACTGGTACGGCGCGACCGCACGGCCGTCGCCGCCGGATTCGGCCTGCTGCGGCTCGCCGGAGCACCCTCCCTGGGGTGGCTGGACGTGAAGACGTCCGGTGACTTCGAGGTGCCGGTCATCGAGGCCGCCATCGACGAGGAGCTCACCCGGTTCGCCGAGGAGGGCCCCACGGCCGAGGAGATGGAGCGCGCCCAGGCCCAGTTGGAGCGCGAGTGGCTGGACCGCCTGGGCACGGTCGCGGGCCGCGCCGACGAACTGTGCCGGTACGCCGTCCTGTTCGGCGACCCGCAGCTCGCCCTCACCGCCGTGCAGCGCGTGCTCGAGGTGACGGCCGAGGAGGTCCAGGCGGTCGCCAAGGCCCGCCTGCGCCCCGACAACCGCGCGGTGCTCGTCTACGAGCCGACCGCCCCCGCAGACGAGACCGCCGCCGACGTGAACGCCACCGACGAGAACGAGGAGGCGGCCAAGTGACCGAGCTCGCCACCATGGAATTCCACGCCCAGCCGCAGGCCGGCGAGCCCAAGCCGTGGGCGTTCCCGGCCCCCGAGCGCGGCAGCCTCGACAACGGCCTCACCGTGCTGCGCTGCCATCGCCCCGGCCAGCAGGTCGTCGCCGTGGAGGTGCTCCTCGACGCGCCCCTGGACGCCGAGCCGGCCGGCCTCGACGGTGTCGCCACGATCATGGCGCGCGCCTTCTCCGAGGGCACCGACAAGCACTCCGCCGAGGATTTCGCCGCCGAGCTCGAGCGCTGCGGTGCCACCCTCGACGCACACGCCGACCACCCCGGCGTCCGGCTGAGCCTGGAGGTGCCGGCCTCACGCCTCGCCAAGGCCCTGGGTCTGGTCGCCGACGCGCTCAGGGCACCCGCGTTCGCGGACAGCGAGGTCGAACGGCTGGTCCGCAACCGGCTCGACGAGATCCCGCACGAGCTGGCCAACCCGTCGCGTCGCGCGGCCAAGGAACTCTCCAAGGAGCTGTTCCCGGCCGGGACGCGTATGTCGCGCCCGCGCCAGGGCACCGAGGAGACGGTCGCGAGCATCGACTCGCCGGCCGTACGCGCCTTCTACGAGAAGCACGTCCGACCCGCCACCGCCACCGCCGTGGTCGTCGGCGACCTCACCGACGTCGACCTCGACGCGCTGCTCGGCGAGACACTGGGCGCGTGGACCGGCTCCGTGGCCGAGGCGCGTCCCGTACCCCCGGTGAACGCCGACGACACCGGCCGGGTCGTCATCGTGGACCGGCCCGGTGCCGTCCAGACGCAGCTGCTGATCGGCCGCACCGGCGCCGACCGGCACGACCGCGTGTGGCCCGCGCAGGTGCTCGGCACCTACTGCCTCGGCGGGACCCTCACCTCGCGCCTGGACCGGGTCCTGCGCGAGGAGAAGGGTTACACCTACGGCGTACGGGCGTTCGGGCAGGTCATGCGCTCCGCGCCCGACGGCACGGGCGCCGCGATGCTCGCCATCAGCGGCTCCGTGGACACCCCCAACACCGGCCCCGCCCTGGAGGACCTGTGGACGGTGCTGCGCAAGCTCGCCGCGGAAGGTCTCACCGACGCCGAGCGTGACGTGGCCGTGCAGAACCTGGTGGGCGTGGCGCCGCTGAAGTACGAGACGGCGGCCGCCGTCGCGAGCACGCTGGCCGACCAGGTCGAGCAGCACCTGCCCGACGACTACCAGGCCACGCTCTACCGCCAACTCGCCGCCACGGGCACCGTGGAGGCCACGGCGGCGGTCGTGAACGCCTTCCCGGTGGACCGTCTGGTGACGGTCCTCGTCGGCGACGCGGCGCAGATCAAGGAGCCCGTCGAGGCCCTCGGCATCGGTGAAGTCACCGTGGTGGCGGCCGAGTAGCGGCACACGCGCGCGGTGGCCCTGGTGACCGGAGTGTCACCAGGGCCGCCATTTGTCCGAATTGAGGGAGAGGCTGCCCGTCTGCCCTGTGGCGTGCGCTACAAAAAGCTTGTTGCGTTTGAGGATTGAACACAGCCGCGTTTAGCGTCATCCGGGCTGTTCGTCAGGCAGTGCGCCGCACCCGCGGCACCGGACAGTCATCGCCGAGTCCCCGTACGGCGCGAGCCAGGGGAGCCGGGGACCCATCGCAGTCCCTGGGGTGAATCGGACGCCCGCGCGCGCAGCGAGGGGGTCCGTAGGAGACCTTCCACCTCCGAACCCGTCAGCTAACCCGGTAGGCGAGAGGGAAGGAAAGGACCAGCCTCTACATGGCGTTCACGCGCGCCACCGGGAAGCACCGTCGTCCCAGCCGGGTGCACCGCACCACCGCCCGCGCGGCGGGTGTCGCGGCCCTCGCCACCACCGGCGTCGTCGGCACCCTCGCGGCTCCGGCGCTCGCCGCCGAGCCCCAAGCGGAGCAGAGCGGACTCACCCCGGTCATCACCATCGGCGACTCCATAGCCGACGAGATCGACGCCCAGGCCACCGCGCAGGAGCAGGCGGCCCTGGACGCCGCCGCCCGTGAGGCGGCCCAGGAGGCCGCGCGCGAGCGGGCGGCCGAGGCGGCCAAGGAGGCGCGCGAGGCCAAGGAGCGCGCCGCGCGCGAGGCGGAGCGCGAGCGCCTCAACACCTTCGTGTCGCCGATCACCGCCTCCTACGTCTCCACCGCCTACCAAGCCGGCAGCTCGCTGTGGTCCTCCGGCAGCCACACCGGCATCGACTTCCACGCCTCCAGCGGCACGTCCGTGCACGCGGTCGGCGTCGGCACCGTCGTCGAGGCCGGCTGGGGCGGGGCGTACGGCAACCAGGTCGTGATCAAGATGCACGACGGCACGTACACCCAGTACGGCCACCTGTCGTCCGTCGGTGTCTCGGTCGGCCAGGCGGTCGTCCCGGGGCAGCAGATCGGCCTGTCCGGCGCCACCGGCAACGTCACCGGACCGCACCTGCACTTCGAGGCCCGTACCAGCCCCGAGTACGGCTCGGACATGGATCCCGTCGCCTACCTCCGCTCCCACGGCGTGAACGTCTGACGACGGACGGTACGACATCCGAAAGCCCCGGCTCTCCGAGCCGGGGCTTTCGGATTTCTTTCCCTCGGTGGAAGCGTCGTTGACCAAAAAATATCCATGAAATCCGCCCTGCCGTCGGAATATGCGCTTGATTGGCCTAGAGTCACTGAGCACACGTCAATCGTCGACGTTTCACGGGGATTAAGGCGGAGGTCGGGCATGCGTATTCCGGCGCACTCGGTGTGCACGGCGATCCGGGACGACATCGTCACCGGCGTCCACGGACGCGGCAGTCGGCTCACCGAGGAACTCCTGGCCCGCCGCTACGGCGTCTCCCGCGTCCCCGTCCGTGAGGCCCTGCGCACGCTGGAGGCCGAAGGCTTCGTGGTGACGCGGCGGCACGCGGGCGCGTGCGTCGCGGAACCCACCGAGCAGGAGGCCGCCGACCTGCTGGAGACGCGCACGCTCCTCGAACCCCTCGGCGCCTCCCGGGCCGCCCGGCGCCGCACCGAGGCCCACCTCAAGGTGTTGCGCGGGCTGGTCAGGCTGGGGCAGGAACGCGCCAGGCAGGGCGGCAGCGAGGATCTGCGCTCACTGGACGGATGGTTCCACGAGACCCTCGCCCAGGCCGCCGGCAGCCCTTCGCTGACGGCCTTGCTGACCCAGCTGCGCCACAAGATCGCCTGGATGTACGTCGCGGAGGCGCCGGCCGGACCCGTGGAGTGCTGGGCGGAGCACGGCGCGATCGTCGACGCGGTGGCCCGGGGCGACGGCGAGCGCGCGCGGGCGCTCATGACGCTGCACACCGAGCGGTCGACGTCGGCGCACAGGCTGCGATTCGCCTCCGGGGGCGAGCGGACGGAGCGTGTGAGGAAATCGCAACGTCCCGTAAACATGCCGAGCCTGCGGCATTAACACGGGCGCCGTATACAAAGGGAGAGTAATTCGGGGGCTATTTCTTGCTGCCCATAAAAGCGGGGCAAGCGGAAAGAGAAAGCAAGAGGCCCGCCCGGTGGTCCGGGCGGGCCTTTCGGTGTTGCCGTTGCTCAGACGGTCTCGGGGAGTTCCTCGAGCCCCTCGGAGACCAGCTTCGCCAGCCGGTCCAGGGCGGCGTCCGCGCCCTCGGCGTCGGCGGCGAGGACGATCTCCTCGCCGCCCTGGGCGCCGAGGCCGAGGACGGCCAGCATGGAGGCCGCGTTGACGGGGGACCCGTCGGCCTTGGCGATCGTCACCGGGACGCCTGTGGCCGTGGCGGCTCGGACGAAGATGGAGGCGGGGCGGGCGTGGAGACCCTCGGCCCAGCCGACGTTGACGCGGCGCTCAGCCATGTGATGCTGCCCTTCAGGTTTTCAGGGGTTTCAGGTTGTCTAGACCAGTCTTGTCTAGACCAGTTTCCCACATCGTGAAGCTTGCGAGGACGGCCGCTGCCGTCCCGTGTGGTCGTCGGACCGCGGCCTCGGCCCGACCTTCCGTCCTCCACAGACTGCCTCGCGCCGTTGTCGTACGCGAGCCGTACTCTGGGGCCCATGCAGACCTCGTCGGACCGGCACGAGTACCCCGCCCACTGGGAGGCCGACGTGGTGCTGCGCGACGGCGGCACCGCGCGCGTCCGCCCCATCACCGTTGATGACGCCGAGCGCCTGGTCAGCTTCTACGAGCAGGTCTCCGACGAGTCGAAGTACTACCGCTTCTTCGCGCCGTACCCTCGCCTGTCCGCCAAGGACGTCCACCGCTTCACGCACCACGACTTTGTGGACCGGGTGGGACTCGCGGCCACGATCGGCGGCGAGTTCATCGCCACCGTACGCTACGACCGGATCGGCGCCGGTGGAACACCCGCCTCCGCTCCGGCCGACGAGGCCGAGGTCGCCTTCCTCGTCCAGGACGCCCACCAGGGCCGCGGCGTCGCCTCCGCACTGCTGGAGCACATCGCCGCCGTCGCCCGTGAGCGCGGCATCCGCCGCTTCGCCGCCGAGGTGCTGCCCGCCAACACCAAGATGATCAAGGTGTTCATGGACGCCGGGTACACCCAGAAGCGGAGTTTCGAGGACGGCGTGGTCCGCCTGGAGTTCGATCTCGAACCCACCGACCGCTCGCTCGCCGTGCAGTACGCGCGCGAGCACCGCGCGGAGGCGCGTTCGGTCCAGCGGCTGTTGCAGCCCGGCTCGGTGGCGGTCATCGGCACCGGCCGCACACCGGGAGGCGTCGGCCGCAGCATCCTCGGCAACATCCGGGACGCGGGCTACACCGGCCGGCTGTACGCCGTGAACAAGGCCTTCCCCGAGGCGCAGAAGGAGCTCGACGGGGTGCCCGCCCACCGCTCGGTGCGCGAGATCGACGGGCCCGTCGACCTCGCCGTCGTCACCGTGCCCGCCGAACACGTCCCCGAGGTCGTCACCGAGTGCGGCGAGCACGGTGTGCAGGGCCTCGTGGTGATCTCCGCCGGGTATGCCGACAGCGGCCCCGACGGACGCGAGCGACAGCGCGCCCTCGTGCGGCACGCGCGCACGTACGGCATGCGGATCATCGGACCCAACGCCTTCGGGATCATCAACTCATCCCCCCAGGTGCGGCTCAACGCCTCCCTCGCCCCCGAGATGCCGCGCCCCGGCCGGATCGGGCTGTTCGCCCAGTCCGGCGCCATCGGCATCGCCCTGCTGTCCCGGCTGCACCGGCGCGGCGGCGGGGTCACCGGCGTCACGGGCGTGTCGACCTTCGTCTCCTCCGGCAACCGGGCCGACGTCTCCGGCAACGACGTACTCCAGTACTGGTACGACGACCCGGAGACCGACGTCGCGCTGATGTACCTGGAGTCCATCGGCAACCCGCGCAAGTTCACCCGCCTGGCCCGGCGGACGGCGGCCGTCAAGCCGTTGGTCGTGGTCCAGGGCGCCCGGCACGGCGGCGTGGCACCACAGGGGCATGCGGTACGAGCGACGCGGCTGCCCCACGCGACGGTCTCCGCGCTGCTGAGGCAGGCCGGCGTGATCCGCGTCGACACGATCACCGACCTGGTCGACGCGGGGCTGCTCCTAGCCCGCCAGCCGTTGCCCGCCGGTCCGAGGGTGGCGATCCTGGGGAACTCCGAATCACTGGGCCTTTTGACTTACGACGCCTGCCTCTCCGAGGGGCTGCGGCCGCACTCGCCCCTGGACCTGACGACGGCGGCCTCGGCGGACGACTTCCACGCGGCGCTCTCCCGCGCCCTGGCCGACGACATGTGTGACGCGGTGGTGGTGACGGCCATCCCGACGGTGGGGGAGGGGTCGGCCGGTGACGCGGCGCTGGCGGCGGCCCTGCGGTCGGCGGCGGCCGCGGAGCCCGGCAAGCCGGTCCTGGTGGTCCACGTGGAACTGGGCGGCCTCGCGGAAGCCCTGTCCGCGGCGGCGAGCACGGCGCCGCAGGCCACCGCGAGCACGGCGGCCCAGGCCACCGCGAGCACGGCGCCCCAGGCGGCCTCGAGTACCCCTGCGGCGCCCCGCTCCGCGGCCCCGGCACAGCGGCTGCCCTCCGTCGAGGCTCCGGAAGGGGCCCACCTCATCCCCGCCTACCCCGCCGCCGAGCGAGCCGTCCGCGCCCTCGCCCAGGCCGTCGCATACGCCCAGTGGCGACGCGACGCCACCGACCCCGGGAAGGTGCCGGAGTACGAGGACATCGACGAGAAGGGCGCCGCCGGACTGATAGCCGGGCACCTCGCGCGCGGGCAGGGGCTCACCCTCGGCACGCAGGAGACCTGCGACCTGCTCGGCAGGTACGGCATCCACGTCCACCGCGCCCTGCCCGCCCCCACCCCCGACGACGCCGTCGCCGCCGCGCGGACCATCGGCTACCCGGTCGCCCTCAAGGCCACCGCCCCGCACCTGCGCCACCGCGCCGATCTGGGCGGCGTACGCCTGGATCTCGCGGACGAGGAACAACTGCGTCGGGCGTACGCCGAGTTGACCGAGCTGTTCGGGAAGCCCCAGGAACTGCGCCCGGTGGTGCAGGGCATGGCACCGCGCGGCGTCGACACGGTCGTGCGGGCGGTCATCGACCCGGCGGCCGGCGCCGTGCTCTCCTTCGGGCTCGCCGGGGCCGCCACCCAGCTGCTCGGCGACATGGCGCACCGGCTGATCCCGGTCACCGCCCGGGAGGCCACCTCGCTCATCCGCTCGATCCGCACGGCACCCCTCCTCTTCGGCTGGCGCGGTTCGGCCCCGGTCGACAGCTCCGCCCTGGAGGAGTTGCTGCTGCGGGTCTCCCGGCTGGTCGACGACCACCCGGAGGTCGTCGCGGTCACCCTGGAACCGGTCGTCGTCGCCCCGCGCGGCCTGAGCGTCCTCAGCGCCTCCGTCCGCCTCGCACCTCCTCCTGCCAGGGACGACCTCGGCCCGCGGACCCTGCCGGCGTACTGACCGCCCACGGCCGGGGCCGGGTACCTGCACGAGCGTGCCTCGCAGTCGGTGCGCCCCCGTAGGATGGACGGCATGGCCAAGACCAGTACGACGACCCAGGGGCTGCGAGCGGCGATCGAGCGCAGCGGCTACTACCCGGCCCTCGTGGCCGAGGCGGTGGAGGCCGCCGTGGGCGGCGAGCCCGTCAGGTCGTACCTGGTCCACCAGGAGACGACGTTCGACCAGAACGAGGTGCGCCGGCACGTGACCGTGCTCGTGCTCACCGGCAACCGCTTCATCGTCAGCCACACCGACGAGCAGGCCGCCGACGACACCTCTCCGACGCCGTACGCCACGACCTCCACGGAGTCCGTCAAGCTCGGCCGGATCTCGTCCATCGTCGTCAGCCGCGTGGTCGCCAACCCGGAGCAGTACAAGCCGGGCACGCTGCCCCGCGAGATCGTGCTGACCATCGGCTGGGGCGCCGTCTCCCGCATCGACCTGGAGCCGGCCGCCTGCGGCGACCCCAACTGCGAGGCCGACCACGGCTACACGGGCAGTTCGACGGCCGACGACCTCAGCCTGCGCGTCAGCGAGGCCGGGGACGGCCCCGAGACGGTGCGCCAGGCGCTCGTCTTCGCCCAGGCCCTCTCCGAGGCGACCGCGGATTCCGCCCGCTGATGGTGCAGCCCGCCGCCTGGGACACCGACCCGGAGCCCCTCCCCGTCGACTCCGCCCCCGTACCCGAGTACGGCACGGGCTCGCTCGCCGACCTGCTGCCCACCCTGGCCGCCGGCCTCGGCGTCCCCGGCATGACCGCGGGCATCACAGAGCTGACCCCCGCCGACCGGAACTGCGTGTTCCTGATCGACGGCCTCGGGTGGGAGCAGCTGCGGGCGCACCCGGAGGACGCCCCCTTCCTCAGCTCGCTGCTGGGCAGCTCACGCGGGGGCACCGGTCGCCCGATCACCGCCGGCTACCCGGCGACCACCGCGACTTCCCTCGCCTCCGTCGGCACCGGCCTGCCACCCGGCGCCCACGGCCTGCCCGGCTACACCGTGCGCGATCCCGCCACCGGCGCGCTGATGAACCAGCTGCGCTGGCAGCCGTGGACGGCACCGGGCCCGTGGCAGCCGTACCCCACCGTCTTCCAGCTCGCCCACGAGGCGGGCGTGCGCGCCGCCCAGGTCTCCTCCCCGACCTTCGCGAACACCCCGCTGACCAAGGTCGCGCTCAGCGGCGGCACCTTCCACGGACGGCTGTCCGGCGAGGACCGGATGGACTGCGCCGCCGAACAACTGGCCGGCGCCGACCGCGCCCTGATCTACACCTACTACGCCGAGGTCGACGGCGCCGGCCACCGCTTCGGCGTCGACTCCGACACCTGGCGCGGCCAGCTCGGGCACGTCGACCGGCTCGTCCAGCGCCTCGCCGAGCAGCTGCCGCCGCGCAGCGCCCTGTACGTCACCGCCGACCACGGCATGGTCGACGTGCCCTTCGACGAGGACCACCGCATCGACTTCGACGACGACTGGGAGCTGAAGGCGGGCGTCGCCCTCCTCGGCGGCGAGGGCCGCGCCCGGCACGTCTACGCCGTCCCCGGCGCGGCGAACGACGTGCTGACCTGCTGGCGCGAGGTGCTCGGCGAGCAGTTCTGGGTGGCGTCGCGGGACGAGGCGGTCGCGGCGGGCTGGTTCGGCCCCCGCATCGACGACCGGGTGTACGACCGCATCGGCGACGTGATCGCCGCCGCGCGGGACGACGTCCTGCTCATCGCCTCCGAACGGGAGCCGAAGGAGTCGGCGATGGTCGGCAACCACGGGTCGATGACCCCTGCCGAACAACTCGTCCCCCTGCTCGAAGTACGCTCCTGAAGCCCTGGCCCCCGCCCCGCCCCCGGCCCCCGTCCCGCCGCCGCTGCCGAAAGGTGCTCAACCCCTCATGCCCGAGCTGGTCTTCTTCTCCGGAACGATGGACTGCGGGAAGTCGACTCTGGCTCTCCAGATCGAGCACAACCGCTCGGCGCGCGGCCTGGCCGGCATGATCTTCACCCGCGACGACCGCGCGGGCGAGGGCAAGCTCTCCTCCCGCCTCGGCCTGGTCACCGACGCGGTGGAGGTCGAGGACGGACGGGACCTGTACGCCTACGTCGTCGACCACCTCTCGCAGGGCGGACGCGCGGACTACGTGATCGCGGACGAGGCGCAGTTCCTCGCGCCGGACCAGATCGACCAGCTCGCGCGCGTGGTCGACGATCTCGGCATGGACGTGTACGCCTTCGGCATCACCACCGACTTCCGTTCCAAGCTGTTCCCCGGCTCCCAGCGCCTCGTCGAACTCGCCGACCGCGTCGAGGTGCTCCAGGTCGAGGCCCTGTGCTGGTGCGGCGCCCGCGCCACGCACAACGCCCGCACCGTGGGCGGCGTCATGGTCGTCGAGGGCGCCCAGGTGGTCATCGGCGACGTGGCCCAGTCCCCCGACGAGATCGGCTACGAGGTGTTGTGCCGACGGCACCACCGGCGCCGTACGACCGCCGCGACGGCCCGTGCGGCGGCGCTGTCACCGGACGTGTTGCCGGTGTCACCCGCCTGAGCGACTCCGGGGCCCCGCGGCCGGGCCCCGTCGGCTTTCCAGCAGTGAGAACCGCGCCCCTTCCGGGTCCGCCACCATCGCGGACCGGCCGCGGGCGGTGTCCTGGGCCGGTTTGAGTACGTGCCCGCCGAGATCGGCGAGGTGCTCCAGGGACTCCTCCGCGTCGGCCACCTCGAAGTACGTCACCCAGTGCGGCCCCCGGTCACGGGGCAGGGCGTTGCCGACGCCGTGGATGCCGGCGACGGGGCGGCCTTCGAGGCACAGGGTCACGTAGTCGAAGTCGGCGGAGACCTCCGGCACCAGTTCGAAGCCGAACACCGTCTCGTAGAACTTGGCGACGCTCGCCGACTCGTAGGTCATCAGCTCGTTCCACGCCGGTGTGCCGGGCACGTCCGTGACGGCCGTGCCGAGGTGCGCCGCCGCCTGCCAGATGCCGAAGACGGCGCCCGACGGGTCGGAGCCGATGGCCAGACGGCCGGCCTCGCCCGCGTCCAGCGGGCCCACGCCGATCGTGCCACCGCACATACGTACCGTTTCGGCCGTCCGGTTGACGTCGTCGGAGGCGAAGTAGGGCGTCCAGGCGATGGGCAGATGCCGGTCCGGGGGCAGTTGGCCGATACCCGCCACCTCGCGCCCGTCGATCAGGGCCCGCGCGTACGGGCCCAACTGCTGCGGGCCGGGCTGGAACTCCCAGCCGAACAGCGCGCCGTAGAACTCCTGGGTCGTGGCCGGTCCGTGCACCATGAGACTCACCCAGCAGGGTGTGCCGGGCGTGCGCCGGGCGTTCGTCTCGCCGTTCCGGCCGGCCGACCCCCGTGCGTCGGTCATCGTCACTCTCTTCTCGGCCCTCCGCGGGCCGTGCGTCCGCTTCCGCCTGACGGATTCCGCTGACGGACCTTCGCGCCGATGCCGGCACCGGATCCGGTGCCGCGCGTTTCGGGCGCGCCCGTGGGGCAGCCCGGGGCTGTACGGGTAGTACAGCATGTGCCCGAACCCGTACGCCTCGTGATCGGTACTGTCCGGCGGGCAGAGTAGCCCGACATCGACGCGGCGGCCACTCGGTACGCCAGGATGGGACCATGAACGCCACCATCTCCGCATCCCGACTCGTGACCGAACTGGCGGACGCGAACCCCCCGGTCCTGCTCGACGTCCGCTGGCAGCTGAGCACGGCAAGGGCGGCCGGCGCTCCGCCGTTCGACGGCCGGGCCGAGTATGTCGCCGGGCACCTTCCCGGTGCGGTCTTCGTCGACCTGGACAGGGAACTCGCCTCCGCGCCCGGAGAAGGCGGCAGGCATCCGCTGCCCGACGTGGCGGTGTTCGGCGCGGCGATGCGCCGCGCGGGCGTGTCGTCCGGTCGGCCGGTCGTCGTGTACGACGGCGGCCAGGGGTGGGCGGCGGCCCGCGCCTGGTGGCTGCTGCGCTGGACGGGTCACCCGAACGTGCGGGTGCTGGACGGCGGGTTGCCGGCCTGGGAGGCGCCGCTGTCGGCTGACGTCCCCGCGCCCGCGGAGGGCGACTTCACTCCGGAGCCGGGCGCGGTGGGGCTGCTGGACGCCGACGGGGCCGCCGCGCTGGCCCGCTCCGGGGTGCTGCTCGACGCCCGCGCGGGGGAGCGGTACCGGGGCGAGGTCGAGCCGATCGATCCGGTCGGTGGTCACATCCCGGGCGCCGTGTCCGCGCCGACGACGGACAACGTGGCGCCGGACGGCAGGTTCCTGCCCGCGGAGGAACTGCGCGCCCGCTTCAAGACGTTGGGCGCGACGGCGGACGATGAGGTGGGTGTGTACTGCGGCTCGGGCGTGTCGGGCGCCCACGAGGTGCTGGCGCTGGCGGTGGCGGGCATCCCGGCGGCGCTGTACGTGGGCTCGTGGTCGGAGTGGTCGTCGGATCCGGGCCGGCCGGTCGCCGTGGGGCCGGACCCGCAGTAGGCCTGACGAGGGGAGTGTGGGGCCGGGTCCCGAGCAGGTGGGGTCGGCCCCGAGCAGGCGGGGTCGGCCCCGAGCAGAGCCGGCGAGGGCCTGGTGGGGCAGGTCGGCCCGGGGCAGGGGCGACGAAGCCGCAGTGAGGCCCCGCTCGTCGAAGACCGCCTACTCCTGCTTCTTCCGCCGCGTCCCGAACACGATCTCGTCCCAGCTCGGCACCGCCGCCCGGCGGCCCGGGCGGACGCCGTCGGCCTCGGCCTGGCGGTCAGTGGAACCTGTGAGGCGGTCGCGGTGGCTGGCCACGGAGCGCGGCATGAGCACGTCGGCATAGGCGGAACCGGCCGACGCCGCAGATGCCGGGGGCTCCTCCACCTCGGGCTCCTCGACCGGCTCCTCCGTCGGTTCCGGAGCGCGCTCGGGCACCACCAGGTCGCCCCGGAAGCTCGGTACCGCCTCCAGCAGACTGGTGAGGGAGTCGCGTTCGCGTTCGGCCGAGGCGGTGGCCGCGGTCGCGGTCTCCTCGGCCGGCTCGGACGGCGCCGGAGGCAGGCTCGGCCGTTCCCGCTGCTCCCGGTCGAGAGTGCGGTCCAGTGGCCGGTCGCGCGGCAGCCGTGCGATGCGCGGGACGAACGGGAAGCTGGGCTCGGGCGCGGCGAGGTCGTCGGACTCGCCGATCAGCGCGCGCGCCTCCGAGTCGACGGCCTGGACGAGCCGCCGGGGCGGGTCGTACGTCCAGCTCGCCGAGTGCGGCTCGCCCGCGACCAGGTAGACCAGGAGAACTTCCCAGGTGCCGTCGTCGCGGCGCCAGGAGTCCCACTGGACGGTGTCCTTGTCGGCGCCGCGCAGCAGCAGCCGCTCCTGGACGGCCTCGCCGAGGGGCGGCCCGGAGTTCTCGCCGGGACGGCGGACGGGGGTCTTGCGGGCCCGCTCCGCCATGAAGGCGCGCTCGGCCAGCACGGGCCCCTCGAAGCGCCGTACGCGGTCGACGGGGATGCCGGCCATCTGCGCGACCTCTTCCGCGGTCGCGCCGGCACGTATACGCGCCTGGATGTCGCGTGGGCGGAGATGACTCTCCACCTCGATCTCGATCTGGCCGAGGCGGGGACGGTCGCCGCGAACGGCGGCCCGGAGCCGCTCGTCGATCGGAAGCGTGTACTCCGTGCTGTCCGCAGCCTTCAGCACCAGCCGTGTGCCGTCATTCGAGACGGCCACGACACGCAGTTCGGGCATGGGGACCTCCCGGGTGGTGCCTGCCGACGTCACGTGCGTCGCTGCTTCCGCTCTGTCGAGTGTGGCCTGCCCGGGTGCAGCCTGCCACAACCTTGCCGAGTTGCCCGGCGTGTCGGGCGCGGGCCCTGAATCGCCGTTATGGCACGGTTACCTATTCGCCACGCTAAGTGACCAACTCTGTCACCGTGTGCAACTAGCCCCCTCCCGGCGGTCCTTCGAGATCCTGAACCCCCTGTCGGGAGACCGGACCCAGGGCTCGCAACAGTACTCCATTCGGGCCACGTGCGTGGATTGGCGCGCCGCCCGACTTCCGTCAAGGGTGGCACTCGGCCGCCCCCGGCACGATTCCCGCGATCTTGGACGTGGTGTACTTCACGGAATCACCAGAAACGGAACTAATGGTTTCGTCCGCACGTCCCTTTCTCGTGCAGTTGATCGATCACGTACGGGAAAGACAGGCAAGGTCCGGGGATGCGTGAAAAGCCCGATGAGGCAGGCCAGACGGATGCGCGTACGGAGGTGAAGTCCAAGCGGATCGACCTGAGCGTGCCCCAGGTCGCAGGCAGTGCCCTCGCGGCGGTGGTGGCCGCCAAACTCGCCTCCTCTTTCGGCGTGTACGGCACGATCCTCGGGGCCGGTCTGATCAGTGTCATCGCCACGTGCGGAGGCTCGGTCCTCCAGCACTTCTTCAAGCGCACCGGCGAGCAGATGAGAGTGAAGCGCACTGTCGGCACCGTGCGGGCCGGCGGGCCGGCCGCGCCGGTTCCGGGCGAGTTCACCGAGGGCGCCGTCTACCGTGCGCGGACCACTGGCTGGAAGCGCCCGGTGGTCGCGGCGGCCCTCGTCTTCGGCGTCACCATGGCCGGGATCACCACGTACGAACTCGCCTCCGGCGAGAGCCTGAGCGGCGACCACAGCACCACTGTCGGCAGCGCCTTCACCGGCCACGGCAAGTCCGCGTCGAATCCGGGGGAGTCGGGCGATTCCGGTGGATCCAAGGACTCCCAGGACGATCAGAACAACCAGGACAAAGAGAACAACCAGGACTCCGGTGGCTCGGAGGGCTCCGGCTCCGGCGGCGACACCCCGGCGGCCACCCCGTCCGGCACCCCGGGCGAAACCGGCGACGGCACGTCGTCGGGCGGCACCTCCACCGAGGACGGCGGTACGGCGTCCAGCCCGACGCCCACCCCGGACGCCACCGGAACCGACGGCTCCGGCGATGCCGCGAGCCCGGCCCCCGACGCCTCGGCTACGGCCCCAGAACCCGGCGCAAGTAGTCGTTCCGGAACAGACGATCAGGGTCAAGACGGTCCCGCAGCTCCGTGAACTCGCCGAAGCGCGGATACACCCGCGAGAGGTACTCGGCGTCCCGAGTGTGGATCTTGCCCCAGTGCGGCCGCCCCTCGTGCGCCGTGAAGATGCGCTCGGCGGCGGTGAAGTACGCCTGGTAGGGCGTGCCCCGGAACATGTGGACGGCGATGTACGCGGTGTCGCGGCCCGATGCCGTGGACAGCGTGATGTCGTCGGCCGGAGCCGTACGCACCTCGACCGGGAAGCTGATCCGGAGCCGTGACCGGTCGACCAGCGTCCTCAGTTCGCGCAGTGTCTCCACGACGGCCTCGCGCGGAACGGCGTACTCCATCTCCACGAAGCGCACCCGGCGCGGAGATGTGAAGACCTTGTAGGGGGTGTCCGTGTACGTCCGCGCGGACAGTGCCTTGCTGGAGACCCGGGCGATCGCGGGAACGGTGGCGGGCACCGCGCGGCCGACCCAGTTGGCCGCCTGGAAGACGCCGTTGGACAGGAACTCGTCCTCGAACCAGCCCTGGAGCCGCCCCACCGGCTGCTCGGGGCCGGCGCTGCGGTTGTTGCGCTTGGTGTTGGTGCTGCCGGTGTGCGGGAACCAGTAGAACTCGAAGTGCTCGTTCTCGGTCCACAGTTCGTCGAAGTCGGCGAGGACACGATCGAACGGCATCGGTTCCTCGCGGGCCGTGAGCAGGAAGATCGGCTCCACGGCGAAGGTGATCGCGGTGACGACGCCCAGCGCGCCCAGGCCGATCCGGGCGGCGGCGAACACCTCGGCATTCTCCCGCTCGGAACAGGTCAGCACCGAGCCGTCCGCCGTGACCAGTTCCAGGCCCCGGATCTGGGCGGCGATCGAGGCCGAGTCGCGGCCCGTGCCGTGGGTGCCGGTACTGGTGGCCCCGGAGACGGTCTGGTCCATGATGTCGCCCATGTTCGTCAGCGACAGGCCCTCCCGCGCGAGGGCCAGGTTGAGCCTCTTGAGCGGTGTGCCGGCCTCGACCGTGACCGTCATGGCGTCGCGATCGATACCGCGGATGCCGGTCAACAGTTGAGGGCGTATCAACACACCGTCCGTCGCGGCTATGGACGTGAAGGAGTGCCCGGTGCCGACGGCCTTGACCCGCAGGCCGTCCTCGGCCGCCCGGCGAACGGCCTCGGCCAGTTCGTCGACGGAGGCGGGAGTGACCTCCCGCGCGGGGCGCGCGGAGACGTTGCCGCCCCAGTTACGCCATGTGCCGTTCTTCCCGCTCGCCATCCCGCTCGCCGTGCGTGTGCTGCTCAACGGTCCCTCCCCGACGCGGATCCGGCCGCTTGAGCCGGCGGTACCCGAGGAAACCGACCGCGACCGCGACGGCCCCGGCCACCGCCGGAACCCAGTACCCCGCGCGCGCCCCGGAGGCGTCGATCACCCAGCCGCCCGCGGAGGAGCCGAGCGCGACCCCGACCGCGAGGCCGGTGCTCACCCAGGTCATGCCTTCGGTGAGCTGCGTGCGTGGTACGTGCTCTTCGATGAGGGACATCGTCGTGATCATCGTCGGAGCGATGGACAGACCCGCAACGAACAGCGCCGCGGCCAGAAACAGCAGGTTTCCGACCAGTAGGAGGGGGATCATACTCACGGCCATCGCACAGACGCCCAGCAGCCAACGCCGTTCCGGCGGCCCCGGGAAGCGCATCAGCCCGAAGATCATGGCCGCCGTGCAGGAACCCGCCGCGTACAGGGCGAGTACCAGGCTGGCGGCGGCCTTGTGCCCCTCCTCCTCGGCAAAGGCCACGGTGACCACGTCGACTGCCCCGAAGATCGTCCCCGTCGCCGCGAACGTGACGACCAGGACCTGAAGCCCCCGGGAGCGCAGCGGGGTACCGCCGCCCTTGTGTTCGCGCGGATGCGGCTCCGGTTCGGTGGCGCGCTGTGCGGTCAGCCAGAAGACGCCCGTGGCCAGGAAGCAGGCTGCGAGCAGCGGCCCGGCCTCCGGGAACCAGGCCGTGGACAGGCCGATGGAGATGATCGGCCCGAAGATGAAGCAGATCTCGTCCACCACGGACTCGAAGGAGTACGCGGTGTGCAACCGCGGGGTCCCCCGGTACAGGGCCGCCCAGCGCGCCCGGACCATCGCGCCGAGGCTCGGCACGCAGCCGATGCCGACGCAGGCGACGAACAGCACCCAGTCCGGCCATCCGTAGTGCGCGGCCGGCAGCAGTACGGCCGCCGCGGTGAGCGACACGAGGGTCGCCGGGCGCAGCACCCGTCGCTGGCCGTACCGGTCCACCAGACGGGAGACCTGCGGTCCGGCCACGGCGGCGGCGAGCGCGATGGTGGCGGACAGGGCCCCGGCCAGTCCGTACCGCCCGGTGAGCTGCGAGATCATCGTCACCACGCCGATGCCCATCATCGACAGCGGCATCCGGCCGAGGAAGCCCGCGGTCGAGAAGGCCTTGGTGCCGGGGGCGGCGAACAGGGCGCGGTAGGGGCTGGGCAACGAGGTCTCCGGGAACGGCTCAGTAGCAGCTCAGAAGTGGCTTAGTAAGGTGCGAACGCAGTCGATACAGATTACTCGCCCGACCGCCCGGAAACAGCCCCGTGGACCTGGCGAAACGCACGGTCGGCACCCGCCGTTTTCCCGCTGTCAGTGCCGGGTGGCAGGATCGAGACATGCCAGACGTGCTCGATGCCAGCCCCTACGACGCCCTGCTCCTGCTCTCGTTCGGCGGCCCGGAGGGCCCGGACGACGTGGTCCCGTTCCTGGAGAACGTGACACGCGGGCGCGGCATCCCCAAGGAACGCCTCAAGGAAGTCGGTCAGCACTACTTCCTCTTCGGCGGGGTCAGCCCCATCAACGACCAGAACCGCGCCCTGCTGGACGCCCTGAGCAAGGACTTCGCCGAGCACGGCCTGGACCTGCCGGTCTACTGGGGCAACCGCAACTGGGCGCCGTACCTGACGGACACCCTGCGCGAGATGGTCCGCGACGGCCGCCGCCGCATCCTCGTCCTGGCCACCAGCGCCTACGCCTCGTACTCGGGCTGCCGGCAGTACCGAGAGAACCTCGCGGACGCGCTCGCCGCCCTGGATGCGGAGGGACTGGAGCTGCCGGAGATCGACAAGCTCCGGCACTACTTCAACCACCCGGGCTTCGTCGAGCCCATGGTCGACGGGGTCGTCCGGTCCCTGGCCGAGCTGCCCGAGGAGGTCCGGGACGGCGCGCACATCGCTTTCTCGACCCACTCGATCCCTACCTCCGCCGCGGACACCTCCGGCCCGGTCGAGGAGCACGGTGACGGCGGGGCGTACGTACGCCAGCACCTGGACGTGGCGCAGGTGATCGCCGACGCCGTCCGCGAGCGCACCGGCGTCGACCACCCCTGGCAGCTCGTCTACCAGTCCCGGTCCGGCGCCCCGCACATCCCGTGGCTGGAGCCCGACATCTGCGACCACCTGGAGGAGCGCCACGCGGCCGGCGCCCCCGCCGTGGTGATGGCCCCCATCGGCTTCGTCTCCGACCACATGGAGGTCCTGTACGACCTCGACACCGAGGCCACGGCCAAGGCGGCGGAGCTGGGACTTCCGGTACGCCGTTCCGCCACCGTCGGCGCCGACCCGCGGTTCGCCGCCGCGGTCCGAAACCTCGTCCTGGAGCGGGCCGCCGACGAGCGCGGGCAGGAGACAGCGCCGTGTGCCCTCGGCGCGCTCGGCGCGAGCCACAACCTGTGCCCGGTCGGCTGCTGCCCCGCCCGAGCCCCCCGTCCCGCCGCCGCGGGCGCCGACAGCCCCTACGCGTGAGGAGCCCCGTGACCGACGTGACGCCCGACCCCCTCCATGCCGAGCTGCTGAAGATCGCCCAGGAGGCCGCCCACCGCGCGGGCGAGCTGCTGCGCGACGGCCGTCCGGCCGACCTCGCGGTCGCCGCCACCAAGTCCAGCCCGATCGACGTGGTCACCGAGATGGACATCGCGGCGGAGAAGCTGATCACCGGCCTGATCGCCGACCGCCGCCCCGACGACGGGTTCCTCGGCGAGGAGGGCTCCGCCACCGAGGGCACGAGCGGCATCCGCTGGGTCATCGACCCGCTCGACGGCACGGTCAACTACCTGTACGGACTGCCCACCTGGGCGGTCTCCGTCGCCGCCGAGCGGGACGGCGAGAGGGTGGCCGGGGTGGTCGTGGCCCCGATGCGGGGCGAGGCGTATCACGCGGTACTGGGCGGTGGTGCCTGGGCGACGGGCGCCTGGGACGGCGAACGCAGGCTGGCCTGCCGCTCCGCGGCGCCGCTCGACCAGGCCCTGGTCTCCACCGGCTTCAACTACGTCGCCGACGTCCGCGCCGAACAGGCCGAGATCGCGCGGCGGCTCATTCCGCTGGTGCGCGACATCCGGCGCGGCGGCTCGGCCGCGATCGACCTGTGCGACGTGGCCGCGGGGCGCCTCGACGGCTACTACGAGCGCGGTCTGCACCCCTGGGACCTCGCGGCGGGCGACCTGATCGCCCGAGAGGCGGGCGCGGTGACCGGTGGACGCCCCGGTGAGCGCCCGTCCGGCGACCTGACGATCGCGGCCACCCCGGACGTCTTCGAACCCCTCCAGCGGCTCCTGGTGGACTTCGGCGCGTAGGCCTCCGGCGGTTCGGCGGACGGCGTCGGTCAGCCCCGGACGGCGTGCGCCGCTCCGGGCCCACGCCGTCCCGCGGGGCACACCCGGCCCCGCGGCAGACGGTCCCGCGCGCTGCCACCCGCGACCGCACCGGCACGGCGGCCGACCGCGACGATCGGCCCGACGCGGGCACCGGCCCCGCGCGGTGCGGCGGCAGACGGCTCCGCGCGCTGCCACCCGCGACCGCACCGGCACGGCGGCCGACCGCGACGATCGGCCCGACGCGGGCACCGGCCCCGCGCGGCGCCCTCGCGGCCGGCTCAGGGCGCGGCGGTCGAGCCCGACTGCGGGCCGGCATGGGCCCCGGTCCGGCGCCTCTGGGGCCGGCACCTCGTGCACGGGCGCCGAACTGCTCGCCCAGCGCCTCGACCTGATCGCCGCCCGGCTCAGCGTGGTCACGGCCCGTAGCTGCCCCGCCGGGCCACCCGGCACCGGCGCAGACGGCCCTGCGGGTCGCCCCGTGGCCCCCACAGGCGTGGCGGCCGACCCCGATCGTCGGCCCGACGTCGTCACCCGGCTCGGTACGCCGCCCCGGCGCCGACCGGCCCCGGTGCTCACGCCCCGGCCCGATGGACCGCCGGACGGCAACCCGCACGACAAGGCCCCGGCGCTGGATCCCGCCGGGGCCTCGTCGTTCACGGGCCGATCAGACGCCGGTCGCGCCGACCTCCACACCGTGCTCGGCAGCGAGACGGCGCAGGTCGTCGAGCTCTCCCAGCTCCACCTCGACGAGGAACTCGTCCCCCTCGTCGCGGGCCCGGGACAGGTCGGACTCGGTCGTCTTTATGCGCTGCAGAAGTCCTGCGGTGAAAGCGTCCATGCTGCGCCCCCTCGTCCTGGGTCGTGGGTCGGTGGCACGGGGGTGTGCCGTTCGGAAGGGACGATCACGTCTCCGGTGGAGTGCCCAGCGCAGCCCTGCCGGGCGGCGACGGTGCCGGACACCCACGCCCGCTCTGCGGAAGCGGACCGCGGCGTACCGCGCGGTAACGCGGTACAGGCAGAGCGTGATCGCGGGATGTAAAGCCGTCCTCCCCCCGCTCCCTTTCGCGGAAACCTCAACCGCGCGAGAAAATCTCGCATTCCCGAGCCCGCCACCCGCCCCGGCCGTCCCCTCCGGCGCAGGCCGCCCGGGGTTCGTCACCGGCCCCTCACCCGTCTTACAGCCGACTTATGGCCGAAAAGGGCAGGATGGAGGCAACACACCCACCAGCCCCCTGCCCTCGTGCGCCGAGAAGCGCTACGCGGGTGGACACAGGAAGGACAAGCGACGTGCGCGTACTCGTCGTCGAGGACGAGCAACTGCTCGCCGATGCGGTGGCCACCGGACTGCGCCGGGAGGCCATGGCCGTCGACGTCGTGTACGACGGTGCGGCCGCCCTGGAGCGCATCGGCGTCAACGACTACGACGTGGTCGTCCTCGACCGCGACCTCCCGCTCGTGCACGGCGACGACGTGTGCCGCAAGATCGTCGAGCTGGGCATGCCCACGCGCGTGCTGATGCTCACGGCCTCCGGCGACGTCAGCGACCGGGTCGAGGGCCTGGAGATCGGCGCCGACGACTATCTGCCCAAGCCCTTCGCGTTCAGCGAGCTCATCGCGCGCGTGCGCGCCCTGGGCCGGCGTACCAGCGTGCCCCTGCCGCCCGTCCTGGAGCGGGCCGGCATCAAGCTCGACCCGAACCGCCGCGAGGTCTTCCGGGACGGCCAGGAGGTGCAGCTCGCGCCCAAGGAGTTCGCCGTGCTGGAGGTGCTCATGCGCAGCGAGGGCGCGGTCGTCTCCGCGGAGCAACTGCTGGAGAAGGCCTGGGACGAGAACACCGACCCGTTCACCAACGTCGTGCGCGTGACCGTGATGACCCTGCGCCGCAAGCTGGGCGAGCCGCCCGTCATCGTCACCGTCCCCGGCTCCGGCTACCGGATCTGATCGACCGTGGCGACGACACCCGCGCCCCCCGGGGCCCCTCCGAAGCCCACCTGGGACCCGCGCTCGGCCACCCCGCTGCCGTGGCTGCGGCCCACCATCCGGATAAGGCTCACGCTGCTGTACGGCGGCATGTTCCTGATCGCCGGCATCCTGCTGCTGTCGATCATCTACCTGCTGGCCGCCGAGGCGGTACGCACCGGCAACCAGCCGCTCTACAAGATCGTCGACTTCCAGGACCTCCAGGTCGCGAGCAACGACTGTCCGGGGGTCACCAACGGCAACCTGTCGCTGTCGCAGTTCAACGCCGCGATCAGCGACTGCATCGACCACCAGCGCCAGGTCGCGCTGGACCAGCTGCTCAGCCGCTCGCTGCTGGCCCTGCTCGGCCTCGCCGTGATCGCCTTCGCCTTCGGCTACGCCATGGCCGGACGCGTCCTGTCGCCGCTGGGCCGGATCACCCGCACCGCGCGCGCGGTGGCGGGCTCCGACCTCTCCCGGCGGATCGAGCTGGACGGCCCGGACGACGAGCTGAAGGAGCTGGCGGACACCTTCGACGACATGCTGGAGCGGCTGCAACGGGCCTTCACCGCCCAGCAGCGCTTCGTCGGCAACGCCTCCCACGAGTTGCGCACGCCGCTGGCGATCAACCGCACCCTCCTGGAAGTGCACCTGTCCGATCCGAACGCCCCGGTGGAGCTCCAGCAGCTCGGCAAGACACTGCTGGCGACCAACGAACGCAGCGAGCAGCTCGTCGAAGGTCTGCTGCTGCTCGCCCGCAGCGACAACCAGATCGTCGAGCGCAAGCCGGTGGACCTCGCCGAGGTGGCCGGCCAGGCCATCGACCAGGTGCGCGTCGAGGCGGACACCAATGGCGTGGCGATCCGCGGCACACGCGAGCCCGCCGTGGTCCAGGGCAACGGCGTCCTGCTGGAGCGGATCGCCCTGAACCTCGTGCAGAACGCCGTGCGCTACAACGCGGCCGGACAGGGCTGGGTGGAGGTCACCACCGCGGTCGAGAACGGCCAGGCGGTCCTGGTGGTCACCAACACGGGCCCGGTCGTGCCGGCGTACGAGATCGACAACCTCTTCGAGCCGTTCCGGCGGCTGCGCACCGAGCGCACGGGCAGCGACAAGGGAGTCGGCCTCGGCCTGTCCATCGCGCGGTCGGTCGCCCGGGCGCACGGCGGGCACATCTACGCAGAGCCGCGCGAGGGCGGAGGGCTCGTGATGCGGGTGACGCTGCCGGTCTGAGATCATGACCCCGACATCTCACCGAGACCCGAGGATGTTCGCTTTGAGCGGAATTTCCAGGCCACCGGCCCTGGAGTCGCCTGTGTGATCGATCACAGCGGAGGCTTTCCCGCCATCAACTCTCCGTGATCATGCACCCTGTCGGAAAGCCGGGAAAATCCTGGTTTTCAGGGGTCCTGATCACGGGAAGTACACGGTGAGACGCCTTTGAAGTGCGGCATTCGGACCGTGTACGGTCCCCATCGCCATCCAAGCCGATCACTTATGAGGGGTCCGGTTGGGTGTCGATTGAGTAACAGACCTTGATGTGAGGCAAAATCTCCGCCTCGGGTCGGGCACAAGTCCGGCCTCTCACGCGTTACGTGCGCTGGAGACACCCGCAGACACCCAGAGGGGGAGAGCGACCATGGCAACCGATTACGACACTCCACGCAAGACCGACGACGATGTCGACTCGGACAGCCTCGAAGAGCTGAAGGCGAGGCGGAACGACAAGTCCGCCTCGGCCGTCGACGTCGACGAGTTCGAGGCCGCGGAAGGCCTCGAACTTCCCGGCGCCGACCTCTCGAACGAGGAACTGGCCGTCCGTGTACTTCCGAAGCAGCAGGACGAGTTCACCTGCATGAGCTGCTTCCTGGTGCACCACCGCAGCCAGCTGGCCCGGGAGAAGAACGGCCAGCCGATCTGCCGCGACTGCGACTGAGGCGGGGTCGGCCGTGACTGGCTCGACCCCTCCCTGGAAGCGCCGCTTCTCCAGGCGGGAAGCGGACCAAGGACCGTCCGACGGTCCCTATGGCGCGCGTGACGACGAGCGGGGCCCGACCGATACGGGGACGGCCTCGCTCGAATCAGTGGTCGACCGGGGTGACCTCCCGGCGACCGCCAAGACGTCGGCACCCGCTGCCCGGCGACGGGCAGCGGCGTTCCGGCACAAGGCCGGACAGGGGATCCGCAACGGCGGTCAGCGCGCCAGGGCCGCCCTGGCGCACCTCGCCGACCGGATCATCGACCTGGCGCCGCGCGTGCCCGTACGGGACCTGGCGACGCTCCGCAGGCAGTTCCCCGATCTCGGACCCGAGGAGCTCGCCGACCGGCTGGTGGCAGGCGCCGCCAAGGGCACCGCGACCGTCGGAGCGGGGATCGGCGCGGCCGCGATGATGCCCGTACCGCCCGCGATGCCCGCGGAACTGGCCGCCGAGATCACCGGCGTCGCGGCGATCGAACTCAAGATGATCGCCGAACTCCACGAGGTCTACGGCGTACGACCGCCCGGCGGCCTCGCGCAGCGCAGCACCGCGTATCTGAACTCCTGGTCGGACGAGCGCGGCGTCGACGTGTCCAAGCCGTCGACTCTCGGTTCGGCCATGAACAGCCACATGAAGCGCCAGCTCCGTCAGCAGATCATGAAGCGGATGGTGCGTGACCTGCCGAACCTGATGCCGTTCATGGTGGGCGCGGCCGTGGGCGCCGTCATGAACCGCCGCGACACCAGAAAGGTGGCCGCCAGAATCCGGGCGGACCTGCGCAAGAAGCAGGTGCCGTGGAGCGCCCTCGGCGACCTCCCGGCGCTGGAGGGACCGCGGGACGCGCTGGACATGGGCGCCCTCACGAAGGGACTCGGCCCGAAAGGGCTCGGCCGCCGCCCCGGAGGGGACGGCGGGCACTGACCCCGCTGGGTGCTACGCCGCAGCCTTCGCCGCCGTCAGGGCCTCCACCAGCCGCTCCGGCTCGCGGGTGGACAGGTACAGGTACGGAGTCGGGTCCTGCGGATCCGTGACCATCACGCGCACGGCCCTCGGGATGTAGGCGCGCAGCAGCAGGAAGGCACGGGTGTCGGCCTTGTAGGTGCGCCAGGCGCGGGCCTCCTCCGGATCGAGGATCTCCGCCTCGCCCAGGGCCGAGACCGGCACCTTCGCCTCGCCCGCGATCAGCGAGCCGCCCACGACACGGATGCGGACCGCGCCGTACGAACTGGCGGCCACCGCCGCCACCGCCGTCCCGCCGGCCAGGCCGCCCAGCATCGGCAGCGTGCCGAAGGGCAGCAGGATCAGGGCGAACGAAAGCCCCACCAGGAAGGAGACCAGCCACCAGGAGCGCGGCGCGGTGAGGCGTTCTTCGTACGGGGCGGTGGAGAGCTGCATGAACCAAGCTTGGCACGGTATCGGTGTTCGGCCGACGCGCGGGTAAGGTCTGCGCCTGTGAGTGGTACTTCCCCAGGTCTCCAGCCCCCCGCCGACGCCGTGAAACCCGTACGGCACCCCGACGCGCCCGCCCCCGGCGAACTGCTCGGCGCGCACTACGGCCAGTGTTTCGGCTGCGGTGGCGACCAGCCCCACGGACTCCACCTCCAGGCGCGGGCGGGTGAAGGCGTGTCGATCACCGCCGAGTTCACCGTGCAGCCCGCCCACCAGGGCGCCCCCGGCCTGGCGCACGGCGGCGTGCTGGCAACCGCCCTGGACGAGACCCTCGGTTCGCTGAACTGGCTGCTGCGCACGATCGCGGTGACCGGACGGCTGGAGACGGACTTCCTGCGGCCCGTGCCCGTCGACACGACGCTGTATCTGGAGGCCGAGGTGACCGCCGTGGCCGGCCGGAAGATCTACTCCACCGCCACCGGGCGGATCGGCGGCCCCGACGGGCCCGTGGCCGTCCGCGCCGACGCGCTGTTCATCGAGGTCAAGATCGATCACTTCGTCGACCACGGCCGCGAGGAGGAGATCCGCGCCGCCATGGACGACCCGGACCAGGTCCGCCGCACGCGCGCCTTCGAGGTGAACCCGTGAGCCGGGAGCCGAGGCCGGAACTCGACGTCCTGATCCGCCGCGTCGACCCCGACGTACCGCTTCCGACGTACGCGCAGCCCGGCGACGCGGGCGCCGACCTGCGCACCACCGTCGACTGCGAACTGAAGCCCGGCGAACGCGCCGTACTGCCCACGGGCGTGTCTGTGGCGCTCCCGGAGGGGTACGCGGCCTTCGTGCACCCACGTTCCGGGCTGGCCGCCCGCTGCGGTGTCGCCCTCGTGAATGCCCCGGGGACGATTGATGCCGGGTACCGTGGGGAGATCAAGGTGATCGTGGTGAATCTCGACCCGCGCGAGAGCGTGCGGTTCGAGCGCTTCGACCGGATTGCCCAACTGGTCGTCCAGCAGGTCGAGAGGGTCCGCTTCCGTCAGGTCGCGGAGCTTCCCGACTCGGCGCGGGCCGGAGGGGGCTTCGGGTCCACCGGCGGCCACGCCGGGACGGACCGTGCAAGCGGCACAAGCGGTCAGGTCGCCGAGGGCGGCCCGACGGGTGGGAATCGATACGCTTCGGTCGTATCCGACCGGGAAGGACAGTGACGTGTTCGGACGTCGCAAGAAGAGGGATGCCGCCGAGGACGCGGCCGGCGAGACCGAGCAGGTCGTCGACAGCGTCGACACCGAGGCGGACGAAGAGCCCGAGCGCGTGCGGCTCGAGCCCGAACCGCGGCCCGACGGGCCCTGGGACAGCACCGAGGTCCGCGACCCGGCAGAGGGCCGGGTGGACCTGGGCGGCCTGTTCGTACCCGGAGTCGACGGCATGGAACTGCGCGTGGAGGTCGCGGGCGACGCGATCGTCGCCGCGACCGTCGTGCTGCGCGACAGCGCCATCCAGCTGCAGGGTTTCGCGGCGCCCAAGCGCGAGGGCATCTGGGGCGAGGTGCGCGAGGAGATCGGCTCCGGCATCACCCAGCAAGGGGGCATCGTCGACGAGGTCGAGGGCCCGCTGGGCTGGGAGCTGCGCGCCCAGGTCCCGGTGCAGCTGCCGGACGGCACGGGCGGCTTCCAGGTCGTACGGTTCGTCGGTGTGGACGGCCCCCGCTGGTTCCTGCGCGGAGTGATCTCTGGCCAGGGCGCGGTGCAGCCGCAGGCCGCCGGTCTGCTGGAGCAGATCTTCCGGGACACGGTCGTGGTTCGCGGCGACGGCCCGATGGCCCCCCGCGACCCGATCGTCCTCAAGCTGCCGAACGACGCGCAGATGGTCCCCGAGGGCGTCCAGCAGGAGGAGGGCTCCCGCTTCGCCGGCGGTATGGGCCAGCTCCAGCGCGGACCGGAGATCACCGAGGTCCGGTAGGCAAAGTCTCCGTACGGTTTTCCGTACGCGCGTGAGCGTCCGCACGCGCGCGTGAAGGGCCGCGCCCCGCTCGGGGCGCGGCCCTTCCGCCGTCCCGGGCATGCCCAGGACGGCGGAAGGGCCTGCCGGACGGGCCGGGGAGCCGGGGAGCCACTCACGTCCGACGATCCGGGCCGGACCGTTGAACGGCACAGGGTCCGCTCGCGATACCGGCGCCCGATCTCCGGCGGGGGAGGGCACACGAGCCAGGTGGTCACCGGGACCATGGTGCGCGTCGAGGGCGCGCGAAAGTCGTACGGCCACGGCGCCGCCGCCGTACACGCCCTGCGCGGCGTCTCCTTCGAGGTGCCGCGTGGCGAGCTGGTCGACCTCAAGGGTGGTCCGGGTCCGGGAAGACGACGCTGCTCAACCTCGTCGGCGGTCTCGACGTACCCGACGCCGGACGGGTCGAGGTCGACGGCCGCGACCTGGCGGAGCTGGACGAGGACGGGCTGCTCGCCCTGCGCCGGGACCGCGTCGGCTTCGTCTTCCAGTCCTTCGGGCTCCTCCCGATCCTCACGGCCGCCGAGAACGCGGGCGTACCGATGCGGCTGCGCCGGACCGCACCGCGCGAGCGCGAGGCGCGCGTCGAGCTGCTGCTCTCCATGGTCGGCCTCGCCGACCACGCCGCCCAGCGGCCCGGCGAGCTGTCCGGCGGCCAGCAGCTGGGGGTGCCCCCAGGCCGTTCAGGCACTGGGGGAGGGTCGCCATCGCCCGCGCCCGCGCCCGCACCCTCGCCCTCGCCAACAGCCCCGCCCTGCTCGTGGCCGACGAGCCCACCGGTCGGTTGGACGCGGAGACCGGCCACGCCGTGATGGAGACCGGCCACGCCGTGATGGAGACCGGCCACGCCGTGATGGAGTTGCTGCGGGCGGTCGTACGCGGTGAGCGGGTCACCGCCCTGGCCGCCACCCACGACGCCACGCTGCTGGACCTCGCCGACCGGGTGCTGGAGCTGCGGGACGGGGAGATGGCCGAGGCGTGACGGCCGCGGACGTCAGAGTTCCGTCAAAGAGCACCCCCAGCCCGTACCCCACCCCGATTTGTCGGGATTGCTCGCCGTAAGGTCGACGCTGCGCAATCAGCGTTGACCGGAAGACAATGAGGCCATGGGACGCGGCAAGCTTCGGATCTACCTCGGCGCGGCGCCGGGCGTCGGCAAGACGTACGCCATGCTGTCCGAGGCGCACCGCCGCACGGAGCGGGGCACCGACTGCGTCGTGGCCTTCGTGGAGCACCACGACAGGTCGCGCACCGAGGTGCTGCTGCACGGCCTGGAGCAGGTGCCGCGCCGGGAGCTGGAGCACCGCGGCGCGGTCTTCACGGAGCTGGACCTCGACGCGGTGCTGGCCCGGGCCCCCCGGGTGGCCCTGGTGGACGAGCTGGCCCACACCAACGTCCCCGGTGCCCGCAACGCCAAGCGGTGGCAGGACGTCGAGGAGCTGCTGGCCGCCGGGATCGACGTGGTCTCGACCGTCAACATCCAGCACCTGGAATCACTCGGCGACGTCGTCGAGTCGATCACCGGGGTGAGACAGCAGGAGACCGTGCCGGACGAGGTGGTGCGGCGCGCGGACCAGATCGAACTGGTCGACATGTCACCGCAGGCACTGCGCCGGCGCATGGCCCACGGCAACATCTACCAGCCGGACAAGGTCGACGCGGCCCTGTCCAACTACTTCCGCCCCGGCAACCTCACCGCTCTGCGCGAGCTGGCCCTGCTGTGGGTGGCGGACCGGGTCGACGAGTACCTGCAGCAGTACCGCAGCGAACACCGCGTGTCGAAGATCTGGGGCTCGCGCGAGCGCATCGTGGTCGGCCTGACCGGCGGCCCCGAGGGCAGGACGCTGATACGGCGGGCCGCGCGCCTCGCGGAGAAGGGCGCCGGCGGCGAGGTACTGGCCGTGTACATAGCCCGCAGCGACGGGCTGACCTCGGCCTCCCCGAAGGAACTGGCGGTGCAGCGCACCCTGGTGGAGGACCTCGGCGGAACCTTCCACCACGTGCTCGGCGAGGACATACCGGCCGCCCTGCTCGACTTCGCGCGCGGCGTCAACGCCACCCAGATCATCCTCGGCTCCTCGCGCCGCAAGGCCTGGCAGTACGTCTTCGGCCCCGGCGTAGGCGCCACCGTCGCCCGCGAGTCCGGCCCCGACCTGGACGTCCACATCGTGACCCACGAGGAGGTCGCCAAGGGCCGCGGACTGCCGGTGGCCAGGGGGGCGCGGCTCGGCCGCTCCCGGATCGCGTGGGGCTGGCTCGCGGGCCTCGGCGGGCCGGTGCTGCTGACACTGCTGCTGAACGCCGTTCACCTCGGACTCGCCAACGACGTCCTGCTCTACCTGGCGCTGACCGTGGCCGCCGCCCTGCTGGGCGGGCTGTACCCGGCGCTCGCCTCGGCGGCGGTCGGTTCCCTCCTGCTGAACTGGTTCTTCACGCCCCCGGTCCACCGGATCACCATCGCCGATCCCAGGAACATGCTCGCGCTGGCCATATTCGTGGGCGTCGCGCTCTCCGTGGCCTCGGTCGTCGACGTCGCGGCCCGCCGCACCCACCAGGCCGCCCGGCTGCGCGCCGAGTCCGAGATCCTCTCCTTCCTCGCGGGCAACGTGCTGCGCGGCGAGACCAGCCTGGAGGCCCTCCTGGAACGGGTCCGCGAGACCTTCGCAATGGAGTCGGCCGCCCTGCTGGAGCGGGAGGGCGACGTCGCGCCCTGGACCTGCGCCGGCCGGGCCGGGGCGGGACCGCCGGTCGAACGCCCCGAGGACGCGGACGTGGACATGCCGGTCGGAGACCACATGGCCCTCGCGCTGACCGGCCGTGTCCTGCCCGCCGAGGACCGCCGGGTGCTGGCCGCCTTCGCCGCCCAGGCCGCCGTCGTCCTGGACCGGCGGCGCCTGCGTGAGGAGGCCGACCGGGCCCGCGCGCTCGCCGAGGGCAACCGCATCCGCACGGCGCTGCTCGCCGCCGTCAGCCACGACCTCCGTACCCCGCTCGCCGGGATCAAGGCGGCGGTCACGAGCCTGCGGTCCGACGACGTGGCGTGGTCCGAGGAGGACGAGGCGGAACTCCTGGAGGGCATCGAGGAGGGCGCCGACCGCCTCGACCACCTCGTCGGCAATCTGCTCGACATGTCCCGCCTCCAGACCGGTACGGTCACGCCGCTGATCCGCGAGATCGACGTCGACGAGGTGGTGCCGATGGTGCTGGGCGGGGTGCCCGAGGGGAGCGCCGAACTGGAGATCCCCGAGACGCTGCCCATGGTCGCCGTCGACGCCGGGCTCCTGGAGCGGTCGATGGCCAACCTGGTGGAGAACGCCGTCAAGTACAGCCCCGTCGGTCGCACCGTCCTGGTCGCCGCCAGCGCCCTCGCGGACCGCGTCGAGGTGCGGGTCGTCGACCGGGGGCCGGGGGTGCCGGACGAGGCCAAGGACCGGATCTTCGAGCCCTTCCAGCGCTACGGCGACGCCCCGCGCGGCGCCGGTGTGGGGCTCGGCCTGGCCGTGGCCCGTGGCTTCGCCGAGGCGATGGGCGGCACCCTGAACGCCGAGGACACCCCCGGCGGCGGGCTCACCATGGTGCTCACCCTCCGCGCGGCGGGAACGCCCACCGGAACCCCCCACCTCACGACAGCGGAAAGGCAGGCCGCCCGATGACCCGGGTGCTCGTGATCGACGACGAACCGCAGATCGTGCGTGCCCTCGTGATCAACCTCAAGGCCCGGCACTACGAGGTCGACGCCGCCCACGACGGTGCCACCGCCCTCCAGCTCGCCGCGGCCCGCCACCCCGACGTCGTGGTGCTGGACCTAGGCCTGCCCGACATGGACGGCGTCGAGGTGATCAGAGGGCTGCGCGGCTGGACCCGGGTGCCGATCCTGGTGCTGTCCGCCCGGCACTCCTCCGACGAGAAGGTCGAGGCGCTAGACGCGGGCGCCGACGACTACGTCACCAAGCCCTTCGGCATGGACGAACTGCTGGCCCGGCTGCGCGCCGCCGTCCGCCGGGCCGAACCGGTCCCGGGCGGCGAGGACGACGTGGTCGTGGACACCGCGGAGTTCACCGTCGACCTGGCCGCGAAGAAGGTGAACCGGGACGGGAAGGACGTACGGCTCACCCCCACCGAGTGGCATCTGCTGGAGGTGCTGGTGCGCAACACCGGACGCCTGGTCAGCCAGAAGCAGCTGCTGCAGGAGGTGTGGGGGCCGTCGTACGGGACGGAGACGAACTACCTTCGGGTCTACATGGCGCAGCTGCGCCGCAAGCTGGAGGCGGACCCGGCACACCCGCGGCACTTCATCACGGAGCCCGGCATGGGATACCGCTTCGAGAAGTGAGCCTCGCGATACCGGCCCGGAGAGGGTGTCTGGCTGTCGGGGTGCCCCGGTACGCTTCAGATATGAGTGCTGCTCCGCGTTCCGACAAGCCGGCGGGCCGGTTCCGGCGCATGTTCGACCGGCTCTCCTCGTCGCAGGAGGACCTGGAGTCCGAGGAACTGCGCGAGGACGCCGACACCGCCGGCTGTACCCGTATCTGCGACTGTCAGGACCGGCAGATCGTGTCGGTTACTGGTACCTTGCGCACGGTCACCCTGCGACCGCGTGCGGGCGTCCCGGCCCTGGAGGCCGAGCTGTTCGACGGTTCCGCCGCCCTGGACGTGGTGTGGCTGGGCAGACGCTCCATCGTGGGCATAGAGCCGGGGCGCAAGCTCATCGCATCGGGCCGGATCTCGATGAGCCGGGGCCGCCGGGTGCTCTTCAACCCGAAATACGAACTGAGACCCCTCGGACGGGAGTAGCCGGTGACGTCGCTCGACAAGCCGACCGAAGACACCCAAGACACGGAAGCCGACGACGCCCGGGCGGTGACGGAGGCCGCGCTGTTCGAGGCGTTCGGCGGCGTGCGGGGCATGGTCGAGACGGTGCTGCCGGGCCTGCTCTTCGTCACCATCTTCACCCTCAACAACGACCTGCACATGTCCGCGATCGCGGCGCTCGCCGTGTCGCTGGTGCTGGTCGTGGTCCGGCTGGCGATGAAGGACACCGTCAAGCACGCGTTCAGCGGGGTCTTCGGCGTCGCCTTCGGCGTGGTCTTCGCGATGATGACCGACAACGCCAAGAACTTCTATCTGCCGGGCATGCTCTACACCCTGGGCCTGGCAATGGCGTACATCGTCACCTCGCTGGCCGGGGTGCCGCTGATCGGCCTGATCCTCGGCCCGGTCTTCAAGGAGAACCTCTCCTGGCGCACCCGCAACCCGGGCCGCAAGAAGGCGTACACCAAGGCCAGCTACGCCTGGGGCCTGATCCTGCTCGGCAAGAGCGCCATCCTCTTCCCGCTGTACTGGTGGGCGGACACCGAGCAGCTCGGCTGGGTCCTGGTCACCCTGAAGATCCCGCCGTTCCTGCTCGCCGTGTGGCTGACCTGGGTGTTCCTGGCGAAGGCGCCGGCCCCCATCGACGTGTTCGCGGAGATGGAGGCGGCGGAGAAGGCCGAGGAGGAGAGGGCGGAGCGCGAGAAGGCCGAGCGCGAGGCCCGGGAGGGCGTAACCGTGGAGTCCGCCGCGGACTCCGCACACAGCGGCAGGCACCGCAAGGACTGACGGCGTACGACGGCAAGGACTGACGGCGTACGACGGTGGGGGGGGCCGGGGGGGGCGGGGGGGCCCCCCCCCGGAGGCCCGGGGGAATTAACAAAA